>JAIETE010000067.1 GCA_019745505.1 Candidatus Obscuribacterales bacterium | reverse complement strand
AGATAAACAGTTCTTGTCCCGGCTTCATCTCAACAATGGTCTGAGCCTTTCTTGTGGTGAAGGCTGGGATAGAACCCTGACCGCCGACGAACTGGAGAGCCAGACCCGGTTGGTTCGAGATCAAGCGCTCTTCCGGTGCCACTTCGAGGTTGATATTTCCGTTTTCCATGAGCACTGGGATCATGTTGAGACGAATACCGAAAGGTTCGAAGGTAACCGAGAACTGCGACGTACCTGCAGTCGCGATCGATTGCAGAATCGGAATTTCTCCACCAGCCAGGAAGGCGGCACGCTCACCGGAGACAGTCACGAGAGTTGGCTCTGTGAGGATTCTGGCTCTACTTTGCGTGATGATACCTTGGACTGTCGGGTTGATACCCACACGAGTCTGCTGGTTGGTCGGGAACATGCTGATCCCCTGGAACAAGTTACCCAAACCATTGAATGCTTGAGCAAAGCTTGTCGAACCGGGTGAACCCAGAAGCACTGCTTGAGACAAGAGCGTGGGAACTTGGTTGAGGATACCTTGACCGATACCGTTTACAGTGAATCCGGTCAAAGGACTACCAGTACCAGTGTAGGGCTGACCTGCAATTATGTTTCCGGTATTGAAGATGACCGGGCTGACTGCATATGCTTGCTGGTTAGCGCCAACCGTTCCAACACCGCCTGGTCCAGTCACCGGCGTGCTTGTCACGACTGTAGTCGTGACACCGGGATTGGAGAAGACATAGTTTTGGTTGGCTGTACCGGTATTACCACCGATACCGAAAGCAAAGGTGTTGGTACTGAGGTTGATACCGAGTTGAATCGCCAACGCTCTTGCAGCTGTCGAGTTCATTTCCATAAAGGAGCAGTGCAAAACAATCAGAGGCACCTTACGAACTTTGACGAAACTGGTCACGCGACCACCATCACTGGTGATGTACTGAGCGCGTGCAATGTTGTTGTTCAAGTTCGGGAAATAGGTGTACTTGTCAACAGAACTCAATTGAGCCAACTGACCGGTTTGACCACCCACAGCACCTGCTGCACCCTGAGCTTGTTCTCCGACTCGAGCGTTAATCAAGCGGCTGTTGGCAGCTTGAATAATCATGCCTCTGTCGTCCATGAATGCATTAGCTGCCATAAAGGCTCTGATAATGGATTCTGCATGGTCTACATCGCCCAGCAACAAGGTTCTGTCGCTGCCGCCCACAGAGAATGCCTTGACGACGATACGCGGATCGATTTCGCGCAAGGTCGCCTGCAATTGCGAGTAGTCGCGACTGACGCGCAGATCAACAGCAATCGAATTGCCGGCGTCATCCCAGAGCACCATGGTCGCTCCACCCGGGCTCTTGCCGAGAAGAACAATTTGGTTTTCTGCAACTACGACCGGTTCTGCAATAGAAGGATCGCTGATAGATGTCCGAACAATTTTGTTGCGTGATTTGAAAGTACGAGATTGGGAGACTTTCAAATCGATGATATTGGTCGATTTGAACTCTTCCATATCGATAGTGCCTGTGACCACCGGCGGTATCGGGGTGGCGACCAGGGGCGCATCGGAACCTTGAGCGACAAGCGCATCAGGTGAGAGTCTCGTAACAGCGTTATCGCCCAGAGTCTGAGGAGCACTGCTGCTGATCTCAGGAGTTGGGATTTCACTGGTACGCTCCTCAGCCGTCCTGGATTCAGCAGGAATATCGGCAACCATGTCACTGGCGGGAGCTGTCGTCTCGGCCGCTGCAGCCGGAGTATCGGCTACTTGCGGGTGGATGGTCAGAGCCGCGCCGGGAGCTGGAGCGGCGGCTGCTGCACCTTTGCCTTTCAGCAAGAAGAGCATTGCCTGACCGTCAGCATCAACGGGCTTGATAGATTGCGCCTGGACAACTGGCTTGCTTGCTTGTCTGGCTTTGACGACTGTCGTCTTAGCCTTAGCCGGTTGAGCTGCAACCGTTTTGGCGCCGGACATCTTTTGCCAAATGTTTCCAGATGCCGGAGCTGCCAGTCCCGGGAGCATTGGAGCTTGCGCTAGCGCGAGCGACACGCTAAGAGCAAAGCACAACTGGGGCTTCTTCATAACACTCTCCCTTTTTTTCTGCCTCAAAATACCTTGCATTGTTTATTTCACTCCCGTGCCTAATTGCTATCCGGAATCGGTGCGCCTTCAGGCAATGTCGGAGATGTCTTTTGGTGACGCTCCGCGCGACCGGTTGTGTAATGTCTTTCGTCGATGATTGTCGGCTCAACTTGGAACATGTTGATATCGCGAGGTCCTTCAACACGACCGATTTCTTCCGGCAACTTCAGCTGTCCTGGGGTACCAGGCAAGATGATTTCCGGTCTGATGGCAATTACAAGTTCGCTCTCGTTTTTGGAGAAAGCTTTGGATCTGTAAAGTGCGCCCAGTACTGGAATTTCGCCGTAGATAGGAGTCTTGGTGATATCGCGACCATTGTTGCTGGACAGCAACCCGGCGATATAAAGCTCTTGACCAGGCTTCATTTCAACAATCGTCTGAGTCTTTCTTGTCGTGAATCCAGGAACTACCGAGGAGGTCACACCCGGGATGGAGATACCCAACGCGGGGTTGAGCAATCTGACTTCCGGTGAAACCTGCAGGTTGATCGAGCCGCTTTCCAGAAGAACCGGAATACAGTTGAGTCTTACGCCGAATGGTTCGAACACGACTGACTGTTGCGCCGCGCCGGCTGCTGCCAATGATTGCAGAATCGGAATTTCGCCACCGGCCAGGAAGGAACTTCTCTCACCGGAGATTGAAACGAGCGTCGGCTCAGCGAGCAATCTTGATCTCGAATGACCGACAACGCCCTGGAAAGTGGGGTTCATCGATACTCTAGTTCTGTCGCCTACTGCGAAGTTGGACAGTGCAGTGAACGCGTTGACTTGGTCAGCGGCAACAAAGCTCGAACCGCCGGGGATACCGAACAGGTTGGCACCTTGCAGCAGTCCCGATGGAGTCAAAGGAACCGCTTGACCGATACCGGTCGGTGCACTGGGTGCTGCCGAGTTACTAGTGACGAATGCCAGGTTGTCCATAGTCCAACCGTAGTTAGTCGGGATCGTGGTTCCTGTCGTAGCCGTCTGAATGGCGTTGACGCCAGTAATTGTCGTCTGGTTAGCGAACGGCAACGTTCCGAAGATGTTGGCGCCCGAGGAGTTGTTACCACCGACACCAAACGCGAATGTGTTGCTTGTCACGCCGATACCAAGCTGAGTGGCAAGTTCTCTTGCAGCAGTCGAGTTCAATTCCATGAAGCTGACATGCAAAGCGATAAGAGGAGTCTTGCGCACTTTGACCAAACTGGTCACGCGCCCACCATCACTGGTGATCGCTTGCGCTCTGGCAACGTTGTTGTTTAAGTTCGGGAAAAATACATATCTGTCGACTGAACTCAATTGAGCCAGCTGACCTTGCTGTCCACCGCCGACTGCGCTAGCACCAATGGCGGTTTCACCAGGTCTGGCGCTGAGAATGCGGCTGTTGGCGATTTGAATGTTCATGCCGCGGTCATCCATATATATGTTGGCCGCGCCGAACGCTCTAATAATTGATTCGGCATTGTCAACATCGCCGAGCAGAATCACGCGGTCACTGCCGCCGACCGAGAATGCCTTGACGATGATTCGAGGATCAACTTCTCTCAGTGTTGCTTGCAACTGGTTGTAGTCGCGGCTGACTCGCAAGTCGATTGCTGCGGAGTTGCCTGCGTCATCCCAGAGAACCAAGGTCGCGCCGCCAGGAGCCTTGCCAAGGAGAACGATTTGATTTTCCGATACCACTACCGGTTCGGCGATCGAAGGATCGCTTATAGAGGTACGGACAATTTTGTTCTTCAACTTGAAAGTACGGGACTGCGAAACTTTGAGGTCGAGAATGTTGGTCGATTTAAATTCTTCGAGGTCAACGGTGCCTGTAACCACAGGTGGTATCGGCGTCACCTGTACATCACCTTGAGCTACAGACGGACGATCCGGAGCGAGCATCGTGAACAAGGGCTTGGCGGCTACAGCCGAAGCTGCTGCTTGCGGCAATTCGCCGGCGGCGTTATTGACTGCCACCAGATTTTGTTCACTGGTGTCACCGGCAGTGCTGACTTCAGCAGCTGCGTCTTGCGACACTTGAGGATGTATGGTGAGAGCAGCAGCAGGAGCTACGCTTCCGCCGGTCTGCTTGTTCTTGCCCATCAAGAAAAGCATTGCTTGACCGTCCGCATTGGCGGCTGGAGTCAAAGCGACATGCTGATTTTTTGCGGCCGGTGCGGACACTTTATTAGTACGTGTCGCGACCTTTGCCTTTGCGGTTGCATGCACTGGTGCGTGCACTGCACTCTTCGCCGGTGCCTGGGACATCTTCTGCCAGATGCTGGCCGAAGGCGCCGCCTGCGCCGTTAGTAAACTCGCCTGCGCAAGCGCTACCGAAACGCTTAGTGCCAAGCTCAACTGGGGCTTCTTCATACACTCTCCCTCTTTCAAGTCCCGCTCCCTGTGCCGATTTTTTTCGGGAGCCGTCGTTGTTAGTAGCTAGTACTATACCTACTCGGCTAGAAGCTTAACACGTGGCGGGGGGGGTTGCACGAATCTTTTTTCATGGCGTTAAGGGCGTTTTTTCGGGCAAAAACTTCACTTTAAATTTTCCGGTGAAAGCAAGATGAATGCCGGGTTTTAGTCAATTTTAAACCATGCAATTCGATGACATTGACAACCGCAGATGGTGGCGCACCACCGGAATGTCAAGCTGCACAAAACCCCGCCAGGATGGCAGTGCAAGCCACCTCAATAACCCGTTGTAGGATGCACGTAAGTGTTTGCAAAATCTACGTAAGATGTCCCTATTTTCGACACCCTTGGCATGGCATCGAAGCGATGACAGGCTGCCACATTCGAGATCCGTCAGATATCAGGATCGCCCTCGATGATAATCACCTCACCAGCGATCAGCTAAATGTTATATACTCACGAATGGCAGGGCGGTATATCCGGCAGCCTTTTGCGCTCACGCCGGTCTATTAGACAAAAAACTATTGGACGCTCCTGTTGACTATTGAGCCTGCCTTCAAGCAGACCCGGTTTACCAATTCAGAGAGACACATAAGTGGTTGAGAACAGCAGCGAACAGGAAAAGGTCCTCGTTGTAGACGACGAGGCTTCGATCAGACGAATCCTTGAAACCCGGCTTAAATTGGCGGGCTACAACGTAGCCACCGCCGCCGACGGTCAAGAAGCACTAGAACAATTCAACGGTTTCCAACCGGATCTCGTGATACTAGACGTGATGCTTCCCAAACTCGACGGTTATGAAGTTTGCCGCGAAATTCGCAAGACTTCGGACACGCCGATCATCATGCTTACTGCAGTTGCTGATGTTTCCAATAGAATACAAGGCTTGGAAATAGGTGCTGATGATTACGTGGTCAAGCCATTCAGCCCGAGCGAGCTGGAAGCGCGTATCAAAGCGGTATTGCGCCGAACCGTAGAAAGACATCAAGACACGAGCCAATCGAAGAGCTCCAACGTAATTACGATCGGCAATCTGAAAATTGATTTAAACAAGCGTCAAGTGACGAGAAAAAACGAGCGCATCCGCTTGACTGGCATGGAATTCAGTCTATTGGAATTGCTTGTCACCAACTCCGGCAAGCCGTATTCCAGAAGCGAAATTCTGCAGCAGGTTTGGGCTTATCCGCCCGACCATAGAATCGACACTCGAGTAGTCGACGTTCACATCAGTCGCTTGCGCTCAAAATTGGAAGAAGATTCTTCCAACCCGGATCTGATCCTCACCGCGCGCGGTATCGGATACATGTTCCAAAAAATCAACTAAACCAAAAACGAAAGCAATCAAAACCCTTTCTACGAGTGGTTTAACAAGATTCAAAAGAGAGCCGCCAACTATAGAGTTGGCGGCTCTTGAATTTTGCTTCAAATTTCCAGCAGAAATGACTGCTTATGTTCCGCTGTCCCACGAATTCATGTACTTCGTCATTTCAGGCGTGAGTTTGTCGATAGTTACGCCGAGCGAATTCAACTTCAAGGTGGCGATCTCTTGATCGACTGCCGCCGGCAGGGTATGAACCTTTGCTTCCAACTTGCCTTTGTTCTTGACTAGATACTCGAGAGCGAGAGCCTGATTGGCGAAACTCATATCCATGACGCTCGCCGGGTGACCTTCGGCGCAGGCGAGATTGACCAGACGTCCTTCGGCCAGCACATAAATATGATTGCCGTTTTTCAGAACGAACTCATCCATATATCCGCGCACCGGACGTTTCGACTTCGCTTGTTTTTCCAGTGCCACCAGATTCAGTTCTATATCGAAATGGCCCGAGTTACATATAATCGCCCCGTCCTTCATGGTTTCGAAGTGCGGACCATCAATGACGTGCCTGTTACCAGTGACCGTTATAAATAGATCTCCAATCGGAGCGGCCTCTTTGATCGGCATTACGCGGAAACCATCCATGACCGCTTCAATCGCTTTAATAGGATCTACTTCAGTGACGATTACGTTGGCGCCAAGGCCTTTTGCTCTCATGGCGCAGCCTTTACCGCACCATCCATAACCGAGCACAACTACATTTCTTCCGGCAACCAATCGGTTGGTGGCGCGGATAATACCATCGAGTGTCGACTGCCCGGTACCGTAACGGTTGTCAAACATATGCTTTGTCTGGGCATCGTTGACGGCAATGGCAGGGAATTTCAATTGTCCGTCTTTTTCCATCGCTCTCAGGCGAGTGATACCAGTGGTGGTTTCTTCCGTCGAACCGATCACATCTTTGACCTGATCGGGACGCTCTTTGACCAGCGTTGCCACCAGGTCGGATCCGTCGTCGATGATGAATTGCGGTTTGTGATCGAGAGCGACCTGTATATGCTTGTGATATGTCGGAATATCTTCACCCTTGATGGCATAGGTCGAGATTCCGTACTCACCGACCAGAGCGGCAGCCACATCGTCCTGAGTGGACAGCGGGTTGGAAGCAATCAGCACTGCATCGGCGCCGCCTGCTTGCAGAGTCAATGCCAGGTTGGCAGTTTCGGTAGTGATGTGAGCGCAGCAAGAGACGCGCAAGCCTTTGAATGGTTGTTCCTTTTTAAAGCGTTCGCGAATTTGTCTAAGAACCGGCATGTCACGCTCGGACCATTCGATTCGTTGTTTTCCCTCAGCTTTCAGGTTGAGGTCTTTAACTTCGCACGCGGGAACTGTTTGGTTAGCCACGGACAATCACTCCTTTTTAACTCGTCGGTCTCTCCCAGACAGCAATGCCTGAGCGGAGAAATCCTTATCACAGAAGGCACAGTCTACCATTTGAAATATTCTTTCCATTAGAAGCCTGCCAAGAGGAAATCTTAATAATTTTGATCGAAGCCGGAACTTTCCAACTGCTGGGTTAATCCAGACATAGGGCGGGGAAAGAAATGAGTGTAAGGACCTCATTTTTCGAAACACTAGGCAATCATCATGGCAACCAGGCATACCTTCCGACTTCGCGCCATACTGAGACTTAACCGAAAGCTTCAGGCAATTTTCACCAGCGCGATGTCTGTGACGGCAGCCTTTACTGTGACCGGTGTATTCACGGCAGCGTCTGCCGCGACCATGCTGCACGGTCATGCCGAAGAAATGGCTGTCAGCCAGCCGGCATCTTACGTATGTGAGCAAAAACTCAGCGTCTCTTCCATTCCCAACTCATTTCCGGGAACCTTTGCCGGCGTTTGGCGCTGCGAGACGACTGTAGTCGACTCCGGCGTGTCGACCATTCTGCCCGGACAGAAGTCAATTTCTGAAATAACTTTCAAGCATGCACCGGACGGAAGAACGGTAGCCTCCTGGGCTCAACCGGGTTGGACAGAAGCCGAAGCCAGCCAGGTAAGTTTCAGCGCCGAGAAAGCTCGAGTCGATCGCACCAACTACTACTGGGCAGATGGTGTGCAAGGCGCCTGGGCCGCTCGTTCGAGGGACGACTTTACGCGCGTCTCGGATAGCCAAATGATATCCAAAAGCTATATCGATCAATATATCGACGGTCAGTATGTCGGCAGATACAGAACGACGTCGGTTCTCTACAGAATCTCCGATGCCGACGGCATGTGCAAAAACCTGAAAGAGAAAAAGTAGAGGTCAAAAAGAGTTAAAAAAACGATCGGTCAAATAGACCGATCGTTTTTGCTTTGGCATAGAGCGGTAATCGCTCAGACCTTACTTAACCGCTGCCGGCTGAGGATTTTTACTGTCTGCGCGGAACTGTGCAAAGGAATCTTTGCCGCGATAAACAGCAGAGCGTCCCAGATCGCGTTCGATACGCAAGAGCTGATTGTATTTTGCAGTGCGCTCAGAACGGCATGGTGCGCCGGTTTTGATCTGCCCAGTACCGCATGCGACTGCCAGATCGGCGATAGTGGCATCTTCCGTCTCACCGGATCTGTGGCTCATCATGCTGGCATAACCGTGTTCACGACCCAATTCGATCGCTTTCAAAGTTTCGGTAAGCGTGCCGATTTGATTAGGCTTGATCAAAATGGCGTTGGCGACACCACTTTCGATACCACGAGATATACGATTCGTATTAGTGACGAATAGATCGTCGCCTACCAATTGCACCTTGTGACCTAGCTTTTCGGTCATCAACTTCCAGCTGTCCCAGTCATCTTCAGCCAGTCCATCCTCGATGCTGATGATCGGATACGAATTGCAGAGCTTCTCGTAGAATTCAACCATCTTCTTACCGCTCAGTGACTTGTTTTCAGTGGCAAGTCTATATTCGCCCTTCTCAAAAAATTCTGTTGATGCAGGATCCAGCGCGAGCGCGACTTGATCTCCGGGCTTCAAACCGACGGCTTGAATTGCTTCAACAATCAGTTCAAGCGCAGCTTCGTTGGTTTTGAGAGAAGGTGCAAATCCGCCTTCGTCACCAACCCCGGTGCTCAATCCCTTTTTGTGCAGCACCGCCTTTAGTGCATGATAAACTTCCGAGCCCCAGCGCAATGCCTCAGAAAAGCTGGATGCACCTACGGGAGCAATCATGAACTCCTGGAAGTCGACACCATCTTCTGCGTGCTTGCCACCATTGAGAATATTCATCATTGGTACAGGAAGAATGGAAGCGGATACACCGCCGACATAACGAAAGAGCGGCATGCCTACGGCATTGGCGGCAGCTTTGGCGACAGCCAGGCTGACTCCCAAGGTAGCGTTGGCGCCCAAATTGGATTTGTTGTCAGTACCGTCGAGCCTCTGAAGCTCCAGGTCTATGCTTGCTTGATCGAATGCATTTGCGCCTGCCAGTCCTTTGGCTATCACTTCATTGACATTGTTGATAGCCTTCAATACGCCTTTGCCGTGGTAGCGCTTCGGATCCTTGTCACGCAACTCCACAGCTTCGAAGCTGCCTGTGGATGCACCAGACGGAACCGCTGCACGCCCTGCAGCACCATTAGCCAGTACGACGGTGACTTCGACTGTCGGGTATCCCCGAGAGTCCAAAATTTCCATCGCGGATATTTCCTCAATATGCGCCATCACTCGTTCTCCCTGCTAACGCCGTTGCTATCTAACCACTTTCTGATCACTATCGGCCAACAACCAGATTTCAGCCCACTATTGTAGCGTCCGTATTTATCAGAATTTTTCGTCCTTTTTTCCGCGGAAAATTTTTTCTTTTCCATCCTCATTAAGATCAGGCCTTTAGTATAATTTTGTTCACGGGGCATCCCGTCTTCCCTCGCGGAAGGCTCGATTCCCACTCACATTGTGGTCTGTTTGGTTAACAAAGCATGGTATCACTCGATACCAAACTACTAGAAGCGGCGGTCATCCATGGGTCAGTACCAAGCTGGGGGATTCCAGGCAATCCAGGAATACTTCCAACAGAAGTTCTGTCGTTTTTGTGCACACCCATTTGCGTCTGAAGGAATCCAATTACTACGCGAGGAGCCCGGTGTATTGGTGGTGCGTGTCACGTGCCATACATGCAGCAAACCGCTAGGTGTCGCAATTGTCGGCACAGCTCCGCGAAATCAAAAAGAGCGTCCCAAAGTTCCGCACGATTGGACCAAAAAAGATATTGAAAAACTCCATAATCGTGCACCAATTAGCTATGACGACGTTCTCGACGCTCACGCCTTTATCGATCGACTGGGAGCAGATTGGTCAAAGTTGATACCACGGGCGGGGCGACAAGCCCACTGAGGGGCAACCTCGATACTAAAAAAACTCCGCTCTCGGTGAGCGGAGTTTTTTTTCGCCTTCCTTATATATAGGTTCGTATTTGATACCAGATCGAAAAATACGATGGCAATGGACAGAATGGTTGCTTATCCAGCCCTGCTTAGCTCTTCAGCCTCAATATCAT
>JAIETE010000112.1 GCA_019745505.1 Candidatus Obscuribacterales bacterium | reverse complement strand
GCGCATTGTCACTGTTGTTTGCAGCACCGGCGAGCGCTATCTTTCCACTTTGCTGTTCGCCGACATTCTAGGCGGTGCATCTTAGCTCTTAGTGGGAAGCTTTCGACGGCTCCCGGTCTCAGTTCATGCAAAAGGCAAGATTTCTCGTTGCTGCTGCGGTTTTTTCGACCATAGCCTTTTTGTTGCCTTTTGTAGCCAACCTGCTTCCGGATCACACTCGTACTCTGGCGAAGGCGCCTGAGATCATCTCGCGCGCTTATATCGATAGAGTGGTCGATTTCGTCGTCTCCGGAAGGCGTGCGGACATGGTGGTGGCTGGTTCATCACTGGTGATCTTTCCCCATGTGCTGACGGATGGATACTACGAGAAAGTCCCCGTTCCTGTACCAGACCCTATAGAGTATGCCGACTTTCTGACGCGTTACGTCGATATGGCTCACTTTAGGTCTATCCTCATGAACTTTGGATTCAGAGTCTCCGCAAGCAACCGGCAAGTGCGCTCGGTTATCGACTTGGGGGTTCCTTCTTTGATGTTGTCCGATTGTGTTCTTCTGTTTCAAAAGTTGGAAGACAATGGTGCCCTGCCCGATGAAGTCGTTCTACTTCTGGCGCCGAGAGACTTTATGGACAACACCGTTGCGGTGGAGAGGAACCTGTTTTCGCACGAGATCAATGGCAGGGTAACTTTCAGAGCTTTGTCCAGGGCGGGTGATGCGGGGGAATTTCTTTCCGGCATCAGTGCAGCTGCCGGCTACTGGGCGAACGCATGGTGCAAGCAGTTTCGCAATTCTTTTGAGAGAGTTTCGCTTGCTGTAAAGAAGCTGGGGCGTCAGCCGAATAGGGAAGTCTTACAGGGTGGCAAGATCCGAAAGCAAGCGCTGCAACATTTTTACTTTGGCAATGGAAAGTTTTCCGACCTGGAAATTTACGAGAAGCGATACAATCCACCAGATCACAAGCGTATTAAGAAAGAACTTGCAGCCATGGGAACTTTGCTCGATCAACTGCAATCGCGAAATGTACATACCGTTGTCGTGAGCATGCCCCTGACAGAGATGAATATTGCTCTCATCGATAGAGATGCGCACAGAGAAATTCTTGATGGCATGCGTTCTGCTTGCCAATCACGAAGCATAAGGTTTTTATCGGCTGAGCAACTCGGCAATTATCCGAGCGCCGCGTTTGTCGACTCTGTACATTTGAATGCAAAAGGCGGACACGAATTTTTCATTTCTCTGGCACGCCTGCTTACTTTGCAAGCAAGTCGGGATCCTCTGCCAGTACGCGCTCGGTGAATTTTTTCAGGCGGCTGAAAGAATAGTTGAGAGACTCGATTGTTTCCTTTGCTTCGATCCAGCTGTTCTTTCTGGCATATGCGGAAAGTTTGTCCGAGAGAGTGACCATCTCCTGGGCGCCGACTGCTTGCGATGAGCCTCTCAATTGATGAGAGAGGGCGGTCAGTGCAACGGCGTCGCGCGATTCGCGGGCTTCTCTCAAACCACCCAGCAGTGTCTCGGCTGCCGACAGATAGACGACAATGATGTCGTGTGCGACATCGATGCCACAGCTTTTCTTGAGTTGCTCGAAGTCGACCGGATCGCGCAGCGGCGTTGCCGCCACCACCGACGCATCCGGCTTCAAGAGCGTCTGAGTCGTGCGCATCGTCTTTTCCGGCTGTTTTCCTTTCAAGAAACGGTCAATCACTTCCATGAGTTTCATTGGCGCGACCGGTTTGATAAGCACATCATCCATGCCGCTCTCCAAGCATTTTGCCCGGCCTTCTGCGTCCGCGCTGCCGGTCAGTGCAATGATGGGAATGCGCTTGTCGCTGCCTCGCTCGGCTTTTCTGATGGCGCCGGTGGCCTGGAATCCATCCATCTCGGGCATCTGGCAATCCATAAGGACAAGCGCATAGTCTCCTGTCGCCACCTGCTCCACTGCTTCCTCGCCGCTGGAGACAGCACGAGCCATGAGCCCGAGGCTCTTCAACTGCAGGAGCGCGACTTTCTGATTGACCTGACTGTCGTCGGCGACAAGAATTACCTTGTCGGCATGAGCTAGTTTTGGAATCTGTACGGTGAGACGGCGGTCGAGCTTGGGCGACAGAGATTTGACGAGTATATGTTCAAGCGTGTTATAGAGGCTCCAGTATTTGACCGGTTTGGCCAGCAATGCGGCGAAACCTTCTGCCACCATATGCGACTCCACGTCTTCGTTGTAGTTTGATGTAAGCAGAAGTATTCGAACTTTAGGTGAAAGCAGATTGCGATGTTCTGCTTCGATGAAAAGCCTGTGCGCATCGACGGAGTCGCCGTCGATTATCACCGCGCCCGCTTTTTTCTGCTGATCGATTGTATTCAACACAGCCAGCGCCGATTCTATAGAGTCGGTGTTTATCACCCGCATGCCCCAGGCCGCTGTATAACTGTCCAGAACTCCGGCCAGCAGTGGGAAGGCTGAAACAATCAGGCAGACGCGACCGGACAAATCTCGAGTCGCAGTGCCGTTAAGGCCTCCTCCTACGGCTTTGAGAGGCACGTCGAACCAGAAGGTGGAGCCCACGCCCTTCTTGCTGTCGACTGCCAGTTTGCCGCCCATCAGGTTGACCAGCCCGCGAGAAATCGTCAATCCCAATCCTGTGCCGCCGAATTCGCGTTTTACCGAGAGGCTGGCTTGAGTGAATGGCTCGAACAACTTTTCCAGATTGTCGCTCTCGATACCCATGCCTGTATCCTTGACCGAAAAACGAACCATCAAATCATCGTTTTCCAGAGCCTCGAGCAAATCCGCCTGCATGATGACGCTGCCCTTCTGCGTGAATTTGACGGCATTGCTGGCCAGGTTGAGCAATACCTGGCGGATCGAGCCGGGATCGCCTTTCAAGACGGAGGGAAGTTTGGGAGAGATGTAAGAAACCAATTCGATATTTTTCTGCCTGGCTTGCTCGGCAAGAAAATCGGCAATCGCTTCGACGCTTGCCACCAGTTCAAAATCGATTATTTCCAATTCCGCCTTGCCTGACTCGATGCGCGAAAAATCGAGAAAGTCGTTGATGAGCTCCAGCAGCGAGCGGGCGGATTCATTGATGACCAGAGCTTGATCGCGCTGCTCTCCGTTGAGCGCGGTCTTCAAAAGCAAGTCGGTCATACCGATGATGCCGTTCAGAGGCGTGCGTAATTCGTGAGTTAGTTTGGCAACGAAATGAGATTTTTCGCCGCCTTGCGATCCTTTCTGTTCCTGCTTCTTGCCGGCATCTTCCAGCTGATCGTGGGCGGCGGCTTGCTTTTCATACTGTTTGTTTTTCAGTTTTTCTACAGCCAGCTCCGTCTCCAGCGCTTTTATGCGTTGTCTGAGATCGCTGAATTCATCTTCTGAATTTTGCATGGCGTGTAAACAGTAATCATGCAGGGGTGTCTTTTTCCAGACTCCTTTCAGGCCTTTCGCTCTCTTTCAGGCTGTTCAAGACAGCGATGAAAATATCCACTAAAAATGGGTCGAACTGGCTTCCTGCGCCTTCGCGCAACGCCTGGATAGCCCGCTCCGTAGACATTGCAGGTCTGTACGGACGATCGGAGATCATGGCGTGATAACTTTCGACAATGTGAATGATGCGGGCGGCCAGCGGTATTTCCTCTCCGCTCATACCGTTCGGATAGCCCGTGCCGTCCCAGCGTTCGTGATGATGTTCAAGAATTTCGCAAACATCTCTCAAGGCGCGAATCGGTCTGAGCAGCTGAGCGCCGAGAATAGGATGCTGTTTGATTATCTCTTTTTCTTCTTGCGTGAAGACGCCGTCTTTCTGCATCAAATCTTGTGGAATGGAAAGCGTTCCAACATCGTGCAAAAGACCGGCTACGCGAATCTGCTCGACTTGCCCTTGCGATAGTCCCATTACTTTTGCCAGCAGCTCCGAGAGACGAGCCGTTTCTAGATGGTGGACTTTGTTGTACTCGGATTTCGAATAGAGTGTAGACGCCAGCGCTTTTACCATCTCGACCACTTCCGGAACCAGCTCTTCTTTGTCCTCGACACCCGGAGGGACCGGCGGTGGAACGAAATTGGTCGGTTTGTAGGCGGGTGGAGCCGATTCGAGTTTTGCTTGTTCGGCTTGCTCGATGGCGATCAAATTGTCTTGATTGAGATCGTTTGCCGCATGAACCTGATTTCGACCGAGCCTCTTGGAGAGATAGAGAGATTTGTCGGCCAGGTCCAGAAGCGATTGCTGGCTCTGCGCGTGTTCAGGGAATGACGCGATGCCCATCGATGCGGTCACACAAATCTCGATGTCGTCGTGGTGGACAATCTCCGCGAGCAAGCTGCGTCTGATACGCTCGGCTACGACAATTGCACCTTCGGTGTTGACCTCGGGCAGCACCAGCAAAAACTCTTCGCCGCCGTAGCGAATCGGAATGTCTACGTCGCGGCAGTCGTTTTTGATCACGCTGGCCACCGAGCGCAAAACAGCATCACCGGCAGGGTGACCATAATTGTCGTTGATCGATTTGAAGTGGTCGACGTCAATCATCACAACCGAGACGTTGCGTTGATAGCGTTCTGCGACCCGCAATTGTTCGGCCAATTTTTCTTGACCGGTACGGTGATTGTAGAGAGTAGTCAAACCATCTGTGGTGGCTTGGCGTTGTACCCGCGCGTAGAGGCGCGCGTTCATCACACCCGAGGCGACCTGGTCGGCTACCGACTTGAGGAATGTTTCGTTGTCCGGCACCCAATGGGCAACGCGCTCGCACCGGAAACCACCTAAGAGCCCCAGCAGTTTTTGCTCGTATGTGACTGGGATGAGGAACATCGAGAGAATGGGGACCGATGTCAGATTTTGCTCTCTAAAGGGAGCGAACTTTCTGTCTGTTTCTGCATCGTTGCAGACGAGCGCTTGTTCGACCTGGAAATGTTTCTTGAAGATTTCCAGGCACTTGATGTCGCTGTTCGAATTGAGGATGCTGAAATCAGATTCGGTCGTATATTCTGCCCTGATCGAATCTTGCGGCTCTTCTTCACTGGGCAGTACGACAAAGCAGCAATCAAGCTCGCGCCAACCCGCCAGTTCTTCCAGCATGTCTCGCAGATTGGCGTTGATGTCGAAAGAACGTCTTATTGTATTGCTGATGCGGTGAAGCAGATTGTCCTGATTGCGCAGCAGTTCGGAATCGGATTTGGCCTTCTGGTAATTGGCTGCTTTGATCTGTTCTTCCGCTTTATCTTTGTGCAGTTTTTCGGTTGCTTCTTCCAGCCTCTGCGCATAATCGTCCAGCAGCTGCAGTTGAGACGCCAGCTCCTTTTCGATGCGGCGGTGTTTGAGCGATGATTTGACGCGGGCCAGCAATTCGGCGTCGGCGCAAGTATCGGACAGGCAGTCGTCGGCACCGGCTTTGAAGCCTTCGATGCGCGAACCGGAATTGGCATCGTTCAGCATTGATTCCGGCGTGATCAAGATCACCGGCACTTGTTTCCACTGTTCTGACTCTTTCAGCACCGAGCAGAATGAATATCCTGAGGTTCCTTGTATATCAGCGTCCAGCAAAATCAGGTCGATGCGATTTTGATGCAACAATTCCATTGCCTTATCGCTGCTCTCGGCTTCCAGAAGCTGATACCGATTGCCCAGAACGCGCGTGTAGCGGCGACGCGAAAGGCGGTTGGAGTGCGCAATCAGGACAACATCCTTCTGCGTGAAACTGTCGGCGACTTCTTCTTCCTCTTCAGGCGCCAGCAGATCCATGGCGTCTGGAAGTTTGCTGGTCAGATGTTCGCCCAGTCGCTTCAAAGTCGATACGTCTTGAGCCGTCACTTCTCTAGAGCTGTCGAAGGAAATGACGCGAATCAAGCCGCGATGAATTCCCGTGCCGAAGACTGGATTTTCCATCATCGGCACAATCACATAAGGATAACCTTCCGGATCGTCCGCTTCATCCTTGTTTTTGTTGAATGCTCGCCCCACCCATGGCGATTGCGTGTGAGTAACCTTTTGAGCCAAATGGGTATTTGCCACCGTCAGTGGTTGCTCGTGCTCGTCTTGCAATTGCTCGACAATCTGGCGCGCCTCCGCGTCATCTTCTGCTGCCGAGAAAGTGTAGACATTGAGCAAATCGTGCTGTCTGCTCAAGTCGACGAAGCCGTAATCAAATCCGAGAATATGGCAAATATGCCTTTTGACCGCGTCAAAAAATTCCTCTTTGGGAGGAAGTTTTGGTTCTTGAGAAATGCTTTCCGTGCCGGTCACTTTTAACGGATGGGAATGAAAATGAAGGAGTTGTAAATCGAGTCAGGGCCCACAATTTGAGTCTAACAGATGCAGCAACTTAGGGACAGGACGCAGACGCCTTGCACCTAATCAAGATTTATATGCCCCGTGGGTGCAAGGCTAACCGGCCTACAAATGACAATTGGTGACCAGTTCGCTGGCGCGAGATGCCATGAAGAACTTGCGCCACCACCACTGGAATTGCAGGATTGTCCACAATTCTTTGCGTCTGTCCGCTTGGCCCTGGTCATGCTGTTTAAGCAGCGCCAGCACGTATTCCGGTTGGAAAATGCCTTGCTGACGCAGGAATGCTTCATCGAGAAGTTCGTCGACTATAGGACGAAACTCGGCTTTGAGCCATTTGCCGACCGGTATGCCAAAGCCCTTCTTGGGCCTCTTCAGTATATATTCCGGCAATAGCGGAGCGACCGTCTTTCTGAGCAATAGCTTCGTATTCGTATGGCTCAGCTTCATGGAAGTAGGAAGCGAAAGCGCAAACTCGACCAGGGGATAAGCAAGGAAGGGCAGGCGAACCTCCAGGGATGCTGCCATCGAAGCTCTGTCGGACTTGACGAGCAGGTCGTCCGGCAGATAGGTGCTCATATCCAGGCGCATGGCCGCATCGGCAGCATCTTTGCCGGCTGAGGAAGGCATCAATATTCTGTTGAAACCGGGGGCATCGAACAATTCTTCTTCGTTTTCCGAAAGATTGCCGGCTCTTGCCATTGCATAGATTTCCGGATTGAGCAGCCCGACGTGCTCTTTGACAGGAATAGAACCCATCCAGCGCAGGTGGCGGCGCATCGGCGGCTCATCTACGGCGGAGATGAATCGTTTTACTTTATAGTCAAAACTGAGATTGTTCAGTGATACAGGCAGTTTTCGCAAAGCCGGCTCAATGAAATTGCGGCGCAGGGGGCCTGGGACGGTCTTCCAGAGCGCCGCCATGCGGTGCGCCTGATAGGTAGGGTAGCCCCCAAAAAGCTCGTCTCCGCCCTCTCCAGCAAGGGCAACCGTGACATTTTGCTTGGTCATCTTCGAAAGAAAGAAGGTCGGCACGATAGAGGCATCGGCTATCGGCTCGTCGAGGAAATTCCACAATTCCGACATCGTTTCGAAAGCCAGGTCGGGCTTGAAGGTGACGACTCTATGGTCGCTTTCGATGTGTTTCGAGACAGCCAGAGCATGCTCTGATTCATCGAAAGAGCGGTCGGCAAATCCTATGGAAAATGTCTTAATCGGGCGCCCGGTAATCTTTGTGGCGATTGCGGCAATTCCTGACGAATCAATGCCGCCGGAAAGAAAGATGCCCAGAGGAACATCCGAAATCAGGCGCAATTCGATAGAGCGGCGCAGCAATTCCATGAGGCGCTCCGAGGCCTCTTGTTCGTTGAGTTTGCAGGGTTGAGGCTGGGGATCCCAGTAATTCTTGATAGAGACCTGACCGTTCTCGACAATCATGTAATGCGCGGGCATCAGCTTGTTGATGCCCTTGAAAATTGAGCTCGGCGCCGGCACATATTCCAGCGCCAGATATTTCATAAGGGCAGCAGGATTGAGTTCTCGCTTGACGCTAGGGTGGGCGAGCAATCCTTTGATTTCGGAGCCGAAAATGAATTGCCCGTCAAAAATGCCCCAGTGAAGAGGTTTTTCTCCCATTCTGTCGCGGGCTATGAAAAGTCTTTGCTTGGCTCTATCCCAGATGGCAAACGCGAACATGCCCTCCAGATGCTGCAAGCAGTCCACTCCATACTCTTCGTAAAGGTGGACAATCGACTCTGTATCGCTGGAGGTCTTGAACTGATGACCCTTTGCCAGCAAGTGTTCGCGGATTTCTTTGTAATTGTAGATTTCGCCGTTGAACACGATCCAGGCGCTTTCGTCCGAATTGGGAATGGGTTGCTGGCCGGTCGAGAGATCGATGATGCTCAATCTGGTCATGCCAAGCGCTGCCGAATCGATCACTATCGAGCCTTCTTCGTCGGGTCCTCGATGGAATATCGAGTGGCACATTGCTGCGATCAGCTCTTTCGAGCCGTCCAGCTTTTCGTTGTTAAGGTTGAGATAGCCTACGATTCCGCACACGTTTGTTTCCGCCCGTTTGTCTGGATTTGCCGATTGTGGCTGTTTTGCCACCGCCTAATTGTCCCTTTTATGAGGAAATCTGGCATTAGACGCGGTTTCGGCAACGAGTTTTGCTTATTAAAAGTCGCAAACCCAAGAAACACCGGCATTTGCGAGAAGATGACTATATCGGGTACATATGTATTATCTGCGGTGAGATTTAATCTTTTTGCCGCCCGAAATTTTGAACTTTTTTGTCGCTGATTACGTATTCAAAAATATGTCCCCCTGACGGGCAAGTATCCCCTCTACATCTGGAGCCGGTCAGTTGATGAATAAAAAACTGTTGAGTCTGGCTGCGTTGGCGCTTTTGGCGATTCCGCAGGCTTCCGCCATACCGATAATTAAAGGCGATGAAGCGTCCTATCGTGTTCGAGAACTTTCTACAGGCATAAATTGGCATACAAGCTTGCCGATGGCGCTTCAGGAAAGTGCCCGCTCCGGCAAACTTGTGGTGTGGATTCATATGCTGGGCAAAATCGACGGCGCCACTTGAAGTGCCGGAAATTCGCTGAGAGCCGTGTCGCTCTCGCAGGAACCAGCCTTTTCCTATCTGAAAGACAATTTTGTCGTCGGCTACAAAGACATCACGGGTGCTTCCTATGCCGGCGTTTCGGGCGTTCACATGCCCACCGGCAATGCAGTCAACACGACAAATGGTGCCGGTCCTCATAATTTGCAGACATTTGTTCTGGCTCCCGATGGTACGGTGATGACCTGCCTTCCCGGCTACTGGGCTCCGCAAGATCTTGTTTCGGAATTGAAGCTGGGGCAAGATCTCTATAAAGTCTGGAATGACAGAAATCTATCTAAGGGGCAAAAAGACGCGCGTTTTCGTCAGATGCAACAAGATCATTTCCGCACCCATTCGCTTCAAGAGCAAAGAAGAAGCCGTATGCAAGGCTTTGACATGAAGTATGAGGCTAAGAATCGCCTGCAAAGCTCCGATTGCATTCTCGACTCCAGGCTGGCCTCGGTTGTGCTCGAGAAGGGCATGAAGGCACCACTGGGAGCCTTCAAGACTACCGACCAGATCATGCACGACCGCATGAGTCAGCGACCCTTCATGCATTACACGAATTTTGATGTAGTTGCTTATACCGACTATGGGCGACCCTTCTACAACAAGAATGAAGATCAGCGGACGGCGACAGGCGAAGTCAATAAAGACCTGGCCAAGTCGCAGCCGTTGATGGGTAATGTCGATGAAATGAAGGGTGCTGCAAAACGAGCACGCCGTCAGCAGCAGCAGCGCATGGCCGGAGGCCGAATGCTCAATCGCGCCGGCGGTTATCTAGCCCGACGCGGAGTGCAAACTTTCGTGAGAGCGATGCGCTAGCCGCATTTGTTAGACTATCTAACTGTGAAAGTTAGAAAGAAGCTGAATAGAGATTTTTTCGCCGGGCCGACTGTGGACGTGGCGCCAAAACTTCTCGGGATGTCTCTTGTAAGAACATTGCCCTCTGGTCAGGTCGTGCGTGCGCCCATAGTCGAGGTCGAAGCCTATACGCAGGATGACCCTGCCTGTCACGCCTATCGCGGCATTACCGAGCGCTGCAGAGTCATGTTCGGCCCGCCTGGATTTGCGTATGTGTATTTCATTTACGGTATGTATTACTGCTTGAACGTCGTCACTGAATGTGAGGGCACACCAGGGGCGGTGCTAATCAGGGCGCTGGGAATTACCGGCGCCGAAGGACCGGGAAAGCTATGCCGGCACTGGCAAATCGACAAGTCCCTGAACGGTGCGGATTTACTTGATCAAAGCTCTTTGCTCTATCTGGAGCCCGGCACTGAATACGGTTGCGATCAGATAAGCGTCACGGAGCGAATCGGCATCAATGTCGCTAGAGAACGTCCATGGAGATTTTTTGTCACAGGACATGCCCATGTTTCCGGCAGGAAGAGAGGCACTGCCGGGGCAAAGCGAGAGAAGGCGGTCTTGCTGCAATGACGACATCAGACAGTCGAGCCGTAAATAAAGCTCTGGTCGCCTGGCTTGCCGTGGCCGGCTGGAT
>JAIETE010000269.1 GCA_019745505.1 Candidatus Obscuribacterales bacterium | reverse complement strand
GCTGCCTTGCGTTCCCGGGCCACGTGGACCGCGCGCTTTTCGGCAAAGCAAGTAGGGTCGGTGCAGACGTCCGCACTTGCCTTTTCGGTGTCAAAGTCGGGCAGATTGCCGCTGCGCTTTACGGTGCCGACTGTGCAGCGGGTGCCTTTTCGATCTTGGCAAAAGTGGAAGTAAATGCAGATCAAAGAGCAGAGCTTCTAGTTGTCGGATACCGCTATTTAAAGCGTTGGAAAAACGAGAAAGAAGCTCTGCAATGGCTGAACAAACAAATACCGACCGGATACAATCCGATTGCACTGGCGCCATACGCTTTCTTGAGCGGTCAATACGAATTATTGTGGACCGTTATTTCCGCCAAAGACTTGACCGATGACGTGGCAGTATTGCGAGCGGCAGCTCTTGCCGCCAATCCAAATCAGCAGCACAAAGAAGAGCTGTTAAATCGGTATTCAAGCAAGTCGGATCTGCCTGCTTTGATAATCAAACATCTGCTAAATTCAAAAAATGAAAATCAGTTGTTTTCAATTCCACTGAAAAACATGCAGATCAGTAAAGCATCATTTTATGTGGGCTGGAAATCGCTATTGCAAGCCGGAAGCTTCTTAGGTGACACCGATTGGTATCGCGTCTCTATCGAGCACGGTTCTGAAAATAATGCAGAATACCGCTGGTCATTCATTTGGCTTTCTGATTTGCAGCTTTCATTGAAGAGATTCAACAAACTCGGCAATGCTGACGCTGTCGACAGGCTTCGTGTGGTATTGCCGAAGAGTGGCAACTGGAACGAGCAGCGACGCTTCGGACTGAGCGATCATTAAGGGGGCTTTTCACTCAAACGAGTGCAATGGTTGAAGACGATCAAGGCTTCGTCATGCCTGTTCTTCTCAGCCCAGATATTGCACAAACGCATCATTCTTGCCCGCTGCTCCTCAGCCGGCACGGATTTGCTGCGTTTTCTAACAATCAATGATTTGCCGAAATAGCGCAACGCCACCTGGTGCTTGTTATTCTGCGCAGACAATACGGCCAGCTCGACAAGCAATCTGGCAATCTGTCCATTGCTGCCGTCATCCGCAACTCTTTCATACATATTGATTGCCTTTTTCAAAAGCCGCTCCCGGCGGGTAAATTCATTTTGCACAGCTTGGGATGTGGAAAGCCGCTCCAAAATAATTGCCAATTCAACACACATCCCAGCGTCGTCTGCGCAGTCCTGGGCGGCCGCTCGCAGCATTTTATCCCCGACAGCGAATTTGCGCATGGAATAAGCGGAATCAGCAAGCTCAATGTACTGTTTCCAAACGATCATTTTGTTTTGCCTGATGCGCGCTTTTATTCTTGCGGACATACACCCTCCGGCTGCCCGAACAATGTATTCAACAATGGTGGAAAGTTCGTGACGCGAGCCCAGGCAACAAAATCCTATCTTTCATGAAAATGCTGCCGTCTTGGCGTTGCTCTCCCCACCCGCCCACCGCTGTCACTAAACTTCCACGAAATAACCTTAAATTGGCGGCAACAATCTTATCCCCCTCAGTAAAGGTTGGCCCAAGATGGTATTAGATACTTGTGATATCCTCACGCAGGAAGTTGAAAACCAAAGAATGCAAAGTCCCGGGTCGAAAGGAAACATTTTGATCGTCGAAGACGATCGCGAGCTGGCACTGCTCACGTCGGCCTTCCTGAAACAGGAAGGATATGAAGTCGATGTGGTGTATAGCGGAGAAAAGGTAGCTGAAATCATCTCGAAGAAAGAGTATGACGTTCTTGTGCTCGACTGGATGCTGCCGGGCAAAGAAGGTGTGGATATCATCAAAGAATATCGCGAGACCGGCGGCATCAGAGGCATCATCATGGTGACCGGCAATAGAAAGGTTGACGATATAGAACGCGGCATCGACAGCGGCGCCGATGATTACCTGACCAAGCCTTTTTCCATGAAGGAGCTCTCGGCACGCGTGCGCGCACTGCAAAGGCGCCCTCTTACCTACCGGGGCAACGTCATTCAAGTCGACGACATCAGTATGGATATAAAGACGCACGTAGTGAAGAACGGCGAAGAGGAAATTCACCTTTTTCCTCGGGAATTTTCTCTTTTGAAGTTCTTGATGTCGAATCCGGGCACGGTGTTTAGCCCGGAGAACCTGCTCAATCACGTTTGGGAAGCGGAGTCTGATGCGACGCCGGACTCGATTCGCACGAATATTCGCCGTATTCGGCAAAAAATTTCCAAACCCGGGCAAGCATGCATACTCGTAAATGTGCATGGAGTGGGTTACAAGGTAGAGTCACAGCGTTCCTGAACATCGAAATTGGCAAATTTTGTCGGGGGAGCCTCGTTGTAGGCTCCCCTTTTTAGCGTACACGGCAAATAAACAATGTCTTTGTAGTTTATTAATTGCAAGAGTTGCAGCCGACATCCGTTAGTTACCCGGCCTACTCTGCCCCCCTCGATTCTCGCCGATGATGCCTGCAGCAATGCAGGCATAGATTGGCGCAGGAGCCAATTCTACCGATGACTTCGAGAAATAACACGACAGATAATTGCCTGCTCTTTGCTCTCCTTATTGTCCTGTTGCTTGCCTCCGCGCAAAGCAGCTGGGCGGCAAGTCCCAAGACTGCTGGCAATCTTCCCTCCAACCGCGTAGGTGATGACGGCGTAGACAGAGGTTCGAACCTCAAAGATCAGCAATTACGCTATGACAAGCAATTCATAAGAAACAGATGGTCTGCCGACACGCATGACAGTGTCGATTGGCCGACAAGAGTACTAAGCGATCCTGATACGGACGGCAAGAATCTGGAAACCCAGAGGTCCGGGGAAAAGCTCAAAGGTGTTCGTTATAAACACGAGCTGCAAGCGGGACAGGTCAATCAAACGCATACCGCTCAGAGCTCAGACGGAAATCTGCCCTGGCAGGGCATGGCAACAACCGGACCGCTGCATGATCCAAGACCGCTGGTCAGACTGCAAGATCCCAGCTACGCAGATTTCCGCAGATGGCAGGCGCCCTCCGAGTCCGATCGCGGCATGTCACCTGAAAGCGTCATGCCGGCGGCTGTAGCAGAGATGCACAGCAAAATGCAAGGAGCCTCGGAAGCCACCGCAAACGGTACCACTAACGGTACACAAGAAGCACTTTCTATTTTGAAACTCAGTCTGTTGAATATAGCAAATGAAGCAACAGGAACTCCGGGTCCGACAAACGTTGCATTCAAACCTCTTACCCAATGCATCTGGATGGTTCAAACTGTTTTCAAACAACTCTATCTTCCTTTTGCTTTGCTGCTTCTATTGCCGGGTGCTGTGCTTTCGCAGGTCAAGTCCACTGCAGTAGCCAATCTGCCCGGCGAAAAACCGGAGGACGAAAGCCCCTTCAACAGCCTTCTCAAATGCGCCATCGCTGTTTTCCTCATTCCAGCGACTCAATTGATTGTCAGCTATTCCATCGACGTTGGAAATTCACTTTCCTATGAAATCCAAAACGTCATTACTGGTTCCAGCATTGTCGAGCAAGCCGAGGCGATTGAGAAAAACTCTTATGAAGCAAAATACTACGGTGACCAGGCCATGCACTTGATGCAGAACACACTGGACATGTCCTTGACCTTTGGACTCGTAGTTCTCATCGCATTCCAAACAGCAATGATGTGCTATCTCCTGCTCATGGGTCCGATGGCGGCAGCCTTTCTTGCTTGGCCTGGTGGTTTAGGCAGACTCTTCAAACCAGTTTTCAGCAATTGGCTGGACGCCGTTATCACTCTCAGCCTCTGGCGCTTCTGGTGGTGCGCAATCGTACTGGTCATGCAACTACGCATCGGTTGGCTCAAAGAGCTGGGTCTATACGATCCCTACAGTCAATGGGAAGCGCTCATGTTCTCGGCGTTTCTCGTGCTCATGACCTCTGTTCCATTCGCGCCTTTCGATTGCAAACCTGGTGAAATGGTCGAAAAGCTGATGCAAAAAGCCCAACAATTGAGTTCCGGCAAAGGAAGACCTGGCTCTGTTTCCCCCGCAGCATAAATGCCTGCGCTCCCCTTGTAGAGGACAGTAAATGAATCGCTATTGCTTCCCCATATTTGCGCTCTTCTCGATTTGCCTGAACCTGGTAGCAATGACGTCACCGCCGCAAGCGCAAGCTCAGGCTCCGCGTGCAACGCGCTATCACACAGTGGGGATGACGCCATGCTGTTGCAGGGCAAGCAGGTTTCACGGCATTCACAATGCCCAGTTCTGCCAATGCCTGGCAGCAGGAAATCCCTGCCATTGTCCTGCCGGGAATACTGATAGCGGCAACAATGGCGGCAACGAATCGGGCTCGAACAGCGGTTTCATCTCTATTGGCGCCGGGCGCTCCAACCCGAACGGCACGGCAGGAAGTCAGAGCCTTGCCGACCAGGAAGAAGCCTACGAAAAGAGCCATCCGCTCACGAAATTGGCAGAACCGCCCTGCTTTGCGCCACCCGGACCGGCAACCGATCACTGGGTGGCCAAAAACATCAAGATCTCCACGGAATGGAGAACAGAAACAAACTTTCAACCCAATCGCGTCGCGCAATCAGCCCGCGCCGAATTTCAAGCACAAGCAACATCTGTAGGCAATGCTGTCGGTGAAGTGGCACGCGATCAAGCCGTCAACGCCATCGACTATTGCTCGAAGTTCATGATCAATTTCAGCGCCGAGGCGGGCAACAATTGGAATCGCATTCGCAATGAAATATTCTTGCCCATTGCGATACTGCTGCTTTTGCCTGGCGCCGTACTCACTCAGGTAAAGGCTGTCATCTCCGCAGGCTCGCCGATTGTCGGCAACACAGGTCCGCTAGAAGGACTGCAACGATCTGTGGTAGCGATTTTCCTCATCCCCGGCAGTTATCTTGTCGTCAACTACGGCATCGATTTTTCCAATTCAATCACGCACACAATTGCCGATGAATACCATCGCCTATTCGGCAGCGACATGTATGAAGACGCAATCTGCGCTGAAATCAGAGCTTTCTCACCGCGCCACCAGGCAGAAAATGACTCCTCCTTGAAGATACCGCCATTCAACACAACTCCAATGAACAACGGCATCTTTTCAAAAATCGAATCAGATTGGGGCAAACTGCTTGATCCATCGGTCAACCTCAATCTGGCACCAAAAAACAGAGACGATGGCGCAGCCAACGCCAACACAATCGCAAAACGATTAATGCTTAACACGACCAATGCCGGATTAGACACCACATGGGCAATTCTCTGTGCGTTTCAAATGGCATTCATGTACTACCTCTTCTTTGTCGGGCCAATCATGGCGGCGCTCTGGGTATGGCCGACAAAACTCCTTAGAGAAGCCTTTCCTCTCTGGGTCGAAGGAGTGATTACCCTCTGCTTCTGGAGCTTATTTTGGAACACAGTCATTCTGCTGATGGCTTGCTTCAAAGGGTGTGACGATACCGGCATCATCATGATGACAGCGTTGAACTTTCTTGCATCGGCAGCGGTAAAATACGCATTCGACTTTGCCGGACTCGTCAAGTCTGCAGGACAAAAGGCAGCTGATGCAGCCGAAAAGGAAATGAACAGCGGCGGTCAAAATACGCAAGCAGGAAACAGTGGAATGTCCGCAGGCAACGGCAATCAAGCCTCACCTTCACCGATGGCGGGCAGCAGCGCACCCTCGCCAGAGATGCTCTCGCTGGCAACAAGAAGTCCGGCTCCACGCCCGCCCGCAATTCCTTCAGAGCGGTCCAGTGGAGCTACATCCGCCTCAGTGCGCCCCTATAACTTTACTCCCGATGAGAATATGTCAAACGACCAAATGGCTCGATTGATGCCTTTGACCTTGCCGCCGCTGGCATCTCTACGACCGAAAACAATGATCATGTCCGATGGCGACATTTTATTCCTGCGCGGGAAAAACGGCGCAGAGAACTACGAACGACTGACCGTGCCGAACGCTAAATCAGGCGATCACGTGCCCCAATTCAAATTTGGGCGAGACGGGCGTGTTTACGTCTATGATGCCCACCGGTGCGACTACAAAATCGAGACTGCCGCAGTCGATGGCAGAGACTTGGATCGCTATAAAGTGAACGGCTCAATTTTTCAGCGATTTGACGAAAACATGGGTTCTTATGTGGACTTCGATCCGTTTAGCGAAAAAATGATGCCGCCACCCCTTGCAGTGGCATCTGGAACCGAGATTGAAGCATTTCTCCGGCACATGCGAGCAAACGTCGACGCAAGAGCGACTCGTTTACCGCCCCTCGCCTGACATCAGTTAACTTTAAAGCCCGTCAGATCCTGCGTAAATTTTCCATTCTTAGTGGCTACCACCAATTTGACCAAACCGACTCCCCTGCAATACCAGCGAGTGTAATAGGTGATCTCATGGTCGCGAACGAGAAAGCTTTCAACTCTTGCACAATCGAACTCACCGGCAGGCACTTTGATCCTCTCACCGGGATATACCTTATAGCGCTCAGACTCTGAAGTTTTTCCATCTACTTTCCCGAACCACTGCCAGATATTATTTGGTTGAATCTTTGAGTCAAGAATGAGCTTAGCCGGTTTGTAAATAATGTTTTTGGCCGGTTTGTCGGTAAATTCTATGCGCTCCAACAGTGTGCTTGTTTCCCGCTTCATGTAGAACTGCAAACTAGTCTCAATTCCGTCGACTGCCGTCACTTTATACACAGCGGTGCCGTCTTTTGCTGGCTTGACACTGGATACGGTCAGCTTCGACTTCCAGTTTTTTCCCTTGCCGTCCGTTGACTTATAAGACCACCAACTGCCTTGCGTGAGTGGAAAGAGTTCTGTATTTCCGGCGGCTGCCTGTGCAGGAAGCATCGCACAAATTGGCGCTGCGATCAAAAAAAGCATTGCCGCGCACACTGATAAACGTCGAATGATCATTCGATCGAAGCTTCGTTTTCTCTCGTTCATCAATCCCAAGGGTGGCATTCCAGCAAAAATCATTCCGACTTTTTCGCGATGACATACGGCTGCTTGCCGCCTTCCTGCGGGCGCAGCGGCACGCGGAACCAAAATGTGCTGCCCTTGCCCAACTCGCTCTCGACACCGATTTGCCCAGCGTGTTCTTCAATAATCGCTTTGCATATGGCGAGCCCCAATCCACTGCCTTTCTTTTTGGTAGCATCGGCCTTTTCAACTTGTGTAAAACGATTGAACAATTTGCCGATGTGCTCCTCCGGAATGCCGCGGCCTGTGTCTGAAATTCTAAACTCGACATGCGCGTCGGTGGCAACAACAGCGACTGTGACGTCGTGCCCTCGTTCCGAGAATTTGATCGCATTGGAAAGCAAATTTACCATTACCTGCACGAGGCGCTCGCCATCGGCAATGAAGTTGAGTTGAACGGAAGGAACAACCACATTGACGCCATGATCCTCCGCAAAGTACTTAACGTTCTCCACGGACGTCTCTACAATCGCATTTACGTCGGTTTCTTCCATGAACATATCAAGTTTGCCGGACTCGAGTTTTTCCATATCGAGCAAATCATTTACCAATCTGATCAGCCTGGTCGAGCTCTTTTCGGCAATGTTTATCACGTGTTTGGCTTCGCTCGTCATATCGCCGAACATGCCTGCCAGAAGCATTTCGAAAGACCCTCGAATGGAGGTAAGCGGTGTTCTCAATTCGTGACTGATGACACCGAGAAACTCTTGCTTGAACCGCTCAATTTCATGCCTTTCACTAACATCTAACATGATGCCCATGTACTTCAGACCATCACGCGATTCATACTCGCGGATGGAAAGATGAGCTGGAAATGTGTTGCCTCCTTTCTGCTCTGCCATGCGTTCGTGAATATGCCCGAGCGCGCGTTCTTTTACGATCTCCCAGACCTCGGATTCCGCTTGTTCTCCTTTTCGCTCGAACAAACTTCCGAACGCACGTCCGAGCAATTCGCCCGGCTCGTATTTAAACATCTCGTCCATAGCGGAGTTTACAAGCTCGATCTCGCCTTGCGGTGTGAGCAAAACCAGCCCGACCGGCATGTTGGCAATGATAAACCTGATGCGCGCTTCGCTGGATTTGATTGCTTCTTCCGCGCGCTTGCGGTCGGTAATGTCGTGAGCTACACAGAAGAGCGCGTCGTCCAGTGGTGACCAGTGAGTCGTCCAGAGCATGTCCAGGTAAGTGCCATCCTTGCAGCGGAAGCGGTTTTCATAAGGTGCGCCGCTGCCTTCTTTCTGTATGGCGAGCTGAGTGTCGATGGTGGCGCGCACATCGTCCGGATGAAGAAATTCGACAACATCGCGACGCAACAGCTCATCAGCATCGTATCCCCAAACCGCTTTGCTGGCTGGATTGACGCGCGTGAACTTTCCGTCTGCATCAAGACTGCAGATCACATCGACAGCCTTTTCGAAAACGGCCCTTTCTTTGCGCGACGCCTCGGCAAGTGCAGCGGCCATATCATGGAAAACCTTATCGAGAGTGGCGATCTCATCATCCGAATCTTCGATCAGGGGATTGAGTGTAGCGCCTTCAGACAGACGCTTGCTGTTGTCCATCAAAACATTCAATCCCCTGATCGTCTTTCGACTGAACCAGAGCGCCAGGAGCAAAGCTACGAGAATGTTTGCGCCGACTCCAATACTGATTGCGAGTTTCACATTGTTTCGGAATTCTGCACTCGAACTCGGCGCTAATTTGTTGTATTCCTCTTCTGATGCGAGAAAATCATAAATGTCCTTTTTGATTGCAGAAACAGCAGGGGCGAAGTGCTGTTGAATATCTCGCAACACCTTCTCATCAGCTTCCCCTCTTTGTCTGGAAAAATCTGCAACAAATTCATCATAAATTGAAGATACTCTACCAGCTTGATCTTTGATTTTCCAAAGCACTTTCGACTGCGACGGATCACTTTCTACCAGGGGCTCCAATGCCTTAATGTCGGATTGCATCTCTTTCGACAGCCGCGCATACGTTTGCAGGGCAGACTTATCTTTGCCGACGGCATATGAAACTAGAGTCTCCTGAATTTGCTCAGGGACTAGAAGCAAACGGCTCCCCGTTGCTAGTGCGCGCCTTCGAGCTTCCTCATTCCTGGCATCAGTCTCTGAGTTCCCCAAAAGCACAATGAGCCACGCCACGAACACAAGTTCGCAGACGAGCGGCACAATTATCAGAATCAGCGCTTTGCGCGTGAGGGTGAGTTGCAAATTAAGGTTCGGACCTATTCACTCGGAGCAACTCATTATCGCTCATGGCGATGCCCGCGAGGGGTCGCATATGAATTCGCGGACCCTCTTGTCAATCACCAATATCCAAGGAAATCAAACTGGCTCTGTGGTGGAGGTCCGCAATAACAGGAGAATACAAGGATTACTTTGATGTGCACCAATCTGCACTCGAAAAGCATTGATTAAAGAGTTCACTTGCAGTTGGCACTTGTCCTATCGGAACTTCGTAGAACACTTCCTGAATGAAGCGTCCATTATTGTCAATGTCGACAAAGGCATAGGTTGCCGAAGACTTTCGCTCAATCCAATCTCCTTCGATAACCAATACACTTCTGCCGTTTATCACCTCGGTTTGAGCTGAATGCAATTCAAAGTGATTGGTTGAAGCAAGATCCCGCAAGACTTCCGCTATGGACGCTAACTCATCTCCGCCACAATCATGTGGGGTCTCATCTAGCATTTGCCGAAAGCGAGACGCGACTTCGTCTGCAACGGGATAACCTCGAAAGAAAATACCCATGCGCGTATTTGAATCAGCTGGGCCAAACTCCCTATACTCCCACACATATCCGGAGTTATCTTCATCGCATCGTTCACACCACCCTTTCGGAAGAGTCAACTTTTGTAGCGGCCCGTAGTTTTCGATCGTTGCGTTCATACTCGTACTTTCTCACATCACGGAGGTATCATCAATACTGAATGAATCACGACAAAGCGCGGAAGAGATCTTCGAAAGAAACCGTCATTTCATGAGAAGCTGCGCCCCAGCTGTTTGACATAGTAACAGTGCTGGCAGCATAATCGATTGCGCCGCTGCCGTCGTACACGAGATTGTATCCCGTCAGCAACATAGCATGACCACCTGTTCCCTGCGATCTGGGATAGCTACCCCAATTCATGTTCTCTACCTTTATTGAAACAATCATTGGAAATCCATTGTTTCGTTCGACAGTTGCGAAAATACTCGGTAACTTATCAATGGAATTTGCCCTTGCCCAGGTCGTTCTTGAATTTTGTGTATAGTCCAAAACTGTAGTAGTTGTCGTTTGGGTATTTTCTTGAGCTGATGGCCGTGGTCGTTTAGGCCCAAAGAGCACAAAAAGATCTTCACTACCAGTAATCATTCTGTTCAGAACAAGTAAGTCGCGAACCGACATGCTTGGTGAATTTTCTGCTAGTGCCTGCCTCGTTCCATCAGCACTATAAACATAGAGAATCTCCCGCGGTGGAATGCTACGCGGTACTAT
>JAIETE010000279.1 GCA_019745505.1 Candidatus Obscuribacterales bacterium | reverse complement strand
ATATAGACATATTCATCTATCAAGCGCTGCACGACTACTTCTGTAAATTCAATATCACCGAAGAAGCCGCTCTTCTTGCCGAAGCGCTTTACACGATGGCCAATAGCTACAATCTTGCCAATTATGTTCTTTGGCCGGTTGCTCAGTCATCCAGTCGAGCAGATAGTGAAGACCCGTACAGCAAATACTTTGAATTGTGGAGGCGCGGGGTCAACCCAGTTTTCGAAGACGATAACAGTTGCATTTTGTACACCGTTTCCTAATCACCAATCTTTAATCTTCTTGCTCTGCAGGTTTTTCGGTGGGTGTCTTCTTTGGCCCTTCCAGAACCTGTGTTTGTTTCACTCGCAGCTTTTCTGCCTCGACAGCTGGTGATTCCGGCTCTTCTTCCACTTTCTCTCTTTCAGGCTCATCGTCGTTTCTACAGAATGAACCGTCATACTTGCTTGCTTCCCGATCCTTCATTGGCTATCCCCTTACTTGTCTGTCCAGATTGCGGACTGTTGGGGTAGGTGAGCGCCGGCGGTCAAAGGTTCCATGGTTTATCGGCACTGCTCCACGAATAACCTTGTATGCCCCATGGGGTGGGATTGTGAGGAATTGGTGAATTTGTAACGAAGTTGTCAAGAAAGGTGGTAATTTGGGCGCATAGAGAACAAAACGAATCGAGCCTAAGACAATGAAACTAGGAAGCAAAACATTTAGCAAAAGGGTAATCGGACAAATTCGACCTTCGCTGATGCTTCCATAATCCAAGCCTCAATTTCTTTTGGGTTCTAGCAACTCATGCCCTAATACTTTTAGCTCCATCGCAGATGCGCTGGAGGGCGAATGTCATCGAATGTCTGGTGGCATGGCGCAAACACGGAGATTTTTTAAATGGACAATAGTGCACAAAAAGCAATCGGAACGATGGTTGGTGGTTTAGTCGTGGTCGGTCTGGTGCTCTCAATTCCTTTACTGACGGGATTCTGGGTATCTGTAGATGCCGGACACGTCGGCGTGCTCAAGACAATGGGTGCCGTCAACACTACTGAGCTGCCACCAGGTTTTCACTTCAAGACGCCGATGATGGATGAAGTAGTTCAGATCGACACTCGATTGAAGTCGTTTGAAGTAAGAGCTGCAGCAGCTTCTAAGGACTTGCAGACGGTTGAAACAACAATATCCGTTCAGCACAGCATTTCCCCGACGATGGCCGCAGAGTCCTATCAAACGGTGGGCGACCTCGATAAGATCGACCACACTGTGGTGGCCCCTGCCGTACAAGAAAGCTTGAAGGCAATAACCGCCAAGTACACAGCCGAAGAGTTGGTAACAAAGCGCGAGCAAGTAAAACAATTGGTGACAGACGCCATTAGAAATTACATCGGACATACTCTTTCCCAGAAGAAATTGGAAGGTGCTGTTTCTGTAGCCAACGTAGCGATTACTGATTTTGACTTCTCAAAAGAATTCAATTTATCGATTGAAGCTAAAGTAAAGGCCGAACAACAAGCGTTGCAAGCTAAGAATGAGAAGGAAAGACGTATTACCGAAGCTGAAGCTGCCGCCAGAGAAAAGGAATTGTCTGCTGACGCTGCTGCTTATCAAATCAAGAAGGAAAGTATTGAAAGAGCTGCTGCTATACAACGTGAAGCTAACGCCCTTTCGCAAAACCCGAATCTTGTACAACTGAGAGCAGTTGAAAAATGGGACGGCGAATTGCCGACCTTCTCGGGCGGAGGACAAATGCCCTTCATTAGCCTGCCTGCACCGGAAAGACGTCATGTCGCCGACAGTAAGACAAAGGAAATCCGTTAATCATTTGACGACGAAGAGAAACGCAATACATACATACCTGAGAGGGCAAATGGGACAGTCGAAAGACTGTCCCATCTTTTCGGGTTTTGAAAACTTTTTTAAAACTGCCTATTACTATGAAATTGTCGGTAGCACCCCACTGGCGGATTTCCCAAATGAGTCAAAGCAAAGTTGAAGATTGTAGAGCGCCTCGCTGTGGTTACATAATTCATGACGACGGCACCATAATTGTCTTTCTATCCGGTGGAGATGTGGTGCTCAAATATCCGGACGGCAATGAAGAGGTTCGCTTTGCTGATGGAATGAGTGTGGCCTGGGACTGCAATGCGATTTAATTGGAAAAGTTTTGCCCAAAGCCGAAAGGAGGTGCTTGCACAGCAAGCGCCTTCTTTTGCCGGAATATATGCTCGCTTGAGACGTTTGCTGCCAATCTGTGGAACAATATTGACCAGCCTCCTAGAAATTCGGAGTTTGGCATGTCTGAGTTTTTCTTCCGGAATCTCAAGAAGACCTATCCAACTGTTGCTTCCGCCAAAGGCGTGCGAATCACGGACACGCAAGGAAAGACATATTTAGATGCTTGCAGTGGCGCGGTAGTTGCGAACCTAGGGCACGGCGTCGCAGAGATAAATGAAGCCATTAACGACCAATTGAAGAAGGTGGCGTTCGCGCACACAACTCAATTTGTTTCCGAAGCGGGATTGAGCCTTGCAAAAAAGGTCGTGGAATTGACGCCACCCGCCTTCCGGACGGGGGCGCGCGCATATTTCATGTCCGGTGGTTCGGAAGCTGTTGAAACGGCAATCAAGATGGCTCGCAGTTATTTTGTGCACAGGGGTGAAAGCCAGCGCACAATCTGTTTTTCACGCTGGCAAAGTTATCACGGAAGCACCTTTGGAGCCTTGTCTGCCACGGGGCATCCGGCAAGAAGAAAGCCGTATGTGCCCTTGCTTCGAGCTCCTTCGCATATTTCCGCCGACTACCGCTATCGTTGCAAGTGTGGTTTCAGTCCAGGACCTTGTTTAAAAGACGAGTGCTCTATCGCTGTGGCCGATGAACTCGAATCGGCGATCATATTCAGCGGACCGGAAAACGTCATGGCGTTTATCGCCGAGCCGGTGGTAGGTGCAACACTCGGCGCCGCCGTTCCTGGTCGTGCTTATTTCTCCCGCATCAGAGATATCTGCAATAAGTACGGAATTTTATTGATTGCCGACGAAGTGATGACTGGTCTTGGAAGAACCGGCGCCGCTTTCGGTATGAATCACTTCGGGGTGGAACCTGACATCATAGCCCTGGGCAAGGGCATGGCTGCAGGTTACCAACCTCTGGCAGCTGTTCTCGGCTCCGGACGTGTGGTCAAAGCCTTTGAAGAGAGCAGCGGTGTGTTTGAGCATGGTTTCACATACAGCGCGCATCCGGTTTCTTGTGCAGCCGGCTTGGCAGCTGTCGATTATGTTCTAAAGCATGATTTGATCGAGAGAGTTGCGGCTCGAGAGTCTGCATTTTTCCAGCGCGCGGAAGTGCTCCTTAGCAGCGGCATAGTCGGTGACATCAGAGGCAAAGGCTTCATGATGGGAATCGAATTTGTGAAAAACTTTGATTCTAAAGAACCGTTTGCCGCCGACCTTAGAATCTCTCAGATTGTTTCGCAGGAAGCTATGAAAAACGGCTTGCTGGTTTATCCCGGCTCCGGTTTCATCGATGGAGTAAACGGTGATCACATCATGGTGGCGCCACCATTTACGACGACAGACGACGAAATCTCAGAGTTGTTCGAGATACTCTCCAGGGTTTTGGTGACGGTTGCAAAACAAGTGCGCTGAAATTGCCGGACGTTATTTGAAAGATATTTCCGCTTCGGTCACAATATCTTTCAGACCCCGTCTCTCTTTGCTGTTAGCTAATTCCAGCTTCTTCTGCTTCTTGCTTTCCATTCTGTTCAACCCGCTCAGAGCCAGCAAGTACTCGTCTTGTGTCGTTTGTGCGTGATCTCTTACCCATTTCAATTTTTGCTCGGCTGAGACCTTGTCGCCTTCGGCAAGTTGTCTTAAACCGATAAAACAGTTTGCCGCTAATTCTCTTCGGCGGCCTTGTTGCGCGTCCATAAAATCTTCGAGCTTGTCATCACCTACGTAAAGCGACAACAATCGCTTGCACCAGGCCGTGTTCGCCGAAGTTCTGGCTGTGGAGATTATGTCTGCTGCTCTGCGCTTTTGTCCCATGTTTTGCAAAGTTATGGATAGCAAGATCGCGCCGTAGGTGGGAGATTCTCCGGCGCCATTCTGCAATGAGAGAAACTTTTGAAAGTCTCTTTCTGCGACTGCGAAATTTCTTTGTGAAAAGTTGATCACTCCTCGGTTGTAGAAGTTGGCAGGATCTGAGGGATTCAGTTTTATCAATGCATCCAGTTGCTGGAGCACCGGATAGGCGTGCTCGGGGCTATTGGCAGTACCTTTTTCGCTCATGGATTTTATCCCGACAAAGTCCCCCATCGCCTCGTCCGTGTTGCCCATGCTCAATGCCATTCGAGCATGATTGGCAAAGTAGTGTGTTTTTCCGGAGTCAATATTCAATGCTCTTTCGAACTCTGATTTTGCTTCGCTGTGTTTTCCGGATCTTTCCAGGGCAATGCCCAAATTGTTATGAATGGAAGCGCTATCCGTTCGTAACTTACATGCTTTGGTGAGTATTTCCAGCGCCTTTTCATTTCTCTGCAGGTGCAGAAGTGCGCCTCCGACGTTGCACATATAAGTGGTGTTGTCAGGTATGAGGGAGAGCGCTTTTTCGAAATCAATCAGGGATGCATCGAAATCGCGCAAAATTAAGAATGCTTTTCCTCTCTCATTGAAAATGTCTGCAATCACTTTTCTTTGTTTCGCCACTTCTTTCTCGGTATGTGGCATCTCCTTCTCCAGTTCTGAAAGCTTGGCTTGTGCTTTCGCCAGCGCGCAATCAAAGTCGGCATTCATCTTCTTTCTGTCGTTGGCAAGTGCGTAGAATCGCCCCCTTGCTTCCAGCGAATCCAGGAGGTCGACGTCGTTGGCGATTGCAAGTGTCGAGTACTTTATGCCGTTCTTAAAATCCTTTTGCTTGAAGCAAAGAAATAGCAATTTATAGAAGGCTTTGGAATGATGAGGATCAATTGCAACGGCGCGCTTTAAATCTTCAATTGCACGCGCTGGATCATTCAAACGTTGATAAGCAAGTGCTCGACTTACCCAAATGTCAGCGAAATTGGGATTTAACCGGATAGCCTTGGCAAAGTCCGGCATGCCTTCTTGCGGTGAGTCTGTTTCGCTGTAGCACTTTGCGCGTTTGTAATAGCCTTCGAAGTTATTTGGTTCTGCCTCAATTGCTATATTCAATTCTTTGATGGCTTTGCGAAATTCATGCTTCTCATAGAGTTCTACCGATGTCTTAAAGTGCTTGTCAAAAATCGATTCGCCAAACACCGCTGCGTTTGACGCAATTAACAGCATCAACTCTGAAATGAGGATACAACCGATTTTTTTAAGAGAAAGCATAGTGCCGGTAAACAGACAGTAAACACATCATCTTTATGATTACAGTGTAAGCCATATGAGGGATGACTCGAATACAAACCTCGTTTTTAATTTTTTTGAGAGGGGAGCTGATGCAGGTGAAAGCCTGCATTAGCCATTTGTCTATACGCAGTGTTCGCTATTGAGCTTGTAGCCGAGACCTTTTATGTTCTGAATTGCTGAGGGCTTTCCATCAATGTCTATTTTGTCGCGCAGCCTTTTGATATGAACTCGCAAAGTCTCCGGTGATGTTTCAGTGTCCGCTGTCCATGCTTTTTGGAGTATTTGCTCCGGATTGAAAATTTGATCGGGGTTGCGCATGAAAAGCTCCATCAGCGCAAACTCTTTAGGCAAAAGTTGTATGGGCTCTTCATTGCGAAGTAATTTCACTCCGGTGAGGTCCAGCACGAACATTCCTACCTTCAACTGAGTGGATGTGTTCATGGAATCGCGTCTGAGCAGCGCTCTCAGGCGTGCAGCCAGCTCACGAGGGTGAAACGGCTTACCCAGGTAATCGTCCGCGCCGAGATCCAGACCGCGCTCGCGATCTCTTACTTCATTACGACCGGTAAGTATGAGAACTCGAGCGGTGCCTCCGGCGGCTCTATATCTTTGCAATACATCCAGGCCGTCAATGTCCGGCAAGTATAAGTCAAGGATAATTACATCGTAGGCGTAGGTCTTCAGATACTCTATGGCGTCTTCGCCGCGGTCGACAACTTCGACCGTGTGATTCTGATTTTCCAGCCAATCTTTGACTGTTTCGCACACGCCTGGGTCATCTTCAACAATTAGAACCTTCGCCATATGTCGCCGCCTGAGTGCTCTGCTGTTACCGCTGTCGTTTTATGTGCAAGAACGCCTAATTTTAGACAATTACCGTATTCCAATCCTGCAAAAGCTTCGAGGGAAGTAGAATTGGCTGTGGAAGGATACACTGAGTTTACTGCACAAAGGGCAAAAATGATTGGGTCCCGCCGTCTGAATCTTTCGATAACTCAGATGGGGCTTTTGCTGGTCTTTATTCCACTGTCCGTAGGATTGATTTTTATCGGAACTCTATCCTATCTTCTTCACCTCAGCCAAATGGATGCGGAGAAGCACCTGCGGGCAAAGGCTCTCATTTCCCAGTCGAATGTTGTCTCTCGTCTCTACATTGACGCGTCCCTGGCAATGTCGAACTATTGTTTGACCGGGGTTCCTGTGTATGCAGACAAGTACGATGCGACTAAAAGCCAGCTATTTTCTGAATTGACCAGGTTGGAGTCAACGGCTGTCAGCGACGAAGTCGAGAAGGACCTCTTGTCCAGAATTGACCTGAAGGCGAAGCAAGGGATTGAGTATCTGGATAAGTCGCGCCATACCTTGGACCATATGACCTCTGACAATGTTCTCACGAGGCAGGTATTTAAGGAAATTCGCTCAGTCGCCGAAATGCTGGATCCCTTGTTGCAGGACTTGAATAGCCTGGAGATTGCATCTGAAAGACAAACCGCCACAGCCAAAGTGCAAAACTCTATGCTGTTGCAAATCGTGCTTGTTGCCGGTGGTATTTTGAATGTTCTGGTAGCTGTCGGTGCCGCCATCTTCTTCCGCGATATCACATCAAGGCTTAACTTGATGCGCGACAATTCCTATCGATTATCGAGGCGCGAGTCTCTGAATCCACGTTTAGACGGTGCCGACGAAATCTCTGAATTGGATGGGGCATTTCACGAAATGGCCGGTGCCCTTGTAGAAGCAAACCGCAAAGAGAGAGCTCTTGTTGAAAACGCTGTAGAAGTGATTTGCTCGATTGACGGACACGGCGTTATCTCGGAATTGAATCCGGCTGCCGAACAGCTGTGGGGATATAAGCATGAGGACTTGCTCGGGCAGCGCGTGATGAATTTAGTAGCTAAGCCGGATCAGGAAGCTACGAGCAGTAAATTCGATGAGGCGAGGAATAGCAAAAGCGTTGTCAAATTTGAAAACAAGACCCAGGCGAAATCCGGTATTGTAGTTGATGTACAGTGGGCTGTTTCCTGGTCGCCTGCGGATAACTCTCTCTATTGTGTTATCCACGATATCAGCGAGAGGAAGAAACTCGAACAATTGAAGCGCGAGTTTATTCAGATGGTCAGCCATGATCTGCGTGTTCCTCTAACTTCGCTGCAGATGACATTGGACTTGTTGCTCAGCGGTGTGTACGGAGAACTCACAGAAAAGGGGCGTCCTCGCATCCAGCATGCATTCTCAGAACTGGAGCGACTGATCAATCTAATCAATCAATTGCTCGAATTCGAGAGAATGGAGTCGGGCAAAGTCGAGATTTATGCCGAACCGACAGAGTTGTCGGAAGTAGTGACGCGGTCTGTTGAAGCGGTTCGCAGCCTGGCTGAGAGGAACAAAGTTAGTTTGCAGACTCAAGTGTTTGAAATAGAGATAAACGGCGATGGCGGCAAATTGATTCAAGTGCTAGTGAATCTACTGGGCAATGCAATCAAATTCTCACCTGCGAAGACCACAGTATCTGCGAGTATGGAACGTCTCGACGCCGAGGTTGAAATTCGAATTTCCGATCAAGGAAGAGGAATTCCTGCTGAATTCAAAGACAAGATCTTCGATAGATTCGAGCAAGTGTCGATTGACGATAATCGAGTAAAGGGTGGAACTGGTCTGGGTCTCGCCATATCCAAATCAATCGTCGTTGCCCATGGTGGCAAGATTGGAGTCGATAGTGAAGAGGGCGTCGGCAGCACTTTCTGGATCCGTTTGCCTTTATCTTGATTCGGAAATTGCTTCCTGAAGGCGTTTGTCCATTGCTCTTATAGTGAAGGGGAATGCTGCCACCACTTTCTTCTCTGTGGATGTTTCGCAGCCGCCATACTTGGCTGCGAAGAGTTCAGCAAATGCTTCTTCCCGTCCGTCCTTTACGCTTCCGCCGTGGCGGTCAGGCAAGTAATATCCGATGTGACTTCTTTGTTCCGGCGTCAGATTTCTCATGTCGCGATCGTAAGCAGCGACGAAATCTTCGTGACTTGAAAAGCGTTTCAGCGCAGTATCTAGTGCATGCCCAAACTCGTGCCTGACATTCGAGCGCCCATCATTCAGCCGCTTGTAAGATCTGTCTTTGCGCACCACATATTCACCAACGGTAATCGAGTTGCCTCTGTATGTTCCAGGTAAGCTCCAGTACTGGCAATCTGTAGGAAAGCCCTTGGGCCATTCGCCTCTGGCTTTCATCGAGAGAGGTCTGTCCATGACGGTGGGATAGATGTATATGATGACGCCGCGCGCAAAAACTAATTTGTGAAACTGCGAAGGCAACTCTCTAATTGCTGTTTTGATTTCGTTGGCAAACTCCCTCGATACTGTCTTTACCTCGCCGATTCCTTCACCGACGATGAAATATTTGTCTATGTCGCCTGCGTAGACCGAGTTGCTAACACCAGAGTTCTTTGAACTTGTTGAAGTAGTTGAAGAGCTGGAAGAACTTTTGCCGGGTTCCCAAATTGTTGGATGTGCAAACACGATGGTCTTCGATGTTGACGAAACTGACGCCAGCAACAGGACTGAGAGCAAGAGGGTTGAGCATCGATTCCCGCACATTATTTCTCTATTCTAGCGTGGTTATCGCCAGATAGCGGTAAAACCATTCGGCGCGCCTCCTCGCGTTAGAAATCCGGCGAGGTCATCCTTGGACCATGTCGTTGTCCCTGCGCTGGCAGGATCGCCGAGTATGTAGTTGCCGGCAGAGTCCTTTCCAGAGATATAGACAAAGTGTTTGATAAGGCTTCCATTTCGCCCGACCATTGTTCCATTTACAATTGCTTGTTTGCCCTGAGACAGTTGAGCATCTACTGCTCTCCAGTCCTGGGTGTCAAATGCTTCGGCTTGAAGTCCTCTTTTTCTGGCTTCATCTGCCATCTTTGCACTGGTGCCCGGAAAACCGACTTCTCGGTTCGTGCCGGTTTCTCGAACAAGTTTCAGTCTGTTTGCTTCCGTCGCTTCCATGAGACCGTTAGCAGCTAACGCCATAGTAAGGCTGGTTGCTCCGCATGTGTACCAGTAAGCTCCGTCGCCCGCCTGTGAGATGTACCATCTGTCTCGCTCCGGAGTGGGTGATGGTTTTGCCGGCTCGTCTGTCCCAGCTTCTTCTGCGTTATTGGCAATAATCGGTTCACCGGTTCCAGTATTGCGCAACGGACGTGCCTGTTGTGATTCTGGCTTGCCGTTACTTTCATCATCTGCGATTGCAGAGAAATCAATTACATCACCTGCATGTATCAAATCGGGATTTTTCATTTGGTTTTTTTCCGCGATCTTGCGCAGAGTTTCTAGAGTCTTCCATGCAGCGGGTTGTTCGCCGTTCTTTTTAGCGAGCGCATCGTTGACGATGTTCCAGAGGTTATCTCCATCTTTGACTGTGTATTTAAGAGAATTGTTTTCGCTTACCGTGAATTCTCCGAACCCCTCTTGCTGTTCCATATTGAGGAAGCATCCATATTGGTCGTTTTTTGTACCTGTTTCAGGCTGCTGACGATTCAATTTTAGAGCGCTAATGAATGCTGCATAGTTTGATGGTGCATAGAGCTCCTCAAAATTGGCGGCTCTTGCAGAGGGCTGGAAACCTGGTGAGTCAATGAATTGCTCAGGTGCAGTCATTTCGACCTCGATGCTCATAGCGTATAGGAAGGAGCGGTATTACTTAGCCTAATGGTCCAGTGTTTACCCTGCGTTTACCGCCACTTCTATCGACCTGTGAGGCTCTGCAAAACTCGCCGTTGCTATCCTTATATGCGGTGTTTTTGAGGCTCTTGTTATCCGTGCACGGGCTGTAAACAAACGTCCCCTACAGTGTAGGTATCGGGTCGACTTCCCCCTTTCACCGAGCCATAAATGAGCTTGACATGAAAGAAAAATGCACTGGAGGTTTAAGTTGAGCGCAGAAGATGCCACCGAAAAGGCCTGCTGATCCACCTGCCGGTGATAAACATCCGCCGAATCAGGATTTAACTTTCCGCCCGGTTCAAAATTTTCATTTGGTTTATTGCTGCAGTGTTAGCCGCGCTTGTTTTTGGATTCTTTCTCTGCGAGCTTTGCAGCTTTGTCCTTCAGTTTTGCAATGTTCTGGCGCAT
>JAIETE010000044.1 GCA_019745505.1 Candidatus Obscuribacterales bacterium | reverse complement strand
ATCCGCCCTTAGCTCAGCTGGATAGAGTGCTTGGCTTCGAACCAAGAGGTCGTAGGTTCGAGTCCTACAGGGCGGGAAGCTTTCGGGAAACGATCAAAATCTGCCGTCGCTGTGCCGTCACCTTCAGCGGGAAGATGTTCGCATGAACGTATCCGGCAAGATTCGCTTTTATTTCAACGCTCTCTTTATTTATGTGTGACATCTGTGACAGTGTGACAAAGTCTTAAATGGAAAGCGAGCGGAGCGTTTTGAGCGTCACAGAAAATTGAACAGTACGTCACAGAAAAAACAAACCTGTAACAGGAAAGATTGAAGAGATACGTTTAGTCGGCGTCCAATGTCCTGCGCGACCGCTTGAAAATTTCCGTCTTCATTCACTGGCGGTCTAATCCAGGCCGAAGCCCTTGAAACGGGAAGCGTCGAGCTTCGTATATGCGACGGTATGCTGAATGTTCTTGTGACCGAAGTAAGACTGAATCAGTCGAGTGTCGTAACCTTTGTTCGCAAGGTGATATCCCTTCGCGTGTCGAAGCATGTGCGGGTGAACTGGAAAACCGAGTGCAGCTTCTTCGCCGGCATTGAAAACGATAGTTCTGACGTGGCGTGTACTGATCGGGGTGTTGCGTTCGGTGGTGAAGATAAACGGTGAATCCGGATTCGATTGTTTTAGTTTTCGCAGGATTCGAAGTTCATCGCCTTCCAGGTAATGAACTGATGCATCGCCGCGCTTCAAACGCTTGACGAACAACTTACCAGCTGTGAAGTCGACATGATCCCAGCGAAGATCGACCAGCTCGCCAACACGCAGCGCATGCCGATAGCTAATCAATATTATGGCGGCGTCGCGGAAACCGTAGCGTCCGATCTTCTTTGCGGCTTCGACAAGAGCCTTCACTTCGTGCGGCGTTAGGTGCTCGCGTTCACGACGATCTACATTCTTCGGTTTGCGTGGTGGCAACTTAGCCGTAAAGGATTGCTGGCTTGTTGTCGTTCGCTGCTCTGAAACCCCTGTGAATGCAATGACGTTATCGAGCGACTTGTCCGTATTCGGTTGTTTTGGGCTAAGTTCGTATGCTGTCCTACTCTGCTTCATGAGATACACCCGTGTGATGTGATGCATCAATCATCAATGGAAAGCAGCCCTGAGACTAGATATACATATGATCTGCGCCATACGTTCTGTAAGATTTGCTGGACATTCCGGAGAGGGGCCGGCAAGGTACCGGCGCTCAATATATTAGGGAACCCATATTTGAGTAACGGTTACCTACGCATCGTCGCCACAAATACCCACACGTCGCTTCCTCATCTGACCGGTACTTACAAAATATCCGAGGACTCCAGTCGGTTTTTCGTAACCAATACCTTCAGATTTCCAGATCAATCCGCTTGGAATAAGTCATACGTTCTTGAGATAACGCCGTTACGAATCCCTTCCGTTGCAGAGACACGCTCTAGTCGCAACTTGCCTCTGAGTCGGTACAGTCGATTAACGCCAAAATTTCGACGGATCTTTTCCTTGACTGTCTTCTCTCGAGATCTAATGAATTTGACTTTCCGCATGCCCTTCAAACCTATGGATTTGACATCCAACTGTTTCCGAATTTCGTAAAAGTTGTCGGCATCTGCCCGGGCGTATTGATCATCATTGAATTGCCGAATGGAGTAATCGTTGACGGCATGCCGAACGGTGGCGAGACAGTGTAGGTGTTCCCGAACTTGGTCATCGTTGTAGGTAGTCCACCGTTTGGATCTGACATGGTCCAGGTGTTACCGAATCGATTAATTGTAGAAGGCATTTGAAACGGTCGATTGATTGTTGTCGTGTTTCCAAATTGCGTCGCAGTTGTGGGCAATTGACCGGGCGTGCTTATTGTGGTGGTGTTTCCAAACTGTGTAATTGTTGTCGGTCCGCTGAAACCAGTTGCGGCAGGCGTCATCAGCGGAAGAGGCGCTGATGGGAATCGACTTATAGTTGGCGGGTCGTCATCGGATGATGTCGCATACGACGGAGGGGGCGACAAGCCAGCTCCAACGCCTTGAAGGAATCGACCAAACTTTTTCCTGGCTGTATACCACTTAGACTGATTCGGCACAGAAGGTTGCGGCTGTGCTGGTTGACAATTTGGAGCATTTTGCGGAACTTGCTCTACAAGTGGAATGAATTTACTCGGCAGCGGGCGTTCTTGGAGCGAGAACGGATCTTCACTCGGATCAGCCGGATTTGCTACGTAATAGACAGAGTGTTGCCCTGTCGTTGGGCTCTCGTAGCCATACAGTCCAGGCGACAGATCTGAAAGCGACGGACGAGCGAAAGCAGCGCTCAGATTAAGCGACAGAATCGTTAAGAGGATTAAGACCGCCTGCTTCATCCATATATTATTCCCTCGACTCATTCCTTTCGCTCATGGGCGTACTGCATAGGTTAAGCATTGCACCGTTGGGTAATTCGCCGTATTATAGCGTGTAGTGGTTTCGAGCAAGATGCACATGAACGCACAAGAAAACAGAGAGCCTTTAGGTGATGAACAAATAGAGAGCGCTCGCGACCGTGCCAAAGCGATCTACCTAACAATGCCGATTGTCCGACATTTGGAGGTAGCGCAGCAATGCGGCGTTCCGCTCGAATCGATCAAGCGCTGGCATGTCGAAGACAACTGGCTTGAACTTCGTGCAGCGTTCCAAGCAAAGAAGACCGGCAGGTTGAAAGAATTGCTGGGCGATCCTATTGATGTCGCGGAAAAATACGCCGCGCTCTGCAATCAGATTATTAGCGAGCTGCAGGCGCAATTCGAAAGAAGAAGGCATGGAGCTCAGGGTGCCGATAACACATATAGGATTTCGAAAGCCCTGGCTGCAACATACGAACTCCACATTCAAATCCTTCGAGATACGAATGTCATCAAAGCGAAGAAAGAGAAGAGACGCAGAAAAAAAACGAGGCAAAGTAAATGACCGCGGTGAAAAACAAAAGAAAGAAACGTCCGAGCCTGGCTTGGAAAGATAAATACAAGGGACCGAACAGCAAGGACAATCCTAAGCGCTACTGGGTGATCCCGGAACTCGAACAGATTGTCGAAGACTTGCGCGCGTGTAATGGTCGCGTCGATCGCTTGCTGCTCTCTTTGTCTAAGGTGCCGCATCGCCAAGAGATGTTGCTGATGCAGATCAGTGAACTAATCAATAGAGATCCTGAAAGCGACGCTGCAATTGAATGGCAGAATCTTCGGACAGCGAGCCGCGATGCCGGAAAGGAGATGTTGCTTTTGCAAACGAGGGGCTTACTGCCGCGACCGCACGTCAAACTTGACGAGGATTAATAAGATGTCTAATAAGTGGCCCTCCAAGTCATCAACGGGACGACGTGTCTCAGTGGCTCCAGTGCTCACAGCCATGCTCATGCTCGTGAGCCATTTTTTCGTGCCCGCTTTTGCAGCGGACCGCAAGCGAGACGTCTGGGATTCGATCCGATGGGACGATGAATCATGGTCTAAGAAGCCGAGCATTTGCTCAACGGTTGGATTGGTTGGAAAGAAACTCGCTCGACTTCCGAAGAGTTTCATTTCTATTTTTGTAAAGAGGAAAACATAACGTGTCGCACCGCTATAAATCATTCGTCAATTTCCTGGCGCTGTGCTTGTTTTACATAACCTGCACGATGCCTAGCGTCTATGCAGATACGTTGACGATTCCCAATAGTTTCAGTGGTGGTGTCCCTGCGCAAGCATCGCAGGTCAATACAAATTTCAATGCGATAACATCCTGGTCGTCGACGATTGCGAACGACAACATCAAATCCGGCGCTGCGATTGCACCGTCGAAACTCGATCTCACGGCTCTTGTTTATCCGACGAGTGAATGGTTCTTCAAGCGTTCCGCGTCGAATCGCTGCGTCTCGTCTGGTGTATCCGGTGATACGGTGCCACGTGTCACGCTGACATCTGACGGATACTTGCAGTTCGGACCAGGCAGCGCAAGCGCTGTCGATATCGGTATCCGTAGAAAGAGCTCGTCTTTCTTGCAGGTGATCGATGCTGGCGTGACGGCAAACAAAAGCGTCGAGGCGTCAGGGTTTGAGGCGACGACATTCGGCGATGCTAATCCGAAGCTGCAGCTCAATACAACCGGCGTCCATTTTGGCGCTGGCGGTGCAAGCGCTGTCGATACGCTGCTGAAGCGTTCAAGCGCCACGACTCTTGCTGTCCGTAACGAGGCTGATTCAGCCGATGCTGCGCTGACCGTCGGCGATCTGACCGCATCCGGTACGTTTACTGTGACCGGCGCGACAACGCTTAATAGCACGCTGACAAGCAACGCGCTCATTCCAGGCATCAAGCCTGGTGGTCGCCTTACGCTCACAAGCGGAACGCCTGTTACTGGCGATGTGACCGGCGCGGGTACGCTCTATTACACGCCATATGTAAGTAATATCTATCCAGCGTATTCAAGTTCGTCTGGCAAGTACACGGCGAAGACGTTTACTGAAGCATCGCTCACGCTGTCGATTTCGTCCGGTACGAACTATGACATTTTCGGAGTCTATACGTCTGGTTCGTCTCCAACACTGTCGGCGGTGGCGTGGACGAATGACACGACGAGAGCGACAGCGCTTGTCAGATCCGGAACGACTGGCGGACTGCTCGTAAAGAACGGCGACGCCGAATCGTTGTATCTCGGAACGATCAGGGGCAGCGGTGCGAACGTGACTGCAAAGTCGAGAGCCGCTGGTCAGTTGTACGTCTGGAACATGTACAACCGCGTGATGGAAGATGCACAGGCTCAGGACACGACCGACTCATGGACGTACACGACTGCCGCGTATCAAGAAGCGCGAGCGCAAACCACCGAAGGCGTATCGCGAGTCGGTATCGTGCGTGGGCTGGATGATGAAAGCGTTGATGCGTTTAATGTCGGCGTGTTTTCGAACTCGACGGCAAACGTTGCAGCACAAGTCGGGATAGGAATTGATAGCAGCAGTTCAAGCTCTGGCTACAACTGCCCGGCTTCGGCTGCAGCTGGGTCAGTCGCTAATTCCCACGCGGTATATCGAGGGAAGCCTGGGATTGGTTATAGAACCATCCGCCGCCTTGAAGCAAGCACAGCTACAGGCACTTGCACGTGGGGCGGCGACGGTGGCGGCACGTTATATCAAACCGGTCTGCGTGTCATGCAGCCGATGTAATGAAATCAAAGACTCTCGGCAGAGGAAATAGGGCCGTCGAGAAATCGGCGGCTTTATTTTTACTGCGCGAAGGTGAAATTGTTAGGCACTGCTCTAATAAACGACATGTACGGGCCCGTATGTTCGTGCCAACCCTTATTGCAGAAGCCAAAATTCGTGAAACCGTGACGTTGAACAACCTTGATTGCTGGCGTGTTCGAGGGGCGAATGCAAGCATACACAGCGAGCATTCCTTCTGCTGCCGCCATCTCCATGGCCATATCAGCCATCTCATCGATTAGGCGCTTTGCTGTACCTGCCCTTGTGAAATGTCGAAACTCCGGCTCAAGACTTACATGACCATATCCAGTGTTTGGAGCCGTCGCGTGCGCAACCAGTTGTAGATAACCAATAACTTGTGCTTCATCAAGGCAAATCAATAAGACCTTCTTGCCGGTAAATTCGACAAATTGTTTAATGTATTCAGCAGTTGGCGCCTGATTAAGTTCAAGGAGTGTGCCCTCTTCCTGCAGACATCTATTCATATGCGCAGCGACTGCCTCTGCATCGGCGGCCGTGACAGCTCGTAACTCTATCGGCATGGCACACCCCTCCATGGACTGGAATTGGACATATGAGACATTTTGGACATCTTGTGCGATTCATTTTCGCAACACAGTTCAAGAGCAACATTGATTCTGTTATATTCTGGCAGATTTCCAATCAGCCCAAGGGATGCCATGAGAAAGCAAGCTTCAATATCTTGGTGCTTTTCGATCTTTGTGATATTGCTCGCGTGTCCTGCTGATGCGTCTGCACTTGTCTGGGCTGAGATGATGAAGGCGGCCAAGGATGCGCAAAACGGAGGCGACCTTCGCAAAGCCGAAAAGCTAATCCTTGCGGCAGTTAAGGAAGCACAAACTGATTCGAGTTACGCGCAAGAGGCACAATCGATGCTCTGGCTTGCCCGCGTTTATATCGCCCAGGACCAAAGAGAACAGGCGGAGTCAATGCTAAAGAGATCTCTAACAAAGGCAAAATCCGCCCCCCTGATTAGTCCCGATTTACTTGAAGAGATTAACCGAGAGTTAGCCAACATCCGTGAAGAGAAAGCTAGCGCTTCTGCGTATTCCTCCGCAAAAATGAATCAATCCTCAATCAGGAAGATCCAGGAAGCTGTCGCTCCATTCGCTACCGGACAAGTGCTATTTCAGGAGCACAATTACTCAGCAGCTCGTCCACTACTTGAGAAAGTTTTCGCCTCATACAAAGGAGAGCGCGCGCTGAAGTCCGAGGAAGGGCAGAGCTGCTTGGATATGCTCTACCTCATCTATCGAGATGGAAAGGAATACGACAAAGCAGAGAAATTGCTGAAGACCGCCCTTGATCTTTCGCACACCGACTTTGACAATCTCGACTTCAACCAACTATCTGGCAAGGTCTTTCTCTATCTCGCGGGTTTATTCGCCATCCAAGGAAAGGACGCAGAAGCAGAGGTGATGGCAAAAAGAGGTGTCTCGATCATTTGCTGCCCAATCCGGCGTGTATCCGATCCGACCGTAATTCAGATTGCCGAACAATGGGAAACGGCAGGAAAAGAGCAGGAGGCGAAGACGATAAGAGTCTACTATGATCAGCTCCTCACGCAAACCAAACAGGACCGCCAGCAGGTTAGGCAGCCCGATCTAGGTTGGGAGGAAGACCCATCAATTAAGCCAACTGCTCCAACCGAGCCGAAGTAAGTTCTGAGAAGGACAAGCAGCCTTCAGAATCGTAATTCATGTACAAGTCATGAGTTCGCATGCTCCGGCGATAAGTTACGAGTATATGGACAGCGCATCTATTCAATAATTACGGACACTGGTGATTGCGCAGTAGAATTCCTCTTCACTCATTAGGAAGAGAAAACGACGAGTATGGTCAGACTCTACTTCGTTTCTCTACCCAATTACACACGGTCGATAGCTTGTAGAGAATCGAGTGTCCACGGTGAAGGTATTCCGGTCCGTCACCGTGGTATCTGACCTTGCGGAGTAGTTCCTCCGATACGTTCGACTGCTTCGATACTTCGTCTTCCGGTAACCACGGCTCCTCTTCTTCGTGCAGAACAAACGATTCGAATCCTTGCCAGTGAATCGTCAGAATACCGGCATCGGTTCTCAGTCGGACCACACGATCGTTGCGCAGTGGAATCAGCGACGTGACGTTTTCAGCGATTCGTAGTTCTGTCATGAAAGGACTCCGCAGGCAGAGAGATCTATGTCAGATATATCATTGAACTATGCAGCGTCAAGTGAGAGTTCATGCGGTTTTCCCGAAAGGCTGATCCTTGGCCAATCTCGGGATCTTGGCGTGAAATTACAATTGTTCACGGTCTCTCAAAGTCCACCAATGTTGAGACAAATTCGATTTGGGTTAATGAGTCTTTGGACCTCATCTGTGATCGCCTGTTGTGATTTCCTAAGCTGTTCTGAAACAGAGACCTCGCTACCTCTCATGAGTCGATTGATGTGCGAATCTGGCAAGCCTGCAGCAATAGCGATTTCTTTGTATGTAAGGCGTAACTGATACGGGGTGAACTGAATTTGTGCTTCGCGACTAATGAACAACGACGTCTTGTTCCAATCACTGATCTTACCGTTCGACTTGCCCGGGAAAACGTGCGTTGAGAATCTAGCAGTGGATAGACGGCGATGAACTATGGTCGCGCAGGCGTCAGACATCGGCACTACTCTACCGCCGAGTTTCACTTCATTGCCTCTGACATCTGCGACCATCAGGTCTGTCGCTTCTGTACGCCGAGCGCCTGTCAGTAGCATAAAGACTAGCCAGTCACAGATAGATGACTGAGGATGCCTTTGTACCGCTGCTATCCAGTTGGCGAGATCAGAATGTTTGATCCCACATGCCTGCGCGACGTCGGAAGGCTTTCGATTGGACCTGGTCGCTCGGATTACACGAGCGGGATTCGTGATCAGCACTGGCAGCCCGTCAGGAGTCTCTAACGCTTGGATTGAAAATTCCAGTAAGGCGCTAACGATCCGAATGACGTAGCCTGCAGTCGTTAAACCATTTCGCTCGCTAATCCTGGCATGGACAAGAAAGAGATATTGCTTTGTAAGCGAGTCTATTGGGGTGTTCATTACGTCCAGAATTAGGCGAAGCTTTTTCTCGTAGTCGATAACAGTCAGCGGCTTCAACTTGCGAAACTGTTTGTATATCTGCCAGACCTCGGCGAGCGTCGGCGATGTAACGATCAGCGGACTGTTCATTGCGCTACCCCCGCAGTCTTGAGAATTCCGTCAGTAATCTTTTGGGTTGCCCTGCGAAGACGTTCGACTGAGCGGCACGTGTAGTCTTCAGTCACGTCGCCTCGATGCCCCAGCAAGGCTTTAGTCACTTCTGTTCTGATATCAAACTCGTCTGCGATGGTCGCAAACGTCCTCCGGGTGTCGTGGCAGGCGAAAACGATTCCGCTGCGCCGGATGATTTCGTCGACTGAGCTTTGTACCTCTTGCAGGTGCCCACCACGGGCATTCGGAAATACATACTTAGTTCCGGTCTTCTTGCAGTGAAAGCGGTGCAGCAAGAGACGCCATGTAAATTCGCTCAACGGAATCAACCGGTCGTCACCGTTTTTCGTGTTCTCGAGTTGGATAACTCCGGTCGCAAGATTTACTTGCCTCCATTCCAGCTTTAAAGCTTCTGATTTCCGCATGCCAGTAAACAGAAGCAGCAACCAGTAATCACGCCACAATGCAGAGTTTAGCGATAGAACCGCTCTATACCACTGAGGCAAAGACAGAGCGAAGCTTCGGCGTCTTACTCGATCTTTGTTCCAAGCCCTGACGCGTGCGATCTTTTCGACAGGATTCGACCTGATTAAAGGGTCCTCGTTATCATCTTCGTACATCGCCATTGCGAAGTTGTAGAGTGCTTTCAGCGTCCGGAACGTTGAATTCGCAGTTGCTTCGTGATTGAGCGACAACTCTCGAAATCGAATCAATGCCATAGTCTTCGTGATTTCGTTCATTGGAAGATCTAGCCACTCATGCAAGTTTCTCTCGATGCGAAGTCTATAGTTTTTGAGGGTGGTCGGCTTAAGCTTGCGAGTCATTTGATAATCGGTCCATGCTTGTCGCAACGTGGGAATCATTCTGTTATCTCTCGTTTGAATTTGTTGCATTTGAGCTCTCCACAAGTGCGCAGAAATCTCCGGCGTTTTACGCAATTGAGTAATACTGCCGGTTTCAGAGACTTGACCTTTCCGTTTTAACTCACGTTTCTGAAAACGTCAAACAGAAAATTCGTCCAAATCTGAACGGTACAAAGTGGGCAAATGATGATCACGATTCAAAAAGCGACCATACTAAAGCGATTGCTTACTATCTTAGAAATAATCTCTACGGAACAAAAACGGTTAGGCCCGGTTGTCTGGAAGAGGGCAAGTTCGTCCTTGACTCAGGACAGCGATGATAGTATATCTAGCGACAAGCCGCATCAAGAGCCGCTTCTATAGGTCAACTTGACCTAATGATTGCGAGACTCCTGTTTCCGTGCGCCCATATAAATTGGAGATTCCCCGATGCATCAAATGACCACGGATAGCGTTCCGACCCTCCGCATGGCGTGGCAAGACTTTAAACGCCTTCGTCCACTGAAGCCAAGGACAACGGATGACTACGACAAGCGACTTCGACAGGTAGACGACTGGCTCGATTTGCCAATCAATCAGATCACTAGGAGCATGGTCGTCGAACGATTCGACGAAATTAAGCAACGAAGCGAGAGCCATGCGAACCTGATAATGAAGGTCTTGAGTTCGGTTCTGTCTTATGCGTCCGCTCGATACGAATATGCTGATGGTCAACCAATGCTTGCAGCAAATCCTGTCAAAGTGTTGAAAGGATTACGACTTTGGAACCGAGTGTCGAGACGACAAACGATCATCAACACTTGCGACCTGGCGAAGTGGTGGCAAGCAGTCCAATCGCTCGACAAGCAAGGGCACAGCCTCGGACGTGACGTGCTTGTCGTACTGCTATTAACTGGCATGCGAAAAGCCGAAGCTGCAAGACTGCGCTGGGGCGATATCGACTTCTCGAACGACTCAATTCTCATTAGAGACACGAAGAACGGAACAGACCATCAGATACCGATGGGCAAATATCTGAGAGACTTTCTATGGAATCGCCGCCTCGCGCAACGCCATAACAACGCTGCATGTGAATACGTCTTTCCAGGCAAAGACTTAACAGGACACGTGAAGTCGATTGAAAACGCAATAGAGCGAGTCACAGCACAGTCAGG
>JAIETE010000108.1 GCA_019745505.1 Candidatus Obscuribacterales bacterium | reverse complement strand
GCTGAGCTGAAAAAGAGTGAATGGGTGCCGGCGCTATGTCATTTGATTGAAAAGGACTTTGTCACCTTTTCGAATGAGCACGTTAAGTCGAAGAGTGAAAGAGCCAATCTGCAAGGCAAGCAAATCGATACATCGCTCATTCACAGTGTGATGACGACTTTGCGCCGGCCGGAAACCGGTATGTTTACCTACCCGGCCTTCCTCTATTTCCTGGAGCAGGAGTATTTCCGTGCCTATCGCTCGAGCAGTCCTCTTTCTATAATTCTCCTGGAAATGCGCTTGGTTGGTGCACCTCCTAATTTCGGCCGTGATCCGCTGGATGTCGGTGCGGTCGCAGAAGCCTTCAGAAGAATCAGTCAAATCAAACGGCACATCGATATGGTCTGCCATTACGACACTTACGACTACGGCTTGATTCTTCCGAATACTCGCACGGCCGGGGCCAATATTTTCGCCCGCCGGATTCTGAAAGCACTGACGAGCGCTCCCCTGCCCGGCATTGACAACAATCGGCTCTCGATCGTGATGGGAATCGCTACTGTTCCCGATGACTGTGTTGACCTGGCTGTCTTGCTTTCCGCCGCAGAATCGGCCAAAGCTCAGGCTGTTAAGACAGTATCACCGATAGTGCTATATCAAGACGTGGTCTAGAGTTACACATAAGGATCGCGTTCTATGCCCCAGGTAACCAACCAACTCGGCTTGCTTCTTCTTGAATCGGGTTTTCTCACCGACGAAGATATTGAAGCCGCCGACAAACGTGCTTCCTCGACTGGACTGCCTCTTGGACGCATGCTCGTTTTGAGCGACAAGATCGATGAGACGCTTTTGGAGCAGGTTCTGGAAACTTTGATTCATTTGCGCGATAACGCGATGTTCACCGAATCCGACGCACTTGAAGTGCTGGGTATGCTCAAGTCGGCCAGAGACGGCAGTATAAAAGAAGTCGATCAAGCTCAGCTCCAGTCTTTCTTTTCCAAAAAGGGGCGCCAGATTCGGCTTGGAGAATTGCTTGTGCGATCCGGCCTGGTTTTGGAAACCGATGTTTTGAACGCTGTTGAAGAAGGCCTCGCTACGCGTCGAAAAGTCGGCGAAGTGCTTGTCTCCAATTCCTACACCAGCAGAGATGCCGTAGACATGGCTCTTTCTCTTCTTGAAGGAGTGCGCTCGGGTGAAGCGGAGGTCTCGGAGGCGGCGAAAAGCCTTAGAGAAGCTCACAGCTACCCGGAATCGGATGAGGAAAAAAGCTAAGCTCCCGGCTTTCGAAATATTGAAACTAACAAGCTCCCCTCACTGAGGGGAGCTTGCTGTTTCCACGAGTTCACGCGAGTGGAATTAATTCCAGCCTCTATAGCCACCACCGAAACCTTGACCGTAAGCCGTCGGGTAGTTCGGCGTGCGCAGTGCCGATACAATTAGACTGTCGAGTTTTCTCAAACTGTCGGTCATCTTATCGAATTCCCTCTGGTCGAATCTGCCGTTGCTGCGAGCCATTCTGTCCAGCTTTCTTTCTTGGTCGGCAAGGCGATCTTTGAAGAGATTGTACTCATTGATGGAGAGGCGGCGCTGCAGCTTGCCGGTTTCGACCCGGTTGCGCAGGTCGCTGATCTCGCTGCGAACCGAGGTGACGGCAGAGAGAAAGCGTCTGTCACCAAATCTGCCACCAAAACCGTTTCCGAATCTGTCGCCGAAACGATTACCGTAGCCCCAGCCACCAGGAGTGGTGGCAACGAAGCGATCCACTCTATTGTCCAGGCTGGCGAACTTATCCGACAGTGTGCGCGCTTCCGATACGCTCAAATATCCGTCTGCTTCATAAGCTATTTGTAGATTGGACAAACCTGCCAATTCTGCACGCAGGGAAGCGGCTTGGGCGGCGTTGATTCTGCCGGACGAGAGTGCAAATGAGATATTTGCTTCGATTTCGCTGCGCTTGCTTTGGAAGTGAGTGCGTGCGAATGACTGTGGGTTGCGGAGATTGGTGACGTTTACACCGAGCGTGTTTTGAAAGAAGTCGACCAGATCATTTGCATGTGATGGTTGTACGAAAGTAAATGCCGAGGCAATTGCTATAAGTGATGCAGCTCCAGCCAGTTTTCTTGAAATACGCATAAATCCTCCTCCGCCCAAAGGCTTCGCTACGGAAGCTTCAAACGGTGCAATTGTGTTGTGTCATGCGCGCTGAATTGAATGACGACCTTTCAAATTTTTGGTTCCCAATAGGTCCCAGAGGGGGCAGTGCAACCTAAAAATGTGATTATTACTAGGCTTTTCAGGCTTATGTTTCACAATCAGAAGTCTGCTTTTGAGTACAATTCTCTCTCCAACCAATTAATTAGCGTCTAGAAGCAGATTTGAACGGAAAAATTCAATCATGAACACAACACTCACCGATGTAATCTGGCAACCCAAGGGCGAATACCTCGAATGTCGCGCCGCCGACTTCATCAAGAAGCATGACCTGAAGGATTGGAAGGACCTTATCAAGAGATCGACGGATGATATTGAATGGTTTTGGAAGACAGCACTTGATTACATGGGAGTGCGCTTCAACCGCAAGTATGACCGCATCCTCGACATGTCAAAAGGAATGGAATGGGCGCAGTGGTTTGTCGGCGGTGAGCTGAACATCTACGACAACTGCATTGATTGGCATTTGAAAAAAGGGCAGAAAGAGGGCGTTCGCGAGAGTGTAGGTGCTGATCACCAGGCTGTAATCTGGGAAGGTGAAGACGGCAAAATTCGCAAACTCACATACGGCGAACTGGATGAAATGGCATCCCGTACGGCCGGGCTCTTGAAGCGCCTTGGCGTGGGCAAGGGCGATGCTGTCGGAATGTACATGCCCATGGTCCCTGAAGTAGTTGCTGTGCTGCTTGCCTGCTTCAAGTTAGGCGCGGTCGCCGTTCCTGTCTTCTCAGGATTCGGCGTGGAAGCGTTGCGCAGCCGTCTTGAAGATTCGGAAGCAAAAGTTTTGTTCACTGCCGACGGCGGTTCGCGCAGAGGCAAACTTATTCCTATTAAGGAGAATGCGGACAAAGCCGTAGAGGGTTTGGATCACCTCAAACACACCGTTGTTTTGAAACATATGGGTAATCCGGTCGCGTGGAACGAAAAGACCGACCTCTGGTTCGAAGAATCGGTCAAAGCCAGTGAGCGCGCCGAGACGGTCAAAAATCTGGCGGCAGAACATCCTTCTATGTACCTGTACACGTCCGGTACGACCGGCAAGCCGAAAGGCACGGTGCACACGCACGCTGGTGCTCTGGCTCAAATTTCAAAAGAGCTTGGATTCTCTTTCGACTTAAAATCAAGCGATATCTTCTTCTGGTTCAGCGACATCGGCTGGATGATGGGACCTTGGGAAATTATCGGTGTAACCTTCTGGGGCGGCACTATGGTGATTTGCGAAGGCACTCCCATTTACCCTCAGCCGGATCGTCTCTGGGACATGATCGACCGGCATAAGGTAAACACCCTCGGAATCAGCCCCACTGCCGTTCGCGGTATGAAAGCAGAAGGCGATCAGTGGGTAGAAAAACACGACCTGTCCAGCTTGCGACTGCTTGGATCGACTGGCGAGCCCTGGGATCACGACAGCTACATGTGGCTGTTCGAGAAAGCGGGCAAGAAAAAATGCCCGATCATGAACATTTCCGGTGGCACGGAAATTGTCGGCGGCTTGCTCACTCCGCTGCCGTTAATGCCGCTTAAACCTTGCTCTCTGGGCGGACCTGGATTGGCGATGGACATCGATGTGTTTGATGAAGAAGGCAACAGTTTGAAGAATGCCATCGGACATCTTGTTTGCAAAAAGCCGGGACCGTCGATGACCAAGGGGTTTTTGAAATCGCCCGAGCGCTACATCGAGACATATTTCAGCAAATTCCCCGGCGTCTGGTATCACGGCGACTGGGCGAAAGTCGATGATGATGGTTCGTGGTTCCTCTACGGTCGATCCGACGACACTATCAAGGTTGCTGGAAAGCGTGTAGGACCCGGTGAAGTGGAATCGGTTTTGGTTGAACATGCAGCGATTGCTGAAGCCGCTGTGATTGGCGTTCCACACGAAATGAAGGGCGAAGCGCTTGTTTGTTTCGTGCGCACCATGCCCGGACACGAGCCGAGCGAAACCTTGAAGAGTGAATTGAAAAAGCTTGTTGGAGAGAGGCTCGGCTCCGTTCTCAAACCGGAGAAGATTCACTTCGTGACAGCTTTGCCCAAGACGCGCTCCGGAAAGATCGTTCGCAAGAATATTCGCTTGCAGTATCTGGGCGAACCGGTCGGAGATCTTTCTTCGGTGGAAAATCCGGAAGCTCTGGACGCCATTAAGGAACTCGCCCAGAGATAGTCAAATGTTATGGCTCTTGGTTGCTGACGAGTCCGTATCTCAGGGCTTTTACTGCTGCTTGAGTGCGGTCCGAAACAGCCAATTTGTCCATCAAATGTTTGATGTGCGTTTTTACTGTCTCTTTTGATATTTCCAGATGTTCGGATATCTCCTGATTTGAGAGTCCGTCTACAATCAGTTGAAGCACCTGAGTTTCTCTGTCTGAGAGCTCTGCATACATTGCTTTCTTCTGGCTCACTGTTGATCTCGATTTTGGCAACGCGCAAAGGACCTTTTTGGCGATTGAAGAGTCAATCCAGAGATCTCCGCACATTACCGCGTTGACAGCGGTTTCTAGTCTGCTGAAGTCGGCGTCTTTGAGGCAATATCCGTTGGCTCCGGCGGCCAGCGCGGCAAAAATATCCCGTTCGTCGTCGTGCGAAGTCAGCATAATAATCTTCAAATCGCTTCGCCTCTCCTTGAGCAGCCGGCAGGCTTCGATTCCATCCATTACCGGCATGCCAACGTCGAGTAGAATCAGGCAGGGAGAGTATCTGGACTGAAGGCTAATCGCTTCGAGCCCATCGGCCGCCTCATAGATATCGCCGGCGAAATCGGTCTGCTCGAACAGTTCTTTGAGTCCGGCTCGTAAATTTGCATCGTCGTCGACTAATAGTATCGATGTCTTGGTCATTTTACGCTCCGCTGAAGTTGGTGCTTAAGTGGCTGTCACTGCTGGATTCGTCGGCTATTTGTTCGGCTGGAGAATTGTTCTCGGTGCAGGGAAGCGCTACCGTGAATATAGTGCCTTTGTCCTCTTCACTTGTACAACTTATGTTTCCTCCCAGTGCTTCTGTAATCTGTTTGCACAGATAGAGGCCAATCCCGGTTCCGCCCGATGACTTTTGTCCCAATTCTCCTTGCCAGTAAGGAGTAAAGAGTCGCTCTTTGTCCGCTTTACTGATCCCCGGACCGAAATTTTGAACGTCTATCATCACCTTGTTTTCAGTCCTGTAGAGGCGAACCACCACGGTGCCGCCGGAGCGAGAAAATTTGATCGAATTTTCCAGCAGATTGCTGATTAGGTGCGAAAGCCCAGACCGGTCCGTATCTATTTGTATGTCTTCGGAATCAGCCAAAACTTCGATTTTGACGTTTGCCAGCTGGCTGCGATGGCTGAGATTTTTTTTCAGCTCCCTGATTACGTCGATGACGCTCACCGGCTGCGATGTTAATACCTCCTTGCCTTGTCTGTATTTGGCTACTTCCAGCATGTTTTTCACCATGCTCAGGGCATTTTCATTGCTGTCCTTAAGCCTCAGTAAAAGATCGCTGGTTCCGTTTATGTTAGTGCCGAGCTTTTTCTGTACGGCTTGAATTATGTAGTTGGAAGCAATCAGAGGACTCTTGAGGTCGTGAGCGATAGTTTGCTGAATTACTTCTTTGTGATGAGACAGTATGGTTTTTTCCGTAATATCTTCAATCATTATGATTACGCTGCGTACTTTCGATTCTTCCACTATCGGCCAGGCCGCTATATCCCAGAATATATTGCGATCCGATTGGCTGCCGAAGCGAGTGATGGAAAGGCTTTTCAAAATAGCCGGACGTCCGGATTCTACGGTTTGCAACAATTCTTCTCTGGGCATTTCGGGTATTAGATCCCAGATCGATGTGTCGGCAAGAAAGTCGACATCGGCGAGAAATTTTTCAAATACTGCGTTTGCGTCCTTGATTCTGAACTCGTTGTCGAGTTTGACGATTCCGATTGGGGCGTGCTTGACGATTTCCCTTGATACATTTTGCTCCACAAGCAGAGCTTGCTTGGTCGTATTGATATAGCGATGCAGCAAGAACGTGAACGGAACTACAAACAGAAGAATGAATGCGCCTAAGCAGAGAAAAGTGCTGGAAGTAAGTTCCGTATTCTTAGTGTATTCAGAGAGCCGCTGTTTTAGTAGCTCTCTTTCTTCCACATCGATAATAATCAAGCGTCCGCGCATAACCTCCAGCAGCTTTTGCGCTTTGCTCAGATTGTCTTTAGCTCCGGCCAAGTTGCCGCTCTCTCTCTGTTTGAGCGCAAAATCAAGGGTCTTTTGAAACTTCTGCGCGACGAGTTCCAGATATGTCAGGTGCCAGCGTCGCCAGCCGTCTTCATCGCCCGTTCGCTTCACATGTTGGATGCATTGTTCCAGAGTCGCTCTGTCCGAATTGTAGCGGCTGGTGGCTCCCACAAATCCTCTATGAACATAAGTGTCGGCCTGGAGTTGCATGTCATTCATGGCAGTGACGCTGCTCTGAAGGTAGCCGAGCAATTCCTGGGATTTGTCGATGCTTTCGGCAGTTTGTATCGCTCTGGAGGCGTAAAAGTAGGCAAACATTGCGGCAATGGTGATCAGGAAAAAAGCCACGACTACAGTGACGCTTAACGTCTTCTCCGGCGATTTGAGAAGTCCGCCCATCCCAGGCGGCTCATTAGTGACAATTTGAGTTCGTATTAGCATCGTAATTTCGTGGCTTGATATTACTTTTATTCCATCTGCATGGTGAAAATTCTCAATAAGATCCAACAACGCTCCTTTTTGAGGAGCGTTGAAGGAATGCGATGGAGTCAATGATTCAATCTAGTTTTTCTTTTTCTTCGTGAGCATCTGAGTCGACGCTTTGTTCTGGGTCGCTACACGGAACCGTATACTGACCGCGGAGCCGTTCTGCAGGTATGTTCCTGGCATCCCGGTACCGCTCGGGAACGAGACTATCGATGCGCCGGGCGTCGTCGCTCCACCGAAGTCGTCTCTCGGTCCGAAGCAGGGTGGCGCCGTTCCACCGCTGGAGGAAGCATTAGCACTGCCTCCGCTGCTGGCTCCGTCTCCAGAACCGCCCATGTCTGCCAGCTTCACGCTGAATACATCGTTGCCGCTGGCGATTACTCCGGCCGTGTCTCGGCGGCAGATGGTCTTGAATTTGCTGCCGGGAGTGAGAGCTACGACTGGATTGACGAGTGGGCGTCCGCCGTGTATGCCACCATTGATAGTGCCTGGCTTGTTGACTTGATCTCGGATATAGACGTCCCATTCAGTAGGTGAAGCATTCTTTCCTGCAGGAGTGCTGGTGGCGGCACCTTTACTTTCTGCATAGAGCTGTTTGTTGCTAACCACTTCGAATGGATCGGGATCGATAAGGACCAGCTTCTGGGTTATATTGCCGTTGGAATCAACGCGGAAGATGTCCATGTATCCGGTCGTGTAGGCACCTGATGGACCAGCGGTGAGCAGAGCATTGGTCATCATGTCGGCGGCATCCTGAGCGTTGAGCTTGGAGCCTGCCAGTTTCAACCAGTCATACATGGACTCGGAAAAGATATTCCTGATGGTCGACGGGCCGATACCGCCATAACTGCCTGGAGACATCGCCGTTCCCGAGGGGTTCGGAAAGTCGTCGGTCAATGGTGTTCTGACGGTCATTACCGGTGCGCCGGATAGTGCCGGGGAGTTGAGTATGTCATAGGGAGTAGCTATGAAAGGTGGCTTTCCATCCGGAAATGCGATACTCAAAGTTCCTGGTGCCGGTTTTGGGTCGAAAACACTGGCTGCCGTAGCGGCTGCCGAAAGGTGAACAATCCTGTTTTTGTCGTACATCTGATCCGCATCAGCTTTGACGACTGAAGGAATAGTGTAGGGCAGACCGGAAGGAGCGGTTTGGAAAAGCTGTGTATTTACCAATTTGATGTTGTTGCTGATGCTGCCGAATACGAAATCTTCACCGTCGTAGGGGCAGTTGATTTCGGATACATAGAAGCCGCTGCGGCTCTGGTCGGATGTGTCTACAAGCGCCCATGAATTTGGCTTGGGCAAAGGAATATTGGTCTGCACGCCTTGAGACAGGCAGCCGAGTGAGAGTTTTAGAGAGCCCTTGACGTACCTCGAATCTCCGGTCATACGTACTTTATTTTCTTCGTACGCCTTTTCGGCACTGGCATAAGGCTCGACAACCGCGCCGTCAATGTCTTTGCCGGAACCTCCAGGCAAGAGCGCTGCCTGCAAAGCTGTTACCAGCTTGTCTTTTGCACTCTTCAAATTGGCGAGGTCTTGCTTGCAAAAATACTTCATCGTTGCATTGTTGGTTTTGTCGGCAATGATAAGGTCTAGTCTCAAAGTGCCGACCAGGGTATTGAGTCCGTAGACGGGCATACTGAAACCGTCTGCCGCCGCCGTAGCGCTGCCGACAGGAGCGGCGTCCGACAGACCTATATAGCCGAAATTGCTGTCGTTGATGACGATGCGACCGAGATCTTTGGCCGCGGCAATTGAAGCTGCTTCGATGGCCGTCTTTTGCTCCTGATTGCCGCCTAAGAGCCTTGTATAGCTCAATGCGAAAAGGAGAATCAAAATGATGACTCCTGCGGTGACCGCGATGACCAGAACGAGTGTGCTTCCCGCGGCCATCCTATATTTGCGACTGATTCGCGTAAGCGCCGATTTCATAAATCAACCTCGCAAGGTGGTAATTTACCGTTCGCATCTGTTTTATACGGCTGACCGATATATGGACAGATATGAGCGAACCTGTCCTCAATCTATGGCTGAACCCTGAAATCGACATCCCGCCATGGGGGGATGATGAAAGTGCGCGCGTTTTCGGCTTTCCACTGCAATTTATTGAAATTGGTTACTAAGGCATCCAGGTTCTCGGCGATGGCAATTTTTTCGAAGGCGGGTTTGTAATCTTCAACATGATGGATAATCGCGATAAGGCGGCCAACTCAAAAGAAAGGATAGTGCGATCGTGTCTGATAACGAAAATGCCATCCCTGCAGCGACGAGCGTGTCGGCGAAAGGTTTGCTTCAAAGCGATGTCCCGGCACTGGCCGGAAAGGTCATGTTTGCGGCAATCGGGCTTCTAGGTGTCTGTCACGCCGTCAACTATTACATTAAGACTCAAGAGATAAGGCTCTTTGGCGGAGACTATTTTTACCGCTTTTTCGACCTCAATATGGAACAGAATGTTCCTGCCTGGTTCGCCTCGATTCTCTGGTTTATGGTGTTTCAGTTCTCGCTTTTGAATTTCGCTTTCGAGCGCAGTACCGGCTCTGCTAAGCCGCACCGCTGGGTGTGGTTGTTCTTGGCGGCATTGTTTGTTGGCGCTTCCGCGGACGAAGTGGCTACGATTCATGAGCATGTCGGATCTTTGCTTCAGGACCTGGTTGTTCCTACGCTCAGAGGTCAAATTGCCACTTACTTTGTTCGCAACGGTTTCAGTCCTGAATCCTTTGTAGTGCATTTCTCAACTTCCAAGTCTCCATGGGTGCTTTTCTATGCGCCATTTCTCATCGCTGCAGGAGGATTCTGTTGGCTCTTTCTCTGGCGTCGTTTTTCACACAGCCGTCATCTGCGCGTTTTGATGATGGCGGCGGCATTGTGCTATATCGTTGCCGAGACTTTTGATTTTATTCAGGGGATGCGCAGCCCGCCGGTGGCGATGTTTCCTCAACCTTTCGGCTTAAGCTGGCCTGTATTTCTTGATTTGACTGTAATGATCGAGGAATTGCTCGAAGATGCCGGCACTGTTTTGATCATTCTGGCGCTTTGGCAGCACTTCTCTGCGGAGCTGAAGAAATCTATAGATGGAGGGACTTCCAGTGAGCCGAAGCCTTCTGTCTGAACGTTGGATTCGAAGAAACATGATTATGGTGGGGGTCGCATCATCCTGCATGATTTTTGCCGGTTGTTCGGCAAAACGAGAAATTGTCGTAAACAAACTCCCAATCAATATCGATCGACGCATTTACGACATAGACAACCGTCCGGATGAGCAGGTGGCAAAGCATCCGTCAGTGGAAGCTAATACTCACTGGGATTTTGGGTTCGTGCCGCAAATCCGCGTGCAGAGAGTCAAACTGATAGAGCAAGATGGACTGTTCACATCATTAGTCAAAGTGCGGAAAATCGAATTGGACCTCAGTTTGTTGGTAAAGATTTGGCTGCCCGAAAGTGCCTCAAAACGAGTGATTGAACACGAGGACGGACATGTGGAGATCTGCAAGCACTTCTATTTGGAGGCTGAAAAACAGGCTTACAAAGCTGCCGAAGGGGTTATCGATCGCGAATTTGTCGGCAGCGCAGATAGTGAAAACGAAAGTATGGAAAAGGCCCTGGAATCGGCAAGCACCGCCCTGGCTGCGCCATTTAGAAACGCCGTGATTCTTCCGACCAGTCAA
>JAIETE010000064.1 GCA_019745505.1 Candidatus Obscuribacterales bacterium | reverse complement strand
GGCGTCCGATCTCTGCACAATCATCGACGACGGCACTGTCCCGGGACGGCGCGGTTCGCTCAATATCGACGATGAAGGCGTGCCTACCGGCAACACCGTTCTCATCGAGAAGGGCGTCCTCAAGGGCTACCTCCAGGACCGCACCAACGGTGGGTTGATGAAGCACGGCTCTACCGGCAATGGTCGCCGCGAGAGCTATCGTCACGCCCCCATGCCGCGCATGACCAACACCTTCATGGCCGGCGGTCAATCGACTCCCGAGGAAATCATCAAGTCCGTCAAGCGCGGGCTCTACGCTGTCACTTTCGGCGGTGGACAGGTAGACATTACCAACGGGGACTACACGTTCTCCGCAACGTCCGCCATTCTCATCGAGGACGGCAAGCTGACGAAAGCGGTAAAAGGAGCCACCTTGATCGGCAACGGACCCAAGTCCCTTCACCACGTCTCCATGGTCGGCAACGACATGGCGCTGGACGAAGGCACGGGCACCTGCGGCAAGCGTGGACAGACCGTGCCTGTCGGCGTTGGAATGCCTACCATCCGCATCGACGGTGTCACCGTCGGTGGTACCGGCCGATAAGAGGAGGACAAGTTATGAAAAGCGACAAGGCTCGTTTAGAAGCGCTTGCCCAATTCGTCATTGGCGAAGCCAAACGACTGGGCGCGAGCGACTCGGATGTCTCCATCTCCACCTGGACCTCGGTCGACACGACCGTGCGCATGGGTGATGTGGAAAAGTTGGAAACCGCAGCACAGGGGCGCTCGCTCACGGTGCGCGTTTTCGTCGGCAAGGTGGTGACCACCGCCTCCACGTCGGACTTCACGCGGCGCGCCATCACCAAGGTCGTGCGCAGCCTGATCGTCGTCGCCAAGGCGGCGCAGCCGGATGAGTACGCCGGACTTCCCGACAAGGAAGATCTGGCTTCGCTCATTCCCGATCTGGATCTCGCGGACACCAGTATGTCCAAGCTCTCCGTGGCCGACAAGATCGCCATGGCCAAGGCCTGCGAGGATGCCGCTCTCGGTTTCGACGGGCGCATCAACAATTCGCAAGGCGCCAGCTTCTCGGACAGCTTCGGGCTGACGGTCTATGCCAATTCCCGCGGTTTCACCGGCAGCTACAACGGCAGCCGTTGCTCGCTGTCCTGCTCGGTTGTCGCCCAGCAAGGCGACAGCATGCAGACTGACGGCTGGTACACATCCAACCGCAAGCTGGCGAAACTCGGCACTCCCGACTCCATCGGACAGGAAGCCGCCCGCCGAGTACTGCGCCGTCTGGGCGCCGTGCGTGGCAAGTCCCAGGAAGTCCCGGTCGTGTTCGACCCGGTGATGGCCGCGCAGCTGCTCGGTCAATTCGCCGGTGTCGCGCACGGTTCAGCCATCTACCGTCGCACTTCCTTCCTCGTCGACAAGCTCGGCGAGCAGGTGGCCTGCCCGGAACTGACAGTCATCGACGACGGGCTCATGCCCGGCGGTCTCGGCTCTCGGCCGTTCAACGGCGAAGGGCAAGCGTCGCGTCAGCGCACCATCGTCGACAACGGCAAGCTGGCGAGCTACTTCCTCGACAGCTATTCGGCGCGCAAACTCGGCACTCGGCCCAACGGCGGAAGCCAGTCCAACCTCTACATCAAGCCCGGCACGAAGACTCCTGAGGAGATCATCGCGACGGTGAAGAACGGGTTGTACCTGACGCATGTCTCCGGACCCGGCTTCAACGGCGTCACCGGGGACTACTCGCGCGGCGCCTCGGGCATCTGGATCGAGAACGGCGAACTCGCCTATCCGGTCCAGGAAATCACGATCGCCGGCAACGTGCTGGCGATGCTCAAGTCGGTCGAAGAGATCGGCAACGACCTGGAGTTCCGCTCCTCGGTCGCCTCGCCGACGCTCAAGATCGGCAGCATGATGATCGCCGGCAAGTAAAAGGGTCCAAAGCTGGAGGTAAAACTTCAGCGCGCCCTGCATCTGGACGTCGCATTCGTGCGTCCTCCTGCCGTCCAGAGAGTCGCTGGTTAATCCCGGCGACTCTCTGGCGCCTTGCCGCGAAAGTCCAAATAGAAGGAGTTGAATATGTCGATTCTGGTATTTCTTCTCACCGTAGCCGCTTTCCTCGTCGCGGCGACGAGCCTCTCGTCAGCCTTCATCTTCTGGGGACTCTGCAAGAGAAAAGAGAATTCCTGGACGAGCGAGGTGCCGATCGAGCGGGAAGCCCGCTGGGAACTGGAACGGCGACGCACCCGCTGGGCGCTCGTATCCATCTTCGGCTACGCGCTTGCAATGGTCCTGGCGATGATCCTCAAAGGCCTCGTCGAAGACTCGCAAGCCCTCAATCTGACTCTGATCGCATTGAGCACCGGAGGAATTCTCATCACCTCCCTGCGCGCGTCAATCCACAACAGCCGGAGCTTCGAGGCATCGATGGACTTCAACAATCCAAACAGGCCTCCGTACTAATCCTCTTCCAGAGGCAACCTGCACGCGCATGAACGGTGCGCGAAAACGCACCATTCATCGCCGTTTCCTGTAGGAGGCGAATAATGTCTCAAGGTACACCAAACGACTTTCAAGCGAAGGTCGAGGAATTCAGGCGCTTGTACGTCAAGCCGGAAATCGGCATTGTCAGCGCCGATCCGATGGACGGCAACAAGCTGTCGGTCTCGGTCAGCGACTGGTCGGCAATGGGAAAAATCCCGCAGCCGAGCAGCGAATACAGAGGCATCACCCTGGTCTGGGGCTTCCATGTCCCGGATGGAGTCGCCCTGGCACCTGGTTTTCAGGTTCAGGGTCCCGCTCCGGCGGCGCGCCGCAACCACTCGGATGAATGCACCTGCAGCAACTGCATGAAAGCCAACCAGCATCTGGCGAAAGCGAAGACGCTCAGTCAGGCGAACAAGAACGCCCAGGCTCGGCGCCAATTGACCACCGCCATCAACATGCTGGAAAAGCTTCGTCCACTCGGCGAAAACATGGCCGGCGCCTACGTCTCCATGTGTTTCCTCGCCTTCGGCGCCAGCGCTCGCACCAAGGCGAAACGCCGGCAAAACATGCTCGACGCTGCTGCATGGTACGAGAAGGCGATCAAGGTCTGGGAGCAGAACGGCAATACCGAAAGTCTCGGTGGCAACCTCACCAACCTGGGATCGCTGTACTTCCGCATGGGCGACCTGGAAACATCGCTGGCTCGCAATCTCCGCGGGCTGGAGCTCGAGAAGGCGAAAAGCAAAGAAACACTGGACGACGAAAGCTTCAACAGCTTCAACCACGTTGCCGGCTGCTATCTGGCACTCGGTCGCCTCGACGAAGCGGAAGCCACTGTCCGTGATTGCTTTGCCCTGCTCGGCGACAACAAACCGAGCTCCGGGTATCTCTGGAACACCCTGGCGGAAATCACCAAAGCGCGTGCGGAGCAATACCGCAAGCGCGCCGAGGAACTGGTTCCGCCGAACAGCTGCAGCATCGGCTGAGGCTGAACATCAGAAAAATTCGAAATCGAGACGCCGGAGGCGTCGCAGTTCGAGGATCGAACCATGCTCGAAGGACTGCTTGTAGCACTCGCATGCATCGCCGGATTCTTCCTCCTGTGCGGTGTCATGTGGGCTTGTTTTGCCTTTCTCGGCTTCCTGATCGAACTCATCATGCTGCCTTTCTCGCTGACCGGACTTATCGTTTCGGTCATCCAGCAAAAGCGAGGCATGGGTGAAAACGGGAAGTCCATCGCCATTCGTGCACTCATCGTAGGCATCACCGGCGCGGTTGCTTTCGCCGCAGTCGCCTTCTTCATGGGTGCTTCATTGGCACATATCGGCATCGCGGCGCTGGCAGGACTCCTGCTCGGCGCCATGTTCGGGCTGTAACCGGCCCTCGCCGATGTCGTCGCTCCGCATGAGCGGCGCGACTCTCCACCCTATCAGGGAAATCAAACATGGAAAAATTCATCCACATTCTACTGGCGACGTTGTTGCTGGCGATGGGCCTCTTTCTGGGGCTCCTGCCGGCAAGCGCAGTAGACGGCGGCTCGTCGTCGGTGCTCCTCTGGGGCATCGTCACCGCCGGAGCAATGGGTGCGCTCGGCTACTGGCTGACTTTCATGGCCGCCGACATGGAAACCAATCGCCCGCACAGGGTTGCCACCATCGGCGCCATCATCATGTTTGGCGCGACGATGTGGTTTCCGGCAGACACGCTCATCAACGGGCATCGCTACGCCGCCTACGCACGTACCATCGCTCCCATCGTGAAGGCCTACGTTATCGAACACTTCGACGAAGTGGACGCGAATCGCGACGGCATCATCACCGATGGCGAGATGGAATCGGCACTGAACCGTTTGCCGCTCACCGGCGAACAGCGTCAGGCGCTGGAATTCATGCGTGCGAATCAGAGCGAAGCCGGGCACGTGATCGATTCATACACAACGACGACATATGTGTGGATCAGCACTGGACCCAACGGTGCCGGCTACATGTCTCCAGTCATCACCACTACTTACGTCTACGGCGTCAGCCGTGGGGACCTGGAGCACTATCCTGAGCGCGTGATCAAGAAGTGGAAGGAGTGGTAACACTTCAACACCTCGCAGAAACAGTCGGGGGGAGGCACACCCAGTGCTTCTCTCCGGCTCGTTTTTGTTTTGCGAAACCCTCCGACATTCGATAGTATGTTAACCATTCCCTTCAAAAACAGAAATTGGGTAGTATTGAATCAACTTGAGGGCGCTTTCGCTCCGGACAATATCTGTAATTTCAGCCACTTGCACAAATCAGTAATGCACTGCGACACCACATTTGATATCAGAGTCAAATCAGCAAGTGCGATTCTTGCTCTCGTCCTCTCTTCGCCTCTTGTCGGTCCGGCAGAATCAAAAAGTCCGCCCCCAGCCCAGCGCCAATCCAACGGCACACCCCTGGCACCTGCCGCTGTTTCTCTAGTGCGCAAAGCAGACGCTTGGCGAGATCATGGAGAAATTGAAAAAGCCTTAGCTCTGTACAACCAGGCCCTCAAGATCGACCGCGGCTTTGCAGCTGCATACTTCGGCCGAGCACTGGTTTGGGAAGAGTTTGGCAAAATGGACAACGCACTTGCAGATTTCGGCAGCGCCATAAAGATAGAAAAACCATTTCACGAGAAGGCTATGCGCCTTCGTGGCGACCTATACCAGTCCCTGCACAGATACGAGGAAGCCATCAAAGATTACACCATGGTGATAAGCCGCCGTCCTTCTGACGGTCTCTACTTCAGCAGAGGCACCTGCTATTTGAGACTGAACAAACCCGCCCAAGCTTTGGCTGATTACAACAAGGCACTGGCGCTATGCGGACCGCGCGCCTCCATTCTGGAAAGAAGAGGGGATGCCAACTTCGCATTGAGGCGGGATGCAAAAGCCCTTGCCGACTACGATATGACCCTTAAGCTCGATCCCGACGGCGATGATTCAAAAGATGGTCATGAGCATTTGCACCGGTGCAAGGCCGAGATTTTTAAGCGGGCAGGCAAAACCAACCTGTACAAAATCGAATTGAAAGCCGCGGAAAGAGGAAGAAACGCAAACATCGACATAGCGCCGTTCACTTCAGATCCGGTCAAATAACTACGCGCGCGGATCAACACCTAAAGTTACATCTGTTCGTCCTCCGGAGCGCAAACCGGCGCTTGCATACGTGGTTTTCCCATACCTGTTTGGTTTTCCAAGGTTCACGTCACACTTGTGTCACAAAGTTTGCGTTTCATTATCAGCACGCAGGCAATCCCCTTCGCCTCCCGAGGACATAACAGTGAGCCATGAATTCAATCCCTGTGGCCGTAACGACAAGAGCGCTGCCGCCGAGGTTGCGCGCGAACTTGATCACGGCAGAAGCGGACAAGGCATCGCAATGTATTTGCAGGAACTCTATAGAACTGACCGGCGAGACTTTTCTCAACTAGTCCAACGCGTCAATCAACACGAGAAAAATGGTTTTGGAAACGATTTGACTATTACACAGAACGGTGAAGTGTATGTCAGTGACTGCAATCGCCAGATTCGCGTTGGAAGAATCGATGACGGTCGCGGTCATGGACGTCGCGACGACGATTGCGACCCGAGAGATCGCGGACGGGATCGTGGACGTGATTGGGATCGCGGGCGTGATTGGGATCGCGGCAATGGACGTGGAAGAAATGACGATTGCGATCCCCGAGATCGTGGACGTGGACGCGACTGGGATCGCGGACGCGATCATGGACGCGGACGCGGCAACGACGTCGACATTGATATCGACATAATTATTGGTGGTGGTGGTCGCGGTGGACGAGGCATTCCCGGCGGGCATATTCCGATCCCGGATTGCTATCCGGACGTTCGCCCCCCAGTGCCGCATCGCCCACCGGTTTATGACCGCGATCGCGACTGCGATCCGCCGATTCGCTACGAGCCACCTGTTCGCTACGAGCCACCGATTCGTTATGAACCACCTGTAGTTTACGAGCCACCTTGCCCGCCTCGCCGGCCGCCATACGTGGACAGAGACTGCAATCCTCCAGTAATCCGCAGACGCGATCGTGATTACGAGCCCACATACAGGCGGTCCAGCGGCGAATACAACCAAGATGCTGAAATTGCCGGTTCAGTCATCGGAGGAGTAATTGGTGGTGTAATCGGTCACAACAACCGCGACCGCAACGGACGCGACAATACTTTGCTCGGCGTCCTCGCCGGAGGCGCGCTCGGTAATGTGATTGGCAGAGAAGTCGACCGTAACCGCAACCAGCAAAATTATCGCTGGAGATAAGACAAGTCTTTTGACGGGGAAGATAGGGGGGCTGATTTAGCGATCAGCTCCTCACCATTTTTTGCTTAAGTCCCAGACAATTGACCCACAATGCAGCATAGGTTGAATCCAGGACTATCTATGAATACTCTCGGGTAGAGACAAATAGAATGGTCCGGGCTCACCGCCGGAACGAAAGAAATAGTAAGTTCCTGGACCCAAACCAATCAGCCAATCAATGCTCATCCTTAACTCATCAGCGATCAATTCAAAGGTCGGAGTCGTATTCACTTGGTTGAAGAAATTCTGAAGCGTTTTATGTTTTATCTTTCTTCCGTCCACTCTAAACATCATGGGTGCAAGCAATTCAGCATCCAACGGCAAAAGAGCAAAAACACAAAAGGAACCCACCTTACTCAACAAAATATGGCGGGCTTTCAATTCCAAAAACTGCATTGTTGATAGCGAAACAACACAGTCTACTGATTCCGACATGGCATTCAGCAAAACATCATCCAGCCAGGTATCGCAATCGTCAATAAAAGTACGACAGACTGGAAAATTATCGCTTTCAATAGAGACTTTCTTTCCATGATTGAGAAATTCAATGACTGCATCTTTCATCCGGCAATCATCAAATTTCGCATTATTGGAATTAGTGGCAATGACAAACAAGTTTTGCTGAAAAATCTCTTCCACGGGTGGTATTTCACTTACATCGCAAGCGAAAAGACGCTCGCGTCGGATCTTGCCACTGATTGCCTTTGCATCGACCAGATCGTTTTCAAGCTCATCATCGCTGCGTGCGTAACCAAGCTGGCCAAACAAGTCTTTTGACAGCAAACCGGATGAATCAACCACAAGTACTGGACACTCTGCCGACTGCAATTCCTTCCTAAGAAAGCTGACAAATAGGGCTCTTCTTGCAGGCTTGTCTGTTCCTATCAAAGCCATATGCGGCTTAGAACAGCGCATTTCCGGGGAAAGAAAGAGGCTTTTTCTCCTCAGCGAATACATAAGACGTCCAAGATAATATGATTTTTCCGATTTTGCCTTCGTCAAAACCGACAACTGCTTTATCCATTCACCTTTGTATAGCGCCGGGACATACTCTCTTCTTGCCCATTCGTTCAATCGGCCACTTGGTCCAAAAATATAGAGGGATGCCATAGCCAAAACACACCCAACACCAATTAGCGTGAAAGCTAATTTTAGAAACAACGAACTAAGAGGCGCACTAGCGTAATGTGCTGGAGCACCAATTGCGGAGAATACAACGGATATAAGAACAAATGCACCGATTGAACCTGCAATCGCAAAACCAAATGACGGAGCCAACATAGCGTAAAGCTTACCTGACTTATCAATACAGACCTCACCCAGTGTTGAAACTTGGGTGCCTGTGCCTCCCGCATTAAGCTCGTCCAGCATCTGTCCGGCATTTTGAAATCGGCCGGCTGGTTGTTTTGCCATGGCTGTCAAAATAATCCGCTCTACCCATGCCGCACCAGCAATATCGCTGGCGACTGAAGCGAAAGGCAAAGGGGCTTCGCTCAAATGCTTGTTCATTGTCTCAAAAGCGGTGCGAGCCGCCATTGCAGGTGTGCCTGTAATAGCCTCGTACATCACGCAACCAAGAGAGTAAAGGTCCGAACGCCCATCCAGATCGTGCTCCAGGCACTGCTCTGGGCTCATATAGAGTAAACTTCCGCAGCGATCGCCTGTCATCGTCACTTTCATGAAAGTCTCACCCTGGGCGGGCAGCATTTTAGCAATACCGAAGTCTAGCAATCTCACCTTGAGAGATGCTTCGGATTCCTGCAATATGATGTTGGAGGGCTTCAGATCTCGATGAACGATGCCTTTATCATGAGCAACTACAAGTGCCGCACAAATCTGGCGAGCTATCTCGACCACATCGATCACTGGCAAGCGCTTCTTTTCTTGCAACAATTCAGCCAATGTAAGTCCATCGAAAAATTCCATCACCAGAAAAGGCTCTGCTTGCTCGGTCAAACCATAATCGAGAACAGCAGCAATGGCATGATGGCTGATAGCGCGAGCCGCATGACACTCTTGTTGAAACCTCTTGACGGCGCTAGGCTCGGAAATCAGGTGGCGGTGCAAAAACTTGACCGCAACGAAACCGCCTGTGTCCAAGCATTCTGCACGATAGACGCTACCCATGCCACCCTTGCCGACAAATTCCACAACCCTGTATTTCCCATCGACGATTGAATGAAGATGCTCATCCACAGGGAGAGCAGCTAGAAGAGTATCGTCCTCAGGACATTTAGTAAGACTTGCAGAGCCACCAAACTCTCGACTGCAAGTTGGGCAAATTTTGTCCATGTTGATAGATAAGCACGAGAGTTCAACTCTGATTAAACAAGCACCCAGCACAAGCACTGTGCCCGCACAGCAGCTCTATCTAAACCGTCTTGGTGTTTCATTGCTCCGACGCCCTACTACTCGTCCTGGTAGAACAAAAAAAAATGAAAAAAGCAGGTGAGAGCGCGAACGGTTTAGATTCGCTTACTCCCACCTGCTTGTCAGTTCTCTATGCATCAACTATCCCGGCAATTATCGTGTTCGTGGCTTCAACGCTGAGCGTTTGAGCTTAGAACCGATACTGCCAGCAGATTCCCAGACCACCCCGTCCGCCACAGCGCTTGGTATAGATGTAATCAAGTCGAGAAGACGCACCGTTTGCGTAAGTCGTCTCAATTCGACCAAAGCCCGGGTAGATCGCATCGGCAACGCGGTCGGCGAAGCGCTGACGCGACCACTCAAGTTCCGCACCAGTGCGGGGGTTACGCGGACCGGAAATTTCCTCGCCACGACGGTCGAGGCGAAACTTGTTCTGCGCCTCCGGTGCGCGACTTTCAGCGAGGATCTGATCGATAGTCGCCGGCGGCAGAGACCAATTGCGCATCGATTCGTCGTATTGACGAAGGGCACGCTTGGCTGCCATTTCATCGGTTTCCACAACGGACTTGCCGGTCAGATCGACTTTGAAATCGACTTTCGGCATGGCTGCGGGGGCGACGGCCGGCTCGACGGATGTGATGGTGGTGGCGGTGTCGCTACCCGACACTACCGGGACAGCAACTTCATCTGTTTGCTGCGCATGGGCGGCTGTCGCCCACGACGAGCAAAGAAGCAGCAAACAAGAAATTGAAACAAGCTTTCTCATCAGCTTTCCTTCCATTCAAAAATTGACTTTATTCAAGCAACGAGGCACACAAAAGCGCCTCTTGTCGATATTTCTTCAGTGAGCGTTGCAGAAAAGTCCCCAGGGTCGGCTTCGATTCCACAGCGCGAGCGCGCCATAGATCTTGCTGGAATGAACCTGCAGGAGTGTTTTGGTTATGTTTTTCGCAAGAGGACTGAAGAAAAATGAACGCTTATTTGTTACCAGGCAACAGAGATCAAAAGCTGTAACAAAACCTTGAAAGAGCTGATGATCAGGGCTGTAACAAACCGTATTACTCGCTCTTTCCAAGATTCATTCGAGCCAAGAGCGGCAAGCAGTGAGCATTTCCAAATAGTCACTTGCCAAGAGGCTTGCGTGTCAAGAGAAAGTCTGAGCCGGCTCACATCAAGGCTTTAGGCTTCGCGTAGCTTGCCGCAAACGTTGCCGTTCAACTAGCTCGCAACAGTCTTATTTCTCAATCCAGCAATAGACGGGCTTCCAAAGCTCAAAAACCCCACTGGTTTTGTCCGAGGCGAATCGCCTCTTTCCTGTCAGCATCAGCTTTCTTCTTTTCGCCGAGGTGTTCATAGATTTTGGCCCGAATTGAAAACGCGCGCCCATTGCCGGGATCG
>JAIETE010000170.1 GCA_019745505.1 Candidatus Obscuribacterales bacterium | reverse complement strand
AAGACGCGATCGATGCAGCAAAAAGGGCAATTGATTTGGATTATTCCAATCCGATAGCGTACTACTGGCTGGGCAAAGCTCTAATCGCATGCGGGCAAAAGCAAGAAGGCGAAAAACGAATGCAACAAGCCACCGCCTTTGGTTATGAACCAGAAGAAGACTAGGATTGCTTGCGCAATCTGTATCCGACGCGTGCCACGTTTTCGATTATCGACTCGTTTGGATTATCGCTGATATCCACGGCTTTGCGAATGCGACGAATTGCAGCTCTCAAACCTTCTGGCGAGGCGTCGGATTCGTAACTCCATACACGCGAGAGAATCGTTTGAACACTGAAAACATGGTCGGGATTGCGCAGAAAGAACTCCAGCAGCGCAAAATCTTTGGGCGTCAGGTGAATGTCCTTGCCGCCTCTTTTTAGCCTGTATTTAACTGGATCAAGTTCCAAGTCTCCGGCCACTAATGTGTTTCCTGAGGCACCTGTAGAGCCTCCGGGGCGCCGCAAAAGAGCTCTCAAGCGTGCGTGCAGCTCTCTCATGTCGAAAGGCTTGGTCAGATAATCATCAGCACCTGTATCGATGCCTTCTTCCTTGTGGTCGATTGCCGACTTACCTGTGAGCATGATCACCGAAACCGGCTTATTGATCATGCGAAGTTTTTTCAAAACCTCAATCCCGGAAAGCTTCGGCAGCTGCCAATCCAAGACGACTACGTCATACTCTTCGCTCTTCAGCAAATGCATGGCTTCTTCGCCGTCAAAGGCGCATTCTACGACATGCCTCTCTCCTTCCAGACCGGCTTTCACCATCATGGAGAGATCCTGATCATCTTCAACCAACAGTATTTTTGCCATAGTTTCGCATATAGCGACATTGGTAATAATAATGAGTATACCCATAGTGATCTGTTAACTTCGCATGCGACGTCCACGTTTATCACTATCAACCAAGGTTCTGGCAGTGGTTCTTGTGCCGTTGGTGCTGCAATTAGCCACATTATTCTGCGTGGCTAAGTTGGAAAACGAAGCTGAAATGCTTCTTCTGGAATCAATACGAGCCAAAAAGATATCGGACGCAATTAATGTTCTCTCGCAGGATGTCTACGATTACATCGGCGAATTCGGGCGCGACAATCCTCAGCGCCAGGTGAAGACGGGAGACGAGAAACTGCAGGTCTTTCACCGCCGGCATGAACTCCACTACAAACAACTGAAGGACTCAGTGCAGCATGATGCGAAGCTGTACGCATGTGTGGTCGCATCAGAGCAGGCTGCTTATAAAACATTCGGGCTTATCAGACGCCTTGAAGAAATTCCGGAAGACGGTCCGGATCAGGTTCAAAAACTGAGAAAGAAACTATGGAAGGATGTGCGAAAAGACGTCAAATCTATTCTTGGCGGCGGTCTTCTCGAGCACGCCGCACAACAGAAGAGAATCGCCGAGGTCGACGCCGAAGAGCAAGCGCGATTGCGTGAATTATCCAGGCAATTGATGATTCTCATCGCCATCATAGACACCATAATCGCCATTGCTGTTGCCCTCTACCTGACCAAGACAATCGCTCGAAGACTGAGCATTCTCAACGAAAACAGTTTGAGACTGGCGGCAAGCGTGCCGTTGCACAGCCCATTAGGAGGCAACGACGAAATCGCAACGGTGGACAAAACATTTCACAATATGGCCTTGTCTCTGCAAGAGGCAGCCAAGAAAGAACGTGCAATTATCGACAATGCACGTGATTTCATCTGCTCGATAGATGCAAACGGCAAATTCTCCGCTGCAAATCCAGCCAGTCAAGCCGTTCTCGACCGCTCTGCTGAAAGTCTCTTGGGCACATATTTTGCCGACTATGTTGCGGATGGGCGAGAGAATGTGCTGCAGATATTTTCCGATCTTCGCACTCAAGGCGATCGCAATCCTGTCGAATTGAAAATGAAACGAGCAGATGGAACCATAGTGCACGTCCTTCTGTCAGCGCATTTTTCAAAGGAAGAAAACACGACTTTTTGTGTAATTCACGACATTACCGAAAGGCGCAAAGCCGAGATGTTGAAGCAGGAGGTAATGGCTATGGTTACTCACGATTTGAGAACGCCACTTTCCACCCTGCGGCACATTTTTACTTTTCTTGAATCCGGCAAGCATGGAAAGCTCGATGATAAAGGCACAGACTTTGTTCACGCCGGCGGAAGAAATGTCGACAGACTTCTTACTCTGGTCAATGATTTGTTGGATGTAGAGAAAGCCGACAGCGGGCAATTGCATCTCGAGAAAACAAAAGTCGCCCTCAACGAATGCTTCGATGCGTGTGTGTCCAGCCTTGGCGTTTTTGCAGAATCAAAAGGAGTAACTCTGGACTTTATAGAAACCGACTTGATTGTAATGGGCGATGAAGAGCGAATTGATCGTATACTCAATAATCTTGTCGGCAATGCCGTCAAATTCTCGCCTGAGGGCGGAAAAGTCATAATCTCAGCGGACAAAAGCGCAGAAAGAGATACTGAATACGCCATCATCTCTGTTAAAGACGAAGGTCAAGGAATTCCGGAAGACAAGTTGGAGAATATTTTTGAAAAATTTCACCAGGTCGAGAGACGTTCGGATAGCAACCAGGAGAAAGGCTCCGGTCTGGGGCTGGCAATTTGCCGAGCATTTGTTCAGCTGCACGGGGGAAAAATCTGGGCAGAGAGCAAACTGGCTGAAGGCAGTGTTTTCAAATTTACTATTCCTCTCGCCTAACAAATTTCGTTCTGGAGCGTCTCTCTATCACTGTGCTTTTGCAGCACTGATTTTCCTTCAACAATCACCGGCTGATGGGGAAGTTCTGCCCAAATCAGAGCCTGCTTCCCAATCTCATGAAAGCGCCTGCCAAAAGGATCCCGAAAAGACTGTCGATCCTCTTAGTGAACCGCGCATCGTCATGAAGCACGATTCGCTCATGTATGTCTTGGATGAAACAGGCATGATTCCCGGAGGAAACAACTCGGCATATGGGCTGTACAGAGATGATACACGAACACTGAGCAAGCTCAGATACGTAGTGAATGGTCAAGCGCCGGAAATGCTCTCGAAAGACATCAGGGGTTTTTGCGGATCTTTCATATATGGCATGCGCAAGGAAAAGAAAGACGCCGACCGCTCGATTGTTCTCAAACGCGAGGTGGCTATCTATCAAGGAATCAGCGAACGGCTGACAGTTTCCAACTATTCGGAAAAAGAAATAGATGCCGTTGTCTCAATCTGTACACGTGCAGATTTCAAAGACATGTTTGAAGTCAGAGGCTTTCAGTCGAAGGAAAAGCCCAGGGAAATAGACACCACTACCGGTGCGTACTTGAGATACGGTTATGCTGCAGACAATATCTGGACGCAATTAGGCATGACATCTAAATTGCCGGCGACTATGTCTGCCGACGGCTTTAGCTGGAGTGTTCGGCTGAAGCCGGCAGAGTCGAAATCAGCGGAATTGACGATAACGTCTCTGACAAGTGCATCGAGTGTCAACGAAAAGGAAAGTCAGACTTGGACATATGATGCCAGGTTGGCGCATGCGAATGAATCGTTTCGAAAATGGAAGGCAGACTGCGCTCAAATTTCAACAGATAACCCGGCCCTTAACAAAATGCTGGATCAAGCCTATCTGGATCTGTATCTTCTGCGTCAACCGGTGGGAGGAAGAATGGCACTGACTGCCGGGCTTCCGTGGTATGCGGTGCCTTTTGGACGAGACCAAGCAATAACAGGATTGCAAACTGTCTTGTTCATGCCCAAAACGACAAAAGACATCTTGCTCATGCTGGCTGACTATCAGGGCACCAAGAAGAATTCAAAGACCGATGAAGAACCGGGAAAGATAATGCACGAGCTGCGCACAGGCGAGCTGGCCACCAAGGGTATCGTCCCTTTTCATCCCTATTTTGGAACAATCGACGCCACGCCGCTCTGGGTCATGCTCATGAAAAAGTATCTGCAGTGCACCGGCGATATGGATACGATCAACAAATTGCTGCCTAATTTGGACCGCGCCGTCGCTTATCTGCTCGAGGCATCCAACCAGGGGTTTCTCTCCTATGGACATGAAGGCGCTCTGGCCAACCAATGTTGGAAGGACTCGGGCAATTCGATGATGCATGCGGATGGAATGTTGGCGACCGCTCCTGTTGCCGTCTGCGAAGTGCAGGGTTATCTGTATAAGGCTCTAAAGGATGCAGGCTACATTTATGGAATGTTCGGCAAGGTCGAGAAGCACAAACAACTCGAAGCCCGAGCCGAAAGGCTAAAGACCGACTTCAACAGAGCCTTCTGGATGCCGCAGAAAAATTATTATGCAATGGCGCTGGACGGGGCAGGAAAGCAGTGCGATGTTGTGGCTTCGAACCCCGGTCAACTTCTATTCAGCGGAATCATTGCCGACGAAAGAAAAGAAGCAATTTGCAAAACCCTTATGGAAGATCAACTCTTCAATGGCTGGGGGATAAGGACGCTGTCCTCAAGAGAAATTTCATTCAATCCGGTCAGCTATCACAATGGCTCGATCTGGCCGCACGACAACGCGCTGATTGCCTTTGGACTGGCTGAAAGCAATCACAAAGAAGATGCCGGACGGGTTTTCTCCGGGCTTTTTGATGCAGGCGTGGCATTTGGCGACAATCGCCTGCCCGAACTATTTTGCGGTTTCGAAAGAGCGCCCGGGGCGCCTCCGGTTTCCTACCCGGTTTCTTGTGCGCCTCAGGCTTGGGCTTCCGGCTGTTTATTCCAAATGCTGGAGGCTTGCTTGGGTATCGATGTCGATGGTAATCAGGGGCAGCTCAACGTAAATCGCCCTTATTTGCCCGGCTTCATAAAGGAAATAAGCATCAAATCGTTGCCTACCGGTCGGGCAAGCGCTGATTTTGGGCTGAAGAGAACGGCTAATGGGTTCTCCATTACCGGATTCAGATCCCAGGGTGGGGTGAATTTCCATATGGATTCAGGAATCACAGTCGGTCCGGAAAGCTTAAGACCGCGCTAGAAGCTCATACTGAAAACCTAAAGACGCGGTGCCGGTGGCTGTCACAGTTCTGTCACCGTTTCGTCGCCTCTCTATCACGGATGCCCCCTAAATTAAGAGTCACGAGGCAACGCAATTCGCCTCGCACACCCCAGATTCTTACTAGAGAGGCCAGACACCCATGAGCGAACGTGATGCTTACGTGATAAGAGAAAACCACAGCACCCGTATGGACGCTACCGAACTGCGCACGTCGATTCAGAGCATCCTCCAAAATGAAGGAACGAAACCGAACTATGCAATGTGCGTTGCAGACACATCGGCCTCCTATCTCCCCAGTGTTGAAATCTCGAATTCCAATGCTGAGGACAAAATTATCAAAGCCAAGAAGATTGCCGAATTGAAGCAGGATGCTTCGTCTGAATTACAGCTCGATGGCGGTATTCGCGGACTGGTCGACAGAGCCGATGCTAACAACGATAATCGCCTTTCCCGCCAAGAAATCGAAAACAGGCTGGGCAACAAATTGAGTGTCAATGAAGCAAGAGCTTTGAAGGACATTTACCAGAACTTCTCCGGCATGGATTGGGACGGCAATGGACGCGTCAGCCGCAGCGACATCGAAGGAAGAGTGAGAGGTCAACGTGGCGCGCAAGAGCAGCAGGACCATCTGGCTCAATTCGAGCAGGCGATGGCAAGAAACCGCAAATTGGTCGACAGCAACCATGACGGACGAGTAACGATGGTTGAAGTAAGAGCCGCCGGCAGAAACAATCAAATCAATCAAGCTGACCGCGAAGCCCTCAGATGGGGCGGTCGCAACGCCTAAAAGTGTAGACTGGGGATGCTGGGTCGCCAAGGTTGCGGAAACGCAATATTGGCGGCTCCGGCTATTTCAGAGCTGGATGAAAGTCGCCGATAAAATGATCAAAGCAGACACCCGCGTTCCGGTCTGTTTTTTGCCCTAGAATGGTATCTGACCCCAACAAGTCCGGATATGTCAAAAATCGAGCCGACAGACGAGCAGCTCAAAACTCACATCAGCGAATCAACGGACGCCCCGCTGGCAATGCAACCCGGCGACACGATCTTGGGGAAATTCAAGATCGTCGAGCTGCTGGGTGTGGGGGGCATGGGCAGTGTTTATCGTGTCGACCACCTGTACCTCGGCCGCCAGTTTGCCTTGAAGTGCTTGAACAGGCAGCATGCAAACGACGTCAGTTGGAGAAGATTTCAGAACGAAGCCAAAGCTGCCAGCAAGCTTGATCACCCCAATTTGATCAAAGTGCACGAGTTTGATTTGATGCCGGATGGTCGTCCTTTCATTCTCATGGATTTAGTCCAAGGCAAAACCTTGTCGGAGCTCACTAAAAGCAGTGGTTCGCTGTCAGTCCAGCACGCTATCGACATCATTATTCAAGTTGCTTTCGCAATTCAATATGCGCACGATCAAGGAATCGTCCATCGAGATTTGAAGCCGACAAACATAATGGTGATTCCGCCGTCCGTTGAAGGCGAAAAAGAAACAATCAAGCTGGTTGACTTTGGTATTGCGAAATTAACAGGAATCGATGAATTCAATCAGCAGACCCTGACAAAAACAGGTGAGATATTCGGAAGTCCGCTCTACATGAGCCCGGAACAATGCACAGGCACACTGGTAGATCATCGCTCGGACCTCTACTCGATCGGCTGTGTTTTCTATGAGCTGTTGACGGGCGCGCCGCCCTTCATTGGTGAAAACGCTCTCAGCACCATGATGAAACATCAGGGTGAAATGGCACTGTCCCTGAAAGAAGCTTCTCTAGGGAAGAGTTTTCCACAGCCTCTGGATCAGATCGTAAGCAAACTGCTCGAGAAGGATCCAAATTTGCGTTATCAAAGCGGCAATGCTCTCGTTGTAGATCTTCTGCCGCTCATCAAGGATGACGAAATGACCGTCAACCGGCTGGCACAGCTAGGCAGTTCACTCCAGTTAACGGTCAAGCAAGGACAGACAACGCAGTTAAGAGTTCGAGACTCGAAGTCAAAAACTACGAAAAGAAGATTCGCGGACATAGTGATATCGATCGTTATCGGCTTTGTGGCTGGGTTTGCGACTTGCTATTTCTGCTTACAAAAATCCGTGCAAGAAGAAATTAAATCATCAAAACTGGTGCCTGGAGAGACTAGATACAATATTGTTCCAGGTTCTTTCTACAGAAAGTACGGAAAGAATGCCTTTTTCGACTTTCCAAAAAATCTTCCTACGCTTGGCTTTCTCTGTTTCAACAGTAAGATGCAATCTTATGCACGAGCAAGCGTGAGAATACCTGACAATGCTCTGATCGGATTCGAAGCCGATCCATTCACGTTGGAACACCCTGAACTTTTGGACGGTTTTAGAGACAATGATCTGTCCTTAATAGATTTTGGCAATAACGACAAGGGAGGCTCTCTTGCTCTGGCAAAATTGGCTAGATTCAAAAACCTGAAAGCTCTAAATTTAGCGAAAACTGCGATTACTGGCAGCGACTTGAAATATTTGCAACCACTGGAATCACTTGTTTGTTTGGTTGTAGGTTTCAACCTGCATTTGAAGGCTAAAGACCTGCTGGGTCTAAAGATCCTTAAAAATCTCAGAGTGCTGGACATTGCGGACATGACCGACGCCCACGAAATCATGGGAGAACTCGCTGCATTGCAAAATCTGCGGCAATTGATTCTGGCAAACTGTAAACTCAAGAATGATGACTTAAGAGTAATTTCGAAAAGCAAATCAATTCAAATTCTCAGTCTCAGCGGCAACGTTCAGCTCACTGATGAAGGAGTGAAGCACTTGGAGAACATGCATCAGCTTCAGTGGCTTGTCCTGACCGGCACATCCGTCACAAAGAAATCACTTGAGACACTTCTATCGCTGCGAAACTTGAGAAGACTCGAACTGATTGCCACACATTGCTCCGATAAAGAATCTGCCGAAATAGAATCAGCTCTCAAACAAGCCCGGCCTGGATTCAAATTTTACAGGACAGAGGTTGCTCCGCAAGATACTAAGCTGACGATGCCTGAATTTCCATGGATCGGCCCAGGACTCTACACCCATCTGGACGAGGTGCAAATCAATCGCGAGCTGGAGAGAGGTTTTAGTCTGGCTCCAAATGCCAACTAGCTTTTGATTCGATGCTATCCAGCACGAATGAATGGGACTCAGCTCTATTTGAGAGTCGGCCGCTTTTCCAGCTGCAAGCAGCAGTAGAGAGCTATAGCATAGAAAACAAATCCGCACCAATAGCTCACCGAAATTCCCAGGAACATTGAAATCACAACCGACAATACGGAGCCGAGAACGGAAGCGGCACCATTTATGCCCCAGAGCCAGGGTGTCAGTACTTGACTGTGTTTGAAACCTAAACGCATTCCTGCCGGAAAGCCCAGACCGAGCACGAAACCTACCGGAAAGAGGCTGGCAATGCTGGCAGCGATTCTTACAGGCGTGGATTCCGGCGCCAGGGCATGCACCAATGCCGGTGTCGCCAGACCGAAAATCGCTGTGACGACAAGTACAGAACCAAGCAGAACATGCAATTTGTTCTTGGACAAATCACACAACTTGCCGAAAGAAACGCTGCCTAAGCCGGTGGCAAGGAATAGCGTGAAGAGTACTACGGCCAGAGCATAAATCGGATGACCAAGAGTAATCGAGAATCGCTGCACTTGCGACAACTCGATCAGCATGAAGCCGATACCGATTGAGAAGAAATAGACAAAGATGGGCAGCGAACCTTTGAGTTGCGACTTGTCTTTCGTTCTCAAGATCGGCAGGCGGAAACAATAGAAAGTGAAGAAAGTTACGGTTGCGAGCACCAATAGAAGGGCAACGGCAGAATTGATATTGTTGGCCGTTCGTCCGCCCGCGTAAATCGTCTTATTAAAAACTTGCGTCGGATTGAGCGTTTGAAAGAAGAATGGGCAATCATCGGTCGACGGCTTCAAATTGTAGGGAACCGTTTTTTCAATTTCGTCGGTCTTGCCTTCGGCTGCCAGTGCAAGATTCGGATCGATGGCAAATTTCGGAGTCAGGGCGACCTCGAAGCCCAGCTCCTTGCAGCGCTGATCGACCAGAGCCAATTGTTCGTCGGTAAATGGGCTTCGGCTCACAAGAATGGTTCCCAATCCGTCTTCAGCGTGGAGCGAATCGCCAAGCTCAGAATTCATCAGCCGGACAAGAACAATATGGGCGCGAGGATTTTCTATCCCCACGCCTTTGAGCGCAGCATTGCCGACTCCGACCAGTCGGTAGATTTCAGACGGTACATAGTGGCTATACCAGCGAGTCATCGTCAGAATTCCGCGATCACTCAAGTGATTGATGAATGTTTCCCATGCATCGACCGTGTAAAGAGAGCTCTCGGTAAGAGCATAGGCGCCGCTGGAACTGGCAGCCCAGGTATCAACCAGAGTGGCCTGGATAGAATCGTATTTCTCTTTCGAGCGTGTAATGTAACTGCGAGCCTCGTCGCAAACGAGTTTGACTCCGGGCATTCTGTCCAGATGCCCGATATAGTCTCCATACCTTCCGGTAATAGTCGCGACGGTATTATTGTTGATCTCGACACCGGTTACGGTCTTCTGTCCGAGAGCCAGTGCAGCAAGAATATCCTTTCCTCCGCCCACTCCGATCACGAGCGCGTTACCTTCTCGAATGAGCTCGTAAGCAAAGTTGGAGATGTCGTATTTGAAAAATTCGAACTCTTTGAGATTGCCATTGAATCGATACAGAATCGCCGCCGCACAACCGTCCATATCCAGCCAGAGTTGACGAATCTTGACGTCAGGCAGCAGCTTGCTGTATCCAAATTCCAGAGGTCTGCGATAAGCATCGGGTTCGCCGAATACGCGAATGCGAGAAAAGGTATTCCATTTCTCGAAGTGAACGAGCTTCTCCTTCTCACCCTTGGACCAAGACAAACTGATAACCGGTTTGTCCTGGTTGGCAAGATAGGCGTTATAACCGACGTATCCGGCAGTCGCCAAAGCAACGAAAGCGGCAATCACTCTCAAATTTTTGTTATCCGCATTCAGCGAAAAACTCAAAGCCGACAAGGCAGCAACGAAGCCGATCAGGTAGACCGCAGTAATGCCGTCTATGACGTTCAGACTGGCGACAAGAAGGACGCATCCCACCGCTGCTCCGATGAAGTCGGCGGCGTAGAGCTTGTGCGTCTGTTCGGGATATCTGGTAAGTGTGAGCGAAATGCAAATGCTGCTCAAAGTAAACGCGATCAAAAGAAACGGCACTGCGATGAATAGAGAAGCGACAATGACGATGGAAGGATCCATCGGCAGGAATGCCGGAACCGAGATGTGAATCACAATCGCTAAAATACAACTGAGGGCGAATGCAAGAATCGACTGCGACTGGTACTTGCTCGTGTTCTCCGGCGTGAAGCGATCGGGAGCCAGATAAACAATGATTGCCCCCATGGTGGTTCCGAACATAGCCATCGAAATGGCAAGAAAGGCGAAGTGATACCACGTGGTAACGCTGAAAATCCTCGTCAACAACAACTCGTACATCAGAGTGGCGAGCGATGCCAGAAAGATGCC
>JAIETE010000276.1 GCA_019745505.1 Candidatus Obscuribacterales bacterium | reverse complement strand
TTGTATTTGGTGAAGCCGTTTCGGATTCAGGTGTCGGAAGACAGTTCGCTGAGTTTGAAACTGATTACGCCGAGCCCTCAATTTATCGCCATCGTGGCATGGATATCGGTTTCATTGGTGGCCATTCGATTGATTACATGGATAAAGACCGGAACCTTGTTTGCGCCAGATCCAATAACACTGCTAGCATCCAGCTGGTCCGGAGACTTCTTGCATGAACCGGCTCACGCGAAGAAAAACATCAAAAATTTCGTTGCCTCAATCTGGCTGCTGTACGGATTCTGGACTGCTTACTATGTAAGCTACGATCCGAAAACATCCGCTGAAGTCGAAAGAACGCTCGACTCCCTTCAGCCGATAAACAAATAAAGACTAGACGCTATATCGCTTTTCGTCTTCGATGCGCCTCAAAGAGGCGGCGCGATTTTGCTCTTCGACTCGATGATTGATTGTAGAGACAGTTTCACGGTTATGAATGATGCTTGCGTAGTCGAATTGTCCCGCCGCTCTGCCTGCAGCTACTGCCGCCAGAACGGAACGCACGCGGTCCATCATCGCGCCTACGGCGCCCTGTTTTATCGCTCCATCGGCAAATCCATTCAGGTTGCTGTACACGCTCAGTAATTTGCCCAGATCACCAGCATCCGCCGAGCCGACATTGATCTCGCCCACGACGCTTCCAATCTGCGCATCGGCGGCTGCCAGATACTCCTTCTGCTTCTCCGGCGGGATTGCAGATGGGTTTGTCAAAGCTTCCTTAAGCAGGCGACCGACCTCGTCAGGACTGGTTCCGAAAGCCCGTGCAAGGCTCTGTAATTGTTCTCGCCCGGGATTGGACATATCGAGTGCATCCAGGTCTCGAGGATTACCCAGGACCCGGTCAAAAGCGGCGTTCTGTGCCAAATCGAGCCCATTGGGACCAGTCAAAGTTACTTCATTTAGCCACCCGATATTACTGCCGGATTCGGTACTCTGTTTGCCGAAACTATAATCCTGCATTACATCCGCAAAACTGACCTGTTGATAGTCTTCGGATTGATTGTCTGCCAGATCGCTATCGCTACCGGCTCCTTGAATGGCCAAGTCCGGATTTTCTGGTTGATTGCTACTTTGCTGTTTATAGCTCACGGAACCGGCTCCAGCTTGAGCAGACGGGAGGTGACCGAGAAGTCCGACGTGAAAAGACGCAGAAAGAACTTATTTTTCTAGTAATAAACCTAGTATGGTTTTTTCCGGACTGCCTGTCAATTCGTATTTCTACGTAGGCGACCGAAATGTGCAAGCCGGTGTTTAATCTGCAAGTTTGGCTTCGTTTATGCAATCGAAGACGATTTGCCACCGTGGCCAGTATCAAATTCGAACACTCTGCGCATACTGACGGCTTGAACCGCTTGAAAAGCCTCAGCTGTAGATTTAGATAGTTGAACGAAGAAACTGCGCCTGAGCAAGCCAATTCAGACTTATCGAGCTAGAATGGCTTAGAATATCCGCCTATGCCCTTGTGTCGGAATTGGTATACGAGACGCACTTAAAATGCGTTGCCCGTAAGGGATTGAGGGTTCGAGTCCCTCCAAGGGCAATCTTTCCGCCTTTCAAACATCTGCAGCGTATCTAAATCGCGGCGACGCCCGTTTTGCGCCCGTTGGACCAACTCAACAGTGCGGCTGCCGGGGGCCCATTTTAAGAGGCTGCCTATGAATGCGATGGAGCACTAACTTCTATTCTTTATTGTCTTTGAATTGTGTCCAGGGAACGGCTGTTGCATTGCCTTCCTTGCACTTAACGCAAGAATCAGGCAAAAACACTTCAATAGGCACCTGCAGCGCAGCATAAAGTCTTTCTTCCCAGCGTTCTTCCGCTGCTATGACACCATTACCGGTGCCCTTTGCAAAAACGGCAGCAGCGACGGGTTTACCACCCATCTGCTCGGCGAATGCGGGCAAGCGCTCTCCCACGCAGCGTCCATGCTGTGCGACCGAATTGAAAACCAGTACTCGATCGCCGTTGTTGATGCTGCCTTCGACGAGCTTAGAGCCAAACCAACCGGTCGGAAGATACTCCCAAAATGCTGCTTTCTTCTTGCGGCGAGCGACAAGTTCCTTCACTATGCGCACCGCTGATGGTTGCGCCGGTGCAAACACGACTTCAAAGCCGATGTGATTGTCATCGATCCATGTCTCGATATCATCGACAATCCAGCTCACAAATTCCGCGTTTTCGGTAATCGGCTCCAGAATAAATAAGGCATCCATGTGGTTACCTACGCGATTACCATCAGTTTCGGGAAACTGATAATGCTCGCCGGTTACATGCACACCGGGCACGGCAATCAATTCATTGAGCTGATCGGCAGGAAATGTGTCCGACGCGAATTGAATACTTTTGGCTTTTGATTTGGTTTTTACAGCTGTTTTATTTGATTGTCGCATATTCTTTGCAGTCAACTTTCACTTTGTTTTCCAACACGCCTATACCCGAGACTTCCATGGTGACTACATCACCGTCCTTCAACCAGCCAAATTTAGCCGGTGCTAATTCTTTACCCGTTTGCGGGTCGGTTTTCGCCGTGAATTCGGCAATGCAACCATTCCCTACTGTTCCGGATCCCAGTACATAACCTTCGTGGACGGCTATATTTTGTTTTCCGAGCCAGGCGATCAGTCGAGGAAAACTCCAAGCTTGCTTTTCGCCAGTTGACGGATGTGAGTGATAAAGAGTGTTGTAATTCGAACGCGCTCTCTCTTCGCCATTGATTCTGAGAATCATCTCGGCATCCAAAACGCCTTTCTCATCCATCTTGACGTCTTTGGCAGGAACCAATTTGGGTCCAAAGCTCTTGCCTATGATGAATTTGCTATTCGTAGGACCAAGCCCGTCCATATCTTTTTTCTGGACATCCCGCGCCGACCAGTCGTTACAAATAGTCAAGTAGCAACTGTCTTTGAAAAATTGGAGCGCTTCCTTCTCATCTGTAATGAGCGCTGTTTTTGTGACTATGCAGGCGATTTCGAACTCATAGTCCGGCGCTTTGACAAAGTCAGGAATTGAGACGACTTCACCTGGTCCGAAGATTTTTTCAGGAACCAGATCCAGGCTGTAATATGCCGCATGGTCGTACCAGCCCGGCCAAATTGAAGCGCCGCGCTTGTCTCTAATCTGCTTGACGTGCGTTTCAAAGCCCAGGAAATCGATAAAAAACCTGGGTTCGGGAATCTCAGTCCCAAACAAATTGACCTTAGGCACGCTTCTTTCAAAGAGCATGTATGACACCCCACATTCTCTCAAGAGGCAACGAGCACGAGCTTTCGCCCGCGCGAAGCGACTATTATGCCATGACTTAACGGTTTGATGACCTTTTTCCGTGTTGCTGTTATAAATGTCGGCTGAGAGCGAAGGAAAGGAATCTTTCGATATGAAGCATACAGAAGCGTTTGAGAAACTCGTGGCTGACATTAAATCGCAAGTGCGCGAAATCAGTCCGAAAGAAGTACTGGAAAAACTCGACCGCAATGACAAATTTCACTTTGTCGATGTAAGAGAAGATCATGAATGGCTTGAAGGCCATGCTAAAGGCGCTTCTCATATTTCTCGAGGCATTATCGAGCGTGATATCGAAAAATTGATTCCGGAATACGACGCGCCCATCGTGCTGTATTGCGGTGGCGGATACCGTTCGGCATTGGCAGCTGTGAATATCCAGAAGATGGGTTATACGAATGTTCTGTCCATGGCCGGAGGAATTCGGGAGTGGCGAGAGCAGAGCCTGCCTGAGCAGAAACCACCCGAAGGTGCTGCCGCTTACGTGTCACCGCACGTCAAATGAATAGACTAAAGCTTTCTTTTCCATCATTCGTATTTGCATATGTCTGCAGTATTTCTGCCGTATATGCAAAGCCTCTCGAAGATATATTCGCCGAAATGCTTGCCTTGCGTGAAACCGAACCGGCCGGATTCTGGGCGATGATTTCTTGCATCGGGCTCTTATTCGCTCTGGCCTTTGGATTGATGGCGCTGACCATGGGCTACTACTTAAGACACTGGCTTAAACGCAAATAGGCGGCATTTTTCGGGTAGCCAAGCGTTGCCATTATCTGTGATACCACAGATAATGGCACAGTCGGTCCGATATTCAACAAATTACTAGAAAGAGTTTTTCATGAGCAGCGAGCCGCTTAAACAATCGAACAGCAATCCGCTAGACCTCACTGGGCTTGAAGATTTGCTGGAGCGCGCGCAATTGGAAGTTGTTACTTCAGCACCAGATGTAGAGGCAGAGGTCGCTTCAGGGGAAACCGAAGATTCTCAGTCGGAAGCAAGGTTGGTTTTAGATCTGCTCAATCACTTGATGCAAGTCAATGAATTGGTTGTAGAAACCAATCGCCGCCTTAACTTGGCGACATCCAGACTGGGGCAGCTCGATGAAATGCTTACCGCCCAGAGTGTCTGGCTCGAACGCCTGCCTGCGCTCGAAGTTAAAGCTGTCCAACTCGAAGAAGTTCAACTAAAGCTGGAGCAAGCGACTGCGGAAAATGAGTGGCTCAAGAAAAGCTGGTTAAATAAGTTCCTGTCCGCCATCAAAGACCGAAACTAGAAAAGGTCTCCAATAAACCTTTCAGAAGGTCTCGATTAAGAGACCTTCTTTGTTTGTCGGGCCGAATGTTCATCAGATAGACCCGATACGGTATGATCTCCCGCCTGGGGGGAGACCACATGACTAAGAGACACACTCTTGTTGCCCTGGCAGTATCCGGTTTGTTTTTCTTGACCGGAGCGGTTAGCGGCAAGGTTTTACGAGCCGAAATCAACCACAGCGATGTTGCCGACCCTGTTGAAGCAAAATTGTTGCCCGGGCAAGTATTCGACATCGCAAACCTGCCACCCGGCGCGACCGGCGACGCCAACAATTGGTACAAAATTCCGAAGTGGCTGGCAGGCACCTGGCATAAAGACAGCCAGACCAATTCATACAAGTTCAATTATTTGACTCGCCAGGAAGACAATACTCCCAGGACGGTAATTGCGAAGGGCAATGGCATTTGGGGAACCCAAACTGACGCTCAGGGCGAAATATGGGAATTCAATCCGGCACCTTATGTAGATACTGTAGATGGTGGCACAGACACAATCGTTCAATTGGTTCGTTCTAACGAACCAATTGAAGCGACCAGCGATCGTTTTGTTAAAAATACCGTCGATACGCAGCTTCGCGTCGACAAAGCAACCGGACGAATCAAGACTGTTCAGACGGCCGAGCAGATCTCGACTTACACAATTGATTCACCAGGAGTGCTAAAGCGCGAGACGTCCTCAAAGGTGTTCGGGCATGATGGAAAGCCAATTATGCTGGCACGCTCTGTGGCCTATGAAAACAAGATCGCGGAATATCAACCTCGCGACACTCTCAACGGTAAAAATCTCAAATCGATGTTTCAGGAATACCTGGAACAGAATAAAGCGGTCGACTAGAAAGCGAGGTAAGAAGTGAAGCGACTGAAAGCCGTTACCTGTTCATTAATTGCAGCATTCGCTTTATCGCCGACACTGCCGGAATCCGGACAAAGTAAAGTCGCAACACTGTCGCCTACCGCCGATTCCTTTCGCCTGCCCCGCAGTGTTACACCTGAAAGCTACACGCTCTCAATCGATCCGGATTTGGAGAAGGGTACTTTTAAGGGCTCTGAGAGCATCGTCATAGATGCGGCTCAGACGGTTAACAGGATCTATTTGAATTCGCAGGGACTGGCGATTGAAAGCGCTGAACTCTTTTTCGATAACGACAAGCAATCCGGCAAGCCGGCAGCTTCCGTCACTTTCGCAAAGAGCGAGCAGGTAGTCACCTTCATCCTCTCGAAGCCGGTTGAAGCAGGAAAGTACAAACTTAATATTGCCTTTTCTGGACGCATGAACGACAAACTGTGCGGATTCTACAAGGTCAAAGCACGAGACACGGAAGGTCATTCATTTACGCTCGGCGCCACACAAATGGAACCTACGGATGCGCGGCGCATGTTTCCTTGCTTCGACGAACCGGACTTCAAGGCTTCCTTCAAGCTCAAAGTTACGGTCGACCAGGGCAATACAGCAATCTCAAACAGTTCGGTTGCAAGAGAAATAAGGCAAAAGGGCTCTTCCAAAAGAATAATCGAGTTTGCGCCCACTCCTAAGATGTCCACTTACCTCGTCGCTCTTCTGGTCGGACCTTTCTCATCGACACCACCGGTCGTTGCCAATTCGATTCCAATCAGAGTTTGGGCAGTCAAAGGCTCTGAAAAGCTGGGCATTTTTGCCCGCAATCAAGCCGCAAAAATGATGCCCTATTTCCTGAACTATTTCGCTCAGCCCTATGCCGGCACCAAACTTGATTTGATTGCGATTCCCGAGTTTGAAGCAGGCGCGATGGAAAATCTCGGTGCCATCACCTTTCGCGAAGAAACACTTCTGATTGATGAAAAGAATGCTTCTGTGGCATCTCAGAAGCGCGTTTCCGAAGTCGTGGCCCACGAGATGGCGCACCTCTGGTTTGGTGATCTTGTCACCATGAAATGGTGGGACGACCTCTGGTTGAACGAAGCATTTGCCACATGGATGGCCGAGAAAACCGTCGATTTTGTTCGTCCTGACTGGCAAACGTGGGAGTTCTTCACCCTCGATCGTCTCAGTGTCATGGAGACCGACGAATTGATGTCGACTCGTCCAATTCATTGTGAAGTGAGAAATCCGCTCGAAGCTATCGAAATGTTCGACGGCATCACTTATAGCAAAGGTGCTTCTATTCTGCGAATGCTTGAAACTTACCTTGGTGAAAAGGTATTTCAAGCCGGCGTGCAAAATTACATGCGCGAGCATAAGTTTGCCAACGCGACAACCGCTGATCTCTGGAATTCGCTGCAAGCCGTTTCCCAGAAACCTGTGTCCGACATTATGTATGCGTGGGTGCATTCCCCGGGTTTTCCCGTGATTGAAGCTCAGAGAAAAGAAGACGCTACGACGATTCGCCTTGCCCAGTCGCGATTCGTCATGGATGCGGCAGCCAGGTCAAAACCGGAGAACGCAAATGCCCTTTGGGCTGTGCCAATTACATGGCGCTTGCTGAACCATGAACAGGCTGATGCCGGCAGACTTAATTTCCTTCTCTCTTCGAAAACCGCTCCGATGGTCGATCTGCCCAAAGAGCAAGTGCCCCTGCTGAACGCAAAAGCGGCAGGATATTATCGAGTCAATTATCCTGAGAATTGGCTGCGATCAATTCTGGCAGCCGGGCTGGATAAATTGAGCGTGACTGAAAGAATGAGTCTGCTGTCAGACCAGTGGACGCTTATGTACGCGGGTTTATCGTCTGTCTCTAGTTATTTTCGATTGTTCGATGAATACGAGAAGCAAGACGATCCTCAATTGATCGAGATGCGAGTTGAATGTTTGGATAGACTATACGGCTTGCTCGATGCTAAGAGTTTGCCGAGTTTCGAGAAATACGTTCGCAATCATCTGGGAGCAACGGCAGCAAAATTTGGTTGGTCGTCAAAACCGCACGAAAGCGACCTTGTCCGCTCAGCAAGAGCAGATGTGCTTCTTGCCATGGGCACGATAGGTCAAGACCCTCAAACGATTGCGCACGCGCGCAAACAATTCAATGCTTATTTGGCAGACCCAAAGAAAGCCGAGCCTGATTTGCTTGATCCGATTTTTAAGATCGTAGCTTTCAACGGAGATGCAAAAGACTATCAGAAGCTGGACAACCTTTGGCGCACCGCCAAAACGCCTGAAGATCGCGTGCGCAGCATGATGTCGCTTCCCTATTTCAGGAAGCCGGAGCTAATCGATCGCGCATTGAACTTTAGCCTGGGTAATGAAATTCGCCTTCAAGATTCTCCAAAACTTCTGGCAAATATACTGAGCACTCCTCATGGCAGACAGCCAGGCTTCAAATTCATCAAGGACAATTTTGCTGTCATAAAGAAAAGACTTCCCACGCCGGCGGTACCGCATGTGGTGAGTTCTCTGGAATCTATGTGCACTGTCCAGGATGAAAAGGATTTGGTTCAATTTCTTGCCACAAATCCCATTCCAGCTGGACGTAAGCGCATTCAACAGGCGCTTGAAACTGTACACAATCGTGCAAGTTTCCGTAACCGGTCGCTTGCCGCCTTAGAGACAGCTCTGGCTGGTCGCTAGCTGCGCAGCTTCAAGTTTGCCTGGGTCTGATGCTCTATTTGTTCATAGCGGTCAAGCGTGGCTTGAAATAGTGTTGATATTGATTGTTTGACTTGCTCAGGTGTAGAACGATCGCTGCTGTTTTCAGCATCTTTCCGGCGATTTGCCGGGCTTGCGGATGAGTGGACGCAGCTAATGCCTTGAGTGGCTTCACCGTATCGATCGCGCTCAGTACCGAGAATTCGGAGCTGTGGGCTTTGCACTTATTCATGGCGACACTGCTCAAGTTGCGGTGGGCAATAGTTTCTACAGAATTGACCTGAGCGAATTCGGCTTCACTGTGAGGAGTGACCATTACGTGCCGTCCTGGTGCCAGCGCAAAAACGTGCCCTTCCGATTCCACAGTCACAGCGGCCTTGTGCTGGTCATCCAGATCATATACTGCCAATCCGGAATCATTGCAGGAGATTAGCACTACTGATCGCGCGTCGATTCTGACGACTCCGTGCACGGTTTCAACAGTCATAGGCTTCATGGGTACGAATAAAACTGCGCCAGCGCCCAGTGAAACTCGCTCTTGATGTTCAACTACCGGTATTCCGTTAAATGAATCACCTTCTGTGAATTGCCAATCACTGCAAATAGAACCGCCGGCTGCATTTGTTGTCGGACAAAAACCAACAGCATACGAATTATCTTCCATTTGCTGGTCCGAACTTAAGCGAATATCTGCCATGCCGGCCGATGTGCCCATCGGAACAAGTGTGCCATTGTTCGAAATCGACCCTGCCGTCCCATTCAGATTTACGAAGGACAAATCCGCTGTATAGGTCGCTTTCTCGCCCACCAGTCCGAATGAATCCGAACCAGCACCGGCAGAATCGAAAGTTTGCTGAGAAGGTGCAGGTGGATCAGCAAAGATCAGTGAGTTCTCGCCTATGATGATCGAGCCAGGATTTGCACCCGAAAAGACAACATTCACGTTTTTCGCTTGTACATTAGCATTGCCGCTGGGATTTTCAGCGACAACCGAACCAGGAGCTCCGAAGAAGATGAAATTGCCGGCGGTTGCGTTAGCAGTAATACCTAGAGGCTCTAAACCCGGAGGAGTAGGGTTGGTGCCCGTCTTAGGAATTGTTGCACCAATGACGAGAGTAACATTTCTTCCCTTTCCTAGAGTCTGCACAGTAGAACCAGTGCCGACACGAATAGAACCAGCCAGATCGAGATTTTGAAGTGTTAGTGCACCACTGTTGGCGGTAAGTGTGGCACCGTCAGCCACCTCTAATTGCCCGAAGCCATTGGTGATAAGAATGCTGCCTGCAGTAGTCGAAATGTTATTGACAGTGACTGTTCCTTCAGTCGTAAGAGTAAATCCCTTACCGCCAAAAGAATTTTCCAGCTCCCAGTTTGCAGAATTCAAATTCTGTATACCGACCAACCCGTTTGTTGATGCAGAGAGATTCGATGCAAGCACACGTAGCGGCACTTTGCCGCCAATGTTGCCATTAAATGCGGTCAGGTGGACATCTCCTGGAACGTCCAAGGTAACGCCGGCAGCGGCTGAAATCGCTCCTTTGCCGTTGGCAAAAATATCCAAATTAGCAGCCGACAATGCGTTTGTTTGGAAGAACACCCCACCAGCATTGTTTTCTATTCTGACGTCACCATTAGTTATGACGGAACCCAGAACCCCATTTCTCGGAGCTTTGACGGCGCCTATCGTGAAACTTGACGAGTTGTCCGATTCTAATCGAATATCACCACCACTGCCGCCGTTTACTCCTCTGCCATCAATGTTTCCGATTACGATGAGCGCCTTGCCGGCACTGGTGTTACCGGCGGAAAAGGTGTAATCTGCACCGTCCCAGGAGCCTACAGTGTCTACTGGTCCGGCCAATGCCCCGGACATGTTCACGTTCATGGCGCCGCCGTTATGTATATCGATCTTTCCGCCATTCCCTCCCAATAGTCCACTACGCGCGTCGGCGGACAAAAACAGAACCGGCGGCCTTGGAGCCTTACCTGTGACTGCACCGACAAAAATAGTGCTGGCCGAATTTTTTGTTATTTCAATTTCTCCGCCGCTGCCTGTTCCGCTTCCTCGAGCCTGCAAGACCATTGGATTAGCTGACGAGTTTCCGGCGACAATAATATCTCCCGCATTAAGCACGAGATTTCCGCCATCTCCCGAGCTGCCCGTACCGTTTACTTGTGGCAAAAAGCTCGTATCGTTTAGTGATAATGCGTTATTTACCAGCAAAAGGATTTGCGCACCATCACCGTCGGCTCCGCCGGCGTTGATTGCATTGAAGTTTATTGTCATGCCCCTATTCGAATTTAGATTGACAAATCCTCCGTCAGCACCTCCGGTGGCGTTTATCGCATTATTGCCGTACGTGGCATCGCCTACGCTATTGACGGTTATCTGTCCACCGGTGCCTGTTCCCGTGGCATGCGCATCCAC
>JAIETE010000258.1 GCA_019745505.1 Candidatus Obscuribacterales bacterium | reverse complement strand
TACAAGTCCAACCCCTCGTTGTAAAGCCGGACTTGCGGTGACTGCCAGGTCTCCAATTTGTATCCAGCCACGAGCATTAGAGTTCCGAGCAAGAGGCAACATGAAAGCGCCCCAAGCTCCAACCAACTTCTTATCGGTTGCATAGCTTTATTCCTTTCTAAGCGCTAAGCGCGCTCTCCCGTCAGAGAAACGCACAGCAAGAAAAGCATCAGGAAAAACAGCGTGAAAACGCCGAAGAAAAACGAGATGTCCTGGTAGGTGTTTACCACCTCGACCTTGACACTAGATTTCTCCATGGCGTCGATTGTGCTGATCGCATCGAGCATCTGCTCTTTGTCGGCAGCGGAAATTATCACACCGTTCAGTCCGGCGACCAATTTCTTGATCGCCTTGACCTGTTCGTTATCAGCCTTCGCCGGATCGCTCCAGGTTTCACCGATGCCAATCATATAGATTTTTCCACCCAGTTCTTTCATCTGTTTGGTGAGTGCCGCCATCCGCTCATCGCTTATGGGAGCCTCACCGTCGGTGACCATAATCAGCACTTTCGTCTTCGCCTTGCCGTAGTCTTTCCAGTGGTCTATAGCCGTCTGGATCGGTCCGGTAGGTGATTCGAAATTAGTGCCTCCGCCCGCATAGGACGAGATCAGGTCAGCCTTTCTGAGGATGACCTGAAGATTGTCGGTCATCGGCCAGTGCAGATATGTGTTGTCGTCGAATACGGCAAGACCGATGCGATCCCCCTTTCTGCGTTCGACGAAGAACTTGACGGCCTGGGCAGCAGCGTCGATTTTTCTTTCTTGAGAGTTGCCGTCATTATCGAGAATCTGCGAATCCATTGAGCCGGACTTGTCGACCGCGATAAAGATGTCGCGCGTTTCCAGTGTCTCCATCGTATTGGAAACGGGGATTACAGGCTGCGCCAACCAGAGGTTGAGGCAGAGCATCGAGAGCAGGAAGAGGGTTTGTGAAACCATACCCACAAAAGAAACACGCGGCAGATTTTTCTGAATCGACAGCGATGTGACAAGCTCAGCCGGCTGTCGCCAGCGTCTTATCAATGTCATGCCGATAGAAACGAGCACGAGTGCCAGCATGGCACTCGCTAGAAATCGCACTGACTTCGCGACAGTGACGAAATCTAGAATAGCGGCATACAAATCATGCATGCTTTATCCTTTCAATTTCCGGATCACTGCGGTTGTCGATGCAGCCTCTCGGCTGCTTCGAAGTGCTTAAAGGGCACCGTTCCGTCGGGCAGGTCCACACGGAGCCGATCGTCGAGGGGAGGCGCTTTGCCGAATTTGCCGTCGAAATCGTACTGAGCACTGCGGCTTCCACCCGCCTCGACGACTTCTATCTGCGAGATCACGCCGTTAGACTGAACGTACGCACGTTCGATGGCTGAATTGGAGCGGTATTTCTCGATCAGATGCACTCGCCCGGAAGAAGTCACGAAAACCCTCCGGACGAGCTTGCCGTCATCATAAACGCCGACGCTTTTCAGAGCCAAACGGTTGGGGTTGGCAACGCCGCTGGCCGGATCGTAGTAATAGTCGGCAGTGTGTCCGTAATGCTGATCGAAGTCCGGCTTGCCATTTTCATCCAGGTACAGGACCTGAACTTTGGGGCTGCCGATACCGTCGTAGACCAGCGAATACAGGGTGCGCAGGCGTGCGCTCTCGTCAAAGAGGCGCTGCTCCAGGAGCACGTCCTCACCGACGCTGAGCGTCTCCTGCCAGCGAGTCCCATTCTCACGATAGAAGCTCACACTGGTGGTTCTTTTCTCGGGATCGTACACGCGTTGCAAGAAAAGCTGTCCGGAGGGCCAGTAAGACTGAGTGAGAGTCCTGCCGCCGCTCAGAGGAACAGCCTTCCATAACAAAGTACGGTCCGGGCGGTACTCGAATCCTTCGGTGAGCTGCCCGTGTGTATCAAATGCAGCTTGCTTGCGAACGCTCTTGTCGAGAAAGAGGCGGACTTCCTCCTTCGTGTCGCCGTCCGGGTAAAGTTGCAGAACGCCTTGCGAGCCATCCAGAAACTTGATCTGCACAGACGTCTCGACGCCCATCAGATTGCGGACATGAATGCGATACAACTCACCGCTGGATTCCGGCATCACTTCCGTGTAGGAAGTCGGCGATGCAGGGATATCGGGATCGCTGGCTGGAGGCAGGGGTGTGTAGACAAAGAACCCGACAGATATCACAAGTGCCACACCAGCAAGGGCAAGCCCGAGCTGATTGGGGAGATTAGGTAAGTTCATCAGGTGTCTCCTTTTTGGAGTTACTTTCTCGTCGAACAGGCGCTTCAAAACATGCGATTAGAGACCGCTGCCGGGTGGCAGAGGAAGTGCAGAGGAGCACAGTGCATGAGTTGGGGGTTTCGGAGGTGGGTTAATGCCTGTCGAAGAAGAAAAAATTACTTACAGCTCCAACCTAGTCCTAGTCCAAATGCAACTCAAGTGAGCGAGAGATAAGCTGGCGCACGCCAGGCCAATTCCATGGACGCCGGAGACAGTGACAGATTGCGGAATAGCTAAAAAATGATGACGAACAATCGGAAATTTTTGGATAGTTTGCTTTTTGATTATTTGATGTTTTTACCTGACCACAGTTATCACAGCTCGCAGCAGTCCGTCGAAATCTCTGCGTCATCCGGCAATCGTCTGCGGTAACACATCAACTGCAATGGAAGATATATGAGCGTCTTGACCAATTGCTCGTTGTGGAATTCAGCCAATGAGAAAGCAAAAACAGAAAAATCTGCTGGTAAGTTCTTTTGCCAACATTTTTGCTTAACAATATTACCAATTATTACAAACAAGCAAGACTTGGCCGAGCGGAACTATATCCCAGCCAGCCGCACATTCATCCAGAGAGTAGGGCTGAAGCCAGCTTTTGAACACCTTTCTCAATTTCCTTTTCGGTCAAACTGCCAAACCCCAGAATGAATTGACCGGATGGTTTCTTTCGGCTGTAAAACTCTCGCGCACTACTCAAACCGACTCCGGCGTCCAGAGCACGCTCAACGATTTCGTCATCGTCAAGCCCGACATTGAATGCGACGGACAAAAACACTCCGCGCCGATTGCTTCCAATCGCCACCTTGTCCTTGAACCGCCTTTCCAAAGCCGCTACAAGAGTATCGCTGCGCCCGCGGTAAAGGACGCGCAGCCTTTTCACATGCCTGTCCAAATGACCTTCAGCAATGAATTCGGCGAGCGCGGCCTGAAATTGCGGTGAGAATTGCTCGCCCGCCATTTTCCGCGCTTTCCTGTAAAGCGACACCAAGCGCGGTGGCACGATCAAATAACCAAACCCGAGAGACGGATACATAATCTGATTGAGAGTGCCCAAATAAATGACGCGCTGATCTCTATCAAGGCTCATCAGTGCCGGAATCGGTTGACCGCTATACTGATACTCGCTGTCGTAATCGTCCTCGAGCACAAGCGTGCCGCTGTCTTTCGCCCATTCCAGGAATTCCAGACGGCGCGCCAGCGGCATTACGGCGCCGGTAGGAAACTGGTGAGCGGGCGTCAAATAGGCAAGATCGAAATTTTCTCTGCCTCGCCTGGCAGGCAGTTTTTTCACTAAGAGCCCGTCATCGTCAATCGGCACCGCATGCAATTGAGCGCCGCAGGCTTCGAAACAAGCCGGGCGAAATCCCGGCTCTTCGACGACAACGCCGCTTCCTGCATCAAGATGAAGACGGCTGACGAGATCAAGTCCCCCATTCAAGCCCATTACCGGAAAGATCTGATCGGGATGGCATGACACCTGACGAAAACGCCTCACCAATTTTGCCAGGGCTTCACGCAGGTCAAGTAAACCCTGGGGGTCCCAGTTAGCATCAAGCATACCGACTGAAGAATTACGCGTATGTTTGCCGAGAACACGGCCCCATTCGGCGATGGGAAACTGGTCGAGAGCTGGACGCCAGCAGTAGAAAGAAATTTCCGGCTCCAGGCGCGCAGCAATCTCGGGGGTGCCGGCAATGAATTTGCCATAGGAAGAAAGTTCGTAATCGGCAATCGCAGCAGGCTTCGCTTTGGCGCCAGGGTTTAGGGTGCGCTTCAAAGTAGAGGCGGCAATTCTGCTGGAAACAAAGCTGCCGGAGTATGGCTTGGTTTCTATATAGCCCTCCTCAACGAGCTGTTCCAGACATGCAATTACGGTCGGGCGAGATATCCCGAGATCTTCTGCCAGAGCTCGACTTGCAGGTATGCGCGCGCCAGGCTCAAGAGCGCCGCTCAATATCAGCCCTGTCATCTTGTCGTACAGCTGCCGATGCAAGGGCGTCTCTGATTGTCTGTCCAGCTCTATCTTCAGCTTCATGGCGCAAAGTCCTGTCGGCCTAAATATAGCAATTTCAAGGAGTGCAAACCTGAGCTCGCCGCTTTTACTACTTCTTATAGTTTATTTACAAACAAAAAAAGAGGAAGATGGACTGGGTCCACGCAAGAGCAGCTATTTCGCATTTCTTACGTGGACCCAGCCAGGAGATGATTTCATGTTATGCCTGCTATGAAGCTGCACGGAGCGCCTGAGGGCGACCGGCAAATTTAGCAGCGTAAATGTACTTCAACTTCCACGTGCCGGACTGTTCGTCGAACTCGTAGATGTCGAAATCGCCGTTGCCGATGTGCATCGACTCGTATTGTTCGACGAGATCAGCATCGCTCAAACCGGCAAAGAGTCGGCGAAAAGCGAGCATGACGGCAGAACTCGTGACGATGAGTTGATTGCCCTGAAAGGACGCAAGCGCCTCTTCGTCGCAGAAGTTTTGAACGCGCTCGAAGAGATCGTTGTAGTTCTCTCCTCCGGGCGGACGATAACGTAACGGCCCCAGAGCCTGAAAGATCGCGTACTCGTCAGGGTACAGCTCTTGCACACCGCGATACGTGAGATTCCAGAAAACCCCGTAGCTGCGCTTCTCCAGACGCTTATCCTCGAAGCATTCGAGAGAATAGTCGAAGCGCGAGCGAATCAAACTGCCGCTCTGGCGAACGCGCTCGAAGCGATTGACGTACATGCGGCGAAAACGGCGCTCTGCGGAAAAGAGCTTCTGCAGAGCAGACCCGCTGTTGCGAGACTGATTTTTACCGCGCGCCGTCAAACCGATTGAAGTATCCGAGCCGGCCAGTGAATACTTGAAGCCGTTCTTCTCCTTCTGCAGACGCCGGTTGGCAAATGACTGACCGTGGCGTGCCACAACCAGGTATTTCATTTTGCTGTCGATCATAGTTATCTCCTGGTGGACTGGTCGGCAATGCAGTGCGCAGAAGATGCACACTTACGAATTCTCGACAGGCAACGAACAAGCACCTTCACAGCCAACACCTTGGCACCGGATGCGGTGTCAAGAATGCGGGAAGCTTGGAAGGAGGGCGGGTTACCGGATAATTTGAAATTGCCGAGGAGATCAGTTAGTGAAGAGCTTCAACCTAGTCGAGAGCCACATTCAAACTCAAGAGCTTGGATAATAAGAAACACCAGGTTTTTCAGGTTTTCCCGCGCAAGCTGGCCGAGAGTAGAGATGCTCAGCCGCGCTATAGGCAAACGAGCCACCTCCTGACAATAACAACAGCAAAACGCCGCCCCCTCCTGACAATCACCGCGTCCGAGAGGTCCTGCAGGCAGAGAGTTTCAGACCCAAACGTGCGTCTCTGCCACCTGCGCGATTGCCCTCCTTGACAATCAAACACTCATGACATCACCGTTTTGACTTAGTGTAATTTCGCTATTTTTCTTGTTTTGAATTCAAGAGCATTTGTAGACTTTACGCCTAATTCTCTAGCGACAGTTTTTCAAATTTTCTTCTCACTCTCAAAGCTCAACCCCCAAGCCACTCTATAGCTCTTCTATCAGAAGTTTTTCTGACCGGAACACTACAACTACTGCACCAACAGTATTTGCAGAAACTTCCCATGAGCTCATGACGCTTGGGCATCCTTGCTCTGTTCGGCAATGTCGGGCAGGCGAAATATGGAGTTGAACATGGATAAACTCATACCGCTGGGCTCACACCCGGCTATGTCTAAGTACATTTCCAGCGCCTTGTCGCGCCCGTCCACATTGCCGGAACCGTTTCAGGGCGCTTCTCGCCTCGATGCGTTCCAAGCAGCAATCGAAAACGGCCGGCAATTCCTTCCTGCTCGCTATCAGAAGCCGTACGTTGATATTCTCAACGCCGCGCTGGTGCAAGCGGAGGAAGCATTGAAACCACTCGGTCCGCGAGCAACTGCTCGCCGGCAAGCGGTTTTCGCTCAGCTGGAATCCGTCTTCACCGTTCTGGCCGCACCGATCGTGCAGCTGTCCGGCTCGAAGTATCAGAAAGAGCTGAAGGCTTTTCTCGCCTTGAGCAGCAATCTGTTCCGCCGTTTTATCGAGGATGACCAGATAACAAAAGCTTCCAAGCTGAAGCTGCTGTATCCCGACCTCGACCCGCTGGCGTTCTTCACCACAGACCAGAGCGGACCCTATGCTCTGGGCGCTTCGCGCGAACTTCCTCTCACTATCATCGCCAAGCCGATTGCCCAGGCCACCTGCCTGCCACTCTGGCTTGCAGATGGTCATGAGGTGGCTGGTCACGGCATTCACCATCTCGTCGAAGGGCTGCAGACGGACATCCAGAAAGCGATTCGCTCGGCTGTTCGCAAGTCGTTCGATGAGAAGAAGGTGAAGACCTCGACTCAGACAGTCGCTCTGCCTGCACGCGGGAAAACATTCTTCTCCGGACTGCTGGGTGAGCAGAAGACTCTCACGACGCGCGAATTCATGTGCGAGCTGTTCGGTGCGTGGGTTGCGGAAATTTCTGCGGACGCTGCCGGGCTCATCAACATGGGTCCGCTTTTCGTCGACGCCGGCATGCTGCTCCTCTCCAACTCTCGGCATAACGGCGGGCTGTCCACGACGTCCGAATACGACTCGCAGTCCGGTTTTGCCGAATATCCGATGGACCTCGTCCGGGTGCTGCTGACCATCGAGATGGTGCGCAAACTGCCAATCAAAGACGCGCCTCTCTATGCAACCGCGCTGCACGAGCGCCTCGTTGCCATCATGGGCGGCAGCCTGCCTGCGCAAGTCTCCTGGCTGCGCAAGTCGGGCTCCTACGTGCTCAACATGCCGCTGGCCGATCTGCGTGCGGTATTGCCAACGGTGGCAGAAGCCGTGCTCAAATCGAAGCTGCCTTCGCTCTCGAATCAGTCGCTCACCGACGTGATGACTTGGACGGAAGCGGACGAGCAACTCGTGCGCGAGGTCAGCGCGCAGCTGGAGAATGGCGACCCCAGCGTCGACATTGTTGTGGACGCGCGCCACATCGTATCGGCCTCGCTAATGGCTGTGGAGCGAGCTTCGACAAAACGCGACTTCGCAAAGATTGCGGAGCGCATCCAGGCGACAGGAATTCAAGCCTTGGCTGACATCTATGACAGCCAGTGTCTCCTCTGCCTGCCTTCTCAGAAAGACTCTTCCGAAACCGAAGCTACGACATCGCTCACCGATCTCGTGCGCCTGGTCAAGGAGGTCAAAGCATTAAGGGGGCGATAATGGAAAAATTACGCAAACAATTCGGTCGTAAGTTCGCGGACACGCTTGCAAAATGCCCGACGCTGGTTGCGGATCTCGACGAGCTCAGACAGCACGGCGTGAAGATTCGCAAGGTGTCAGGCGAGGGCAAGCACTGCCAAGCTTACTCGATGCGCAAGCGCATGACCATCTATCTGGGAACGCATTGCTCAGTGGCGCAGAAGCTTATCGCTCTTGCGCACGAGAAAGTGCACATGATCGTCAAGCCCACACCCGACCCGATTCCGCGCACGATGGGGCGCCAGGAGTTCATCGAGTTCAATCTCAACGCCGAGACCGACTGCATCGTGCACGAGGTGAAGGTAACAGCCGAGCTGGTCAAGCTCGGGCTGAAAGTCGACGATCACTCGCTGTCCTGGCTGCGCCGTTACAAGCGCGGCGGCCGGCCTGCCATCCTCAAGGCGATGCGCAAGGCAGTCACATCCAACACTGGCGAGTTGTACCCCGAGTATTACGGCGGCTGGTACGACGAAGCAGTGAAGCCGAAACATCGGCTGCCGCTTCACGAGTTTTCACATCACGCAAAAGATGGCCAGGCAGGCACGCAGGGGAAGGTTTCAATCGATGCCATTCCCGATGCCGCCGAGCTGATAACTCGTGCGCTGGGACGCACACGGACGAGCGCTTCCGGGCGCCGTCTGTGCCTGCGCTTCTCTGCCAATTTCTCTAATCACTTGGGAAAGCCCGGCTGCGGATGCAGCTCGGCCCCCATAACTCTTTCAGGAGTCTCTCATGGAAGCGAAAGCTAAATGTCCCTCCCTGGTCGAACTGATGATGCCCGAGCACGAGAATCCCTCCGGCAACATCTTCGGCGGGGTTCTGCTGGCAAAAATCGACATCGCCGGCGCCGTTGCCGCTCGTCAGGCTCACCCTGGTCGCGTGGTTACGGTGGCGATGGATTCTGTCATCTTCAAGAAGCCCGTCCTGCGCGGTGACCTGCTCATCTGCTGGGCAGACATCGTCAAGATCGGCAAAACTTCGATCACCACGAAAATCCGCGTGGAGGTCAATCGCGGCGGTGAAATCATCCCAGTCACCGAAGCAGAAGCCACTTACGTCGCGGTTGACGCCAAGGGCGTCAAGATTCCGGTCGGCACCAGGGATGATGGCACTGTCGTGAAGCCCAAGCTGAGCGACTACTGCATCGCCTGCGAAGGAGAGGCTGCCGGCAAGAGCGAAGACAAGCCGAAGTCGAAGAAGTGCAAATGCTCGAAGAAGCAGAAGAAGAACAAGAAAGGAAACAAGAAGCACAAGTGCGGGTGCTCCGAAAAGGCGAAGAATAACAAGTAGTCCCGCGACTGCTTGAAGCTTGGCCTGCCTCAATTTCCGCATAGAAGCAATGAGGAGACCGTCGGCTGCGACGGTCTCCTTGTTCGCTCACGAAAGATGTGCTCTTCATCTTTCGTTTTTCGCGAGTCATCTACTATACGATTTAATGCACACTGGTTTTTCACATATGACTCTTCCCCAGCAATCGCTTCATCGCCGGTGCTGATTCATCGTAAAAGTGTTTTTCAATCGCATCGCCATTTATGTACGCACTTGCCTTTTCACCCAAATCGCGGCTTACAGCACGGTTATTGGCAATAATACCGAGGGCGGCAATTGTAAGCGTGCCATAGAACGCTACAGGACTTGCCGCCTTAAAAGCATTCAAACGCGCCGCCACTGAGGGCATTTCTTTTACTCTGCTCCATGACGACAACATACCGGTGTTCGACGCTACTTCCAAAGCGTAAGGGATGACAGTGTTCTTCTTTTCCTGGTTGAGGTGAATTTGTTTCCAACCCTCCAGGTCAGGGTTGCGCGGGGTATCTTTCAGTTCTTGGTGACGCAAGTATGCCTGATACAGCCCAAAATCGGCACGGGCAATGTCCTGATCGCCCTGGGATGACAGCTTTGTGATGTCGTCAAAGTGCGTATCTAGAAAAGCTGCAGTCTTCTCTTTACGCGCATCACCACTAGTGTGCGCGGCTTTGGATATTTCCTTCAAATCAGCTCTTGTCACACCGCCATGAATCAGTCCAAGGCTGATTTTCTCGTCAGCCAACAAATGCTCAACATCAATCGACGACACCTTGAAATCTTTCGGGTTGGGACTTGAAATCATGTGCCGGCTCTCTTGAGCTGGTTGACCCGGGGGCGGACCAAAAATATCGCGCGAAATCAATTCACTCAAACTATCGAATTTCTTTCTTTCTCCTTCAGCCTGAGCATTAGTGGCAGTCGACTCAAAACTGTCTTTCATATAAGCTCCACACCTCTCAGCAATGTCGATGACCTGGTCGGCGATATCAGCGTAGAGCCGGCACTGTGACAAAACCGTGAGCGGGCTGGCAACTCTTGCAATGCATTGCCTGAAAGGCAAGCCGCTGGAAGATGTGTCAAGCGATGTGGCGAGGAGATGCCAGGAGGCACGAGACTTTTCTCAGGCCCGTATAATCTAAGGGATGTGACACGAATCTCGGCGACCGGATTGCCAGGAAGTGGAAATTTCCGATGAAGAAGAAGAGTTTGGCAGGAGTGGTCAGACACAGGCTGGTAAGCCAGTTGGACGACTACAAGGCGGCAGAAAGAGCAATGCTCTGGAAGGCTCTGGCTTTGGCGGAAGAAGTGCATGAGAAGCAGGTTCGCCGTCCAGGCAAGAGCGTGACCGCTCAACCCTACATAATCCATCCTATGCGCGTTGCTCTCGTTTTGCTCGAGGAGCTGGAATACCGTGACACAGAAGTGATTGCGGCGGCGCTCTTGCATGATGTCCTCGAGAATTCCGAAGGCAAGGTAAAAACAGCCGATCTCGAACAACAATTCACAGGCAATATTGCCCTTATGGTCTCGACCTTGAGCAAACCGCCCAGAGACGCAGCTTTGAGTCGCGGTCAACAGTTGACCACATACTACGATCGCTTGAATCAAGCACCTATTCCCACTCGCTTGATCAAACTCAGCGATCGCCTCGACAATGTTCGCGAATCGATCGATTCGATAGACACCGAGTTTCAAGATGATTACCTGAAGCAAACCATGAAGATCTACTTGCCCATGGCTGAAGC
>JAIETE010000141.1 GCA_019745505.1 Candidatus Obscuribacterales bacterium | reverse complement strand
CTCAGCACGACCGTCTCTCTTCCGCTTTCATCCACTGCGAACATGTGAACGAAACTTCTATCCGAGCCTTCCGAAATAGGTTGAACCTCGAGGCGAACAGTCAATTCGGTTCCATCAGCATCCTTGATAGTGGCTGTTGTTTGACCTGCTTCCACAAGAGTCTTGATTGCTTGCAATTGATCTTCAGTGGAGGCGTTCGCACTGCCAAGTGTATCGAGTGCTTTTTCCTCCGGCGTTTTTTCTGTCAGGACATCCTCTGCGGTGATCTCATCCTCGGCAGGTTCTGTGCTGCTGTCTCTTTGTTCCGCCAAATATTCTTCAGCGGCCGCCTGAAGGTCAGCACGAGTGAGTCCATCATTTTCATCCAAGACTTCGTCATTTGCTTTCTCTTCAAGTTCACCTACGTTATCTTTGAGATCGAGAAGCTTACCGGCGTCCTCTTCCGAGATTGTTCCAGCCACCTTCGGCGTATACTCCTCTAGTTCGCCAGTCGTGATAAAGCCATCGCTATCACCGTCAATGTCATCAAAGTTTGTATTCGCGTAAGCCAGTTCCTCTTGTCCAATTTCACCATCGGCATATTTCGCAGGGTCGAAGTCAGGCTCATCCGTCTGAGCTTCTGCAGGCTCGTCTGCGCTCTGAACAACCGGGTCTTCTGAACTCTCAGCCACTTCAGGCAACTTAAATGGTTCGTAGTTTACGGAGATTTGCTCGGAGAGATATTCACCCAAACTTCTAGTAAGTGCGTCTGATTCATTTGAAACGGCAGCATCCAGCGCCTCTGGATATGTTATCTCGCCATTTTGGTCCGTATCCAGGTTGGCGCTATCGAATAGAACAACATCTCCCAGTATTCCTTGTTCTTGAAGCTTATTTCCGTATTCTCTAGGAGAAAAATCATACGTATCTAGGGCTCGATTGACTTCATCCCGGGCATTTGCCGCTGTATCGGGGGTGTCCTTTACTAGATTGGATGTTGACTCTACGGCTCTTTCTAATGCTGCATTTCCAGCCATGGAAGACCTCCTGGTGCTGAAGAAAATCGGTGCAAGGGATAGGCGTTGCGAACGGGGTGGCTCGCAGGCTGTAAGTTGTTATCGTGAGAAGGGGCGGACTTGCGCTTGACCCTAAGATAAGGGGTCGAAGTTACGAGTCCGTGATTAGTTTGTTACGGCTGCATTACTAAGTTGAATTTGCGCGCCTGTGGGGCTTTTGGGCTCTTGCCGGGGAGGGAAGCTCAATTCTTGGACAGGGGGATGGTAAATAAGAAGGTACTGCCCTGACCCGCGCTTTCAGCCCAAATTTTGCCTCCGTGCATTTCCACGATGGCTTTGCATATGGTCAAACCGAGACCGGAGCCGCCTTTATTCTTCGCTCCGCCGCTCTTTAATTGTTTGAATCGCTCGAAGACTGTCGGAAGTTCGTCTTCAGGAATTCCTTGACCTTCATCCTTGACCGCAATCGTGGCAAAGTCACCTTCTTCTTCTTTGCAGAATATTTGAACGGCTTTTCCTTTCGGTGAATAGCGGATTGCATTTGATACTAAATTTGTGAGCACTCGATCGATCAGGTTTTGATCCGCGCTCACCCTCGTGTCGCAATCAGTGAAATCGAGATTGACGCCCACTTCTTCAGCCGCTGCCGCGGTGAGTTCTTCGCAAGTGAGAAAGCAATCGCCGAGAGAAAAATCTTTGATTTCAACATTCATGTTGCCGGACTTGATCTTCTCAATATCAAGCAAGTCATTAATAAGGGAGAGCATCCTGTCCGTATTGCGACGTCCCATACTGACGTAGCGATCGACTCTTTCGTCTTGAGAATCAGCCGTCAGCCTCTCGAAAAAATCCAGGACATTTACTACTGTATTCAGCGGCGATCTCAAATCATGCGTTATCATCGCCGTCACTTCCTGCTTCAGTTTTTCAATGCGGCGCCTTTCCGATATGTCGTGCACGACGCAGAAAATCGAATCTTCGGCTTTTGACCAGTGAGCAGACCATGATGTATCAATGGATTCTTTTCCGGCGGTAATCAGTTCCAACTCGACAGATGCACTTATCTCATCCTCCTTCAATCTTGCGAAAAAGTCGGTGGCTTTATTCTTGTCCGTTTCAGATACCAATTCGATTGCATACTTTCCTACCAGCTCGCCAGGTTCCATTCCCAAAAGAGTGGTCGAGGCCGGATTTGCTGCAACCAGCCTGTTATTTGCGTCCAGTGTGCAGATGAAGTCTACGGCATTTTCAACCACGGCTCTTTCCTTTCGAGCCGCCTCCTTCAATTCGATTGCCATCTTGTGAAATACTTGGTCGAGATTGGCGATCTCATCGTTGCCTTCCATCAACGGATGCAATGGCACACCGGCTGCCAGGTTTGTTGTATTTTCACTGACTTTCTGCAGTCTGGTTGTAATTCCTCGTGTAAGAAAGAGCGCTAGAAAAACGCCCAGAGCCAGGTCGAAAATACCCAGAGCGATCATGATTGTTTGAGCTCGTTTTCTAAACTCACCCTGCTCTTCCGGAGCTTTGTCATAAACGCGGCGTTGCTCATCGGCAATCATGACTAATTGATTGACAATTTTGTCCATCTTGCCCTGGCGCATCCTGCGGGCTAAAAGTACTTTCTCAGCGTGTGAAAGCTGATCCCTTTGATTCCATGCTTCTTTTATTACCCTGTACAATTCGAGCGCTTGTCTTGTTGTTCTTTCAGACGCGATGACGGTGCTGTAGATTTCCGGCTGTGATTTAGTTATCTCTTTTAGATCGTCGTAGTCACGCCATACTTTAGCGGCCAACATGCGGCCGATGTCGTCGTCAAGCGGAGTGTTCTCAAGTGCTTCGTTCGAGCGATAGCGACGAGAGAAATTAAAAATGTCGGAAATGATCTCGTGGATTTTGTCTGAGACCGCCTTGCTGTGCGCTGATGCTTGCAGCGCGTCCTCGGCCTCTTTCTGTAAGTGTGCAAGAGCGGCAAGAAGCCCCAGTTGAATGAGGAGGGGAACAGAGACGAAAAGCAAAACTTTGGTGGTAAGTGAAATCCGCGTTCGCATACCGACATTATCTCAGCAGGGCCTGTCAAGAGTGTGGTCGAGAAGGTATATTTATTGACTGAGTGGGTCTGGGGCGACATAGTGGCAAAAATTCTATTGATTGAAGACGACGAGGATTTGGCTGTCACGATTAGTGACATGCTGTGCGACGAGCGTCATACGGTAGATACCGTTCACGATGGCCTCGACGCTATGGAAGCGATCAGGACACGCACCTATGAAGTGATTGTGCTCGATTGGGATTTGCCTAGCAAAAGCGGAATCTCCATTTTGAGAGACTTTCGCGCTTCTGGTGGTGGCACTCCTGTGATAATGCTCACCGGTAAAAGCGAAGTAGAACAGAAGGAGCAAGGGCTCGATTCCGGAGCTGATGATTATTTGACCAAGCCATTCCATTTGAAGGAGCTTGCTGCACGTGTTCGCTCAATGTTGCGCAGACCGACATTGACAAACGCAGGCCCTCTTACATGGGGAAAATTGATGCTGGATCCGACTAAGTTCGAAGTGAGCCGGGACGGAAAGCAATTGCGCTTGCTGCCGCGAGATTTTGCTCTGCTGGAATTTTTGATGCGTCATCCCACGCAAATTTTCAGCACACAGGCGCTGCTAGACAATGTCTGGAATTATGATTCGGATGCGACTCCGGAAGGATTGCGAGTGGCTGTGCGCAGAATCAGAAAAGTAATTGACGAGAATGATGATCTGGAACAGTCAATGATCGAAAATATCGCTCGCGTCGGTTATCGCATGAGACCTATGTAAATGGTGGCAACTGCTGCCCTTAGCAAATGCGCGGTAACTGATCGGTAAGCAACAAATCAAGAATTCTCTCGCCACCGAATGTGGTTGCCATTACTACCTTACCTTTCGGTTGCTCCGTAACCTCGCCGATTATGGCGCTTCCCTTGCCGCTCGGATGTTCCAACATGCAGGCTAGAACATCTTGCGCATCTTCGCCTCGTACAATTGCCACCAGCTTTCCCTCGTTGGCGAGAAAGAGCGGGTCGAAACCCAAGATTTCGCAGATTCCTCTTACCTCGGAATGGATCGGAACTTTGCTTTCGTGAATGCGAATTCCATATCCTCCGCTTTGGGCGAATTCATTCAATACTGTAGCGACCCCGCCGCGAGTTGCGTCGCGCATGCAGCGAATCTTTTTGCCTGTATTTAGAATGCTTTCGATAAGACCGTTGAGAGGTTGGCAGTCGCTTTGTATGTTATTTTCCAGCGCAAGATCTTGCCGGCATCCAACAATTGCCGCCCCGTGATCACCGATAGTGCCGTTGATAATGATCGCGTCTCCAGGCTCTGCCTGAAAAGCCCCAAGCTTCACACCGTTTGGAATAATGCCGACGCCGGAGGTATTGATAAATAGCTTGTCCGCCTGACCGCGCCCAACAACCTTGGTGTCACCGGCGACAACCTGGATGCCGCACAAATCGCCGGCTTCTTTCATTGAGCGAATAATTGTCCGCAAGTCTTTCACAGGAAAACCTTCTTCGATAATGAGCGCGCAGGTCAGATAAAGTGGTTTTGCACCACCTACTGCCAGGTCATTAACCGTGCCGTTTATGGCGAGTTTTCCAATGTCTCCTCCCGGAAAGAAGATAGGGTCGACTACATATGAGTCTGTAGTAAATGCCAGTTTGTCACCGCTTTTATAAAATTGCGAGAGATCAATAGTGGCTTGATCTTCTAACTCGCTCAAAAGATCATTGTCAAAAGTTTGAACAAAAATTTCGTCTATCAGCTCCCGCATGGCTTTGCCACCACTTCCATGCGACATATTGATAGTGTCTGCGATAACCACCGGTTGCCTTTCCTTTGGATTGCCCGCCCTTATCGTCATGCCTGCGACTCCTGCATCTCGGACTCTTTCTTGGCCAAAAGCTCGCTGACACTCCCGAAGCTGTAGTAAGCTGCGCAGGCGCCTTCGGACGAGACCATCAAGGCGCCCAGTGGATTCTGCGGAGTGCATTCTTTTCCGAACACTTTGCACTGCCATGGTTTGATAGTACCTGTCAAAACTTCTCCACACTGGCAAGATTTCGGATCTGCGACATGTAGATTGGGAAGGGAAAATTTCTTCTCTGCATCGAACGCGGCGTATTTTTCTTTCAGCTTGACGCCGGATTGAGCAATGGAGCCGAGACCTCTCCATTCGAAGAATTCCCGCAATTCGAAGACCTCAGCAATCGCTTCCAGCCCTTGATCGTTGCCGCGGGCTTTGACAATTCGTGAGTACTGATTCTCGAGTTCGCAGCGATTTTCAGCGAACTGTTTTATGAGCATCCAGATCGATTGAAGTATATCGAGCGGTTCGAAGCCTGTTATAACAATGGGCTTCTTGTAATTCTCAGCCACGAAGTGAAACGGTTGTTCCCCCACAACCATACTTACGTGACCAGGAGCGATAAAGCCGTCCAGGCGCATGTCTGGTGAATCTAGAACGGCCTTGATTGTAGGCACGGAAGTTATGTGATTGCAAAACAGAGAGAAGTTATCTATCATCTCCTGCGCTGCCGTCAAGACCGTCAGAGCCGTGCTCGGCATCGTCGTCTCGAAGCCTAATGCGAAAAAGATTACTTCATGATCTGGTTTTTTCTTTGCCAGTTCGAGCGCATCAAGCGGTGAATAGACCATTTGCACATTGGCGCCGGCAGCTCGAGCCTGCAAAAGACTTCCTTTTGATCCTGGTACTCGCATGGCATCGCCAAAAGTCGTCAGGATCACATTTTTGTGCTCGGTCAGGGAAATGCAGTCATCGACTCTACCCATAGGCAAAACGCATACGGGACAACCTGGTCCATGGACCAGCTCTATCTCTTCCGGCAAAAGCTGCTCAATTCCATAGCGAAAGATTGTGTGGGTATGACCGCCGCAAAACTCCATCAGTTGAATCGGCAACTTCCTGCTTTTCGATAGCTCGGCAACGAGGACTCGAATTTCTTCAATCAGCCGTGAGGCTAATTCCGGATCGCGAAATTCATCAACAAACTTCATCTTATTGCCCACCTAGCAAAGACGCATCGCGGAGAATTCTCCGTGCTATGGACCGACAACCCTTTTCTTATGCCCTTTTTCATTGCAACGGCGCCTTCATTGAATCGAGCTCTTTTTGCGCTTCACCCAGCTTCATCAGAAGCTCGAGGGTCTTTCTTGCTTCGTCCTCGTCGATGCGCCCCATTGCAAATCCGACATGAACGAGCACCCAATCTCCAAGACATGATTCCGCTGGGTGTTCTTCATCAACTATGCAAGTGATGTTAATCTGACGTTTTACGCCGGCAATGTCGACTTTGGCCAGCTTCCTGGCGGCGTCCGTAATCTCGACAATTTGTCCCGGAATGCCAAGGCACATGATTATGCTCCTTCTGAATGCATACGAGCCAGCCCAATCGCCGCCTGACCAAGCGAAATGCCACCATCATTGGCGGGCATTCTAGCATGGACCAACACCCGCAAACCCTCGGCCTCTAGGCTGATTTTGACCAGCTCAAGCAGTAGCTTGTTCTGGAAAACCCCGCCACTCAAGGCAATGGTGTTTGTCCAGGGCTCGCCGTCGACTTGAATTAGTTTCAAGACCATTTTTGCAATAGCGTTGGCAAGGCCCTTGTGAAAGCGAGCAGCCATAACTGGGATTGGAGTGTCCTCCAGGATGTTTCTTAAGAGGGAATGCCACATTTGAACTGGCTCGATATACGGTAATCCGCTGTCCGGCAAGCTGCCGAAGCCAAATCCGTATGCGTCTTCATCTCTAATGTTATTCACATACATTTCTTGCGCGAGACTCTCGAGTTGTAGCGCTGCCTGCCCCTCATAACTTATTTCTTCTCGGCAAATTCCTAATGCTCCGCAAACTGCGTCAAACAGCCTTCCTGCGGACGAGCAAACCGGCGAGTTTTCGCCACTTTTCAACATGCCGTTCAGGACCTTGAGCGGTTTGGTTTGAAAGAATTTTGCCAGGTCCAGCTTTTCATAATCGTTGAGAAATCCTTGCCAGCCAATCTCAGCCATCAAATGAGCATAAGTGTTGCGCCAAGGTTGTCGCATTGCTTGTGCGCCGCCTAAAAGAGCCACCGGTTTGAATGTGCCGATGCGCTCGAATTCCCGATAGTCGCAGCGGAAAAATTCGCCGCCCCAGAGTTCTCCACCTGTGCCATAACCGAGCCCGTCGAGCGCCACTCCGAGAACTTTGCCCCCATGCAGCGGCCAGGTATTTTCTGCCAATACTGAGGCTATGTGTGCATGGTGATGCTGCACTGATATCAGCTCTAAGCTGCCCTTGCCGGCCATTCGCTCGCCCAATCTCGTGCTCTGGTAATCCGGATGCTGGTCTACAACGAGTAGGTCCGGTTTGTGTTCGAAAAGATTCGAATAGAGTTCGAGATTGTATTCGTAGTCTGCCAGCGTTCTTGCATCATCGAGGTCCCCGAGATGCTGAGAGACAATCGCTTTATCTCCCTTTGTCAGGCAGAAAGTGTTTTTGAGTTGGCCGCCCAGAGCCAAGACATTCTTGCCAGTGGCAAATCCCTGCGGCAAAACAATCGCCTCCGGGGCATATCCTCGAGATCTTCTCAAAATCTGTATTGGTCCGCTTGCCTGTGTTACCACGGAATCGTCGACGCGATTAACGATGTCACGATCGTGAAGAAGCACGTAGTCGGCGATTTCTTTCAATCGCACCCGCATATCGTTATCGTCTATGCATTGAGGCTCATCCGACAGATTCCCCGATGTTAGTACAATCGGTCTATCCATGCGCATCAAGAGCAGGTGATGCATAGCCGTGTACGGAAGCATGAACCCGAGCGTATTTTGCCCCGGTGATATTGATGGAGCTACCGAGAGATTACCGTTGGACCTTAGCAAGACGATAGGAGCCTGCCAACTCGTCAGAAGTCTTTCTTCCTGCTCGCTAACGCTGCAGTATTGCTTGATGACATCGAGATCCCTGGCCATGAGCGCGAATGGTTTTTCCATGCGCGCTTTCGATTTTCTCAGTTTACTGACAGCGCGTTCATCACACGCGTCAACTGCCAGATGGTATCCACCGATGCCCTTTATGGCTATGATTTCTCCTGCCTGTATCAAGGTGAGCGCAGCATCGACATCATCCAAATCAGTCAAGCCTTCTGTGTGCATCGATATGCCGTCCATGCGTTCGAGCCTGGCTTTGGGACCGCAGTCGTGACAAGCATTCGCTTGAGCGTGAAAACGGCGATTGCTCGGATCGTTGTATTCCTTCAAGCACAGGTTGCACATAGGAAACTTCGACATGCTGGTAGTCTTTCGATCGTATGGAATCCCTCGGACGATCGATAGGCGGGGCCCGCAATTTGTGCAGTTTGTAAATGGATATCTAAATCTTCTGTTGAGTGGATCTCTCACGTCGTCAAGGCATGCCTTGCAGGTAGCGGCATCGGCAGAGATATTGGTGGCAACGTCGGTAGCCACGCTCGTGCGTATTACAAATGCCTGCGGTGCCTCGCCTTCTCGGTCCTCAATGACATTTTGCTCAATGCTAACGACGTTTGAGAGAGGAGGCTTTTGCGTGTCGATGGCGCGGACAAAAGACTGGAGCTTCTTTTCGTCTCCCCATGCCTCAATCAAGACGCCGTCGCCATCGTTGAGCACATATCCGTTAATCCCGAATTCCTGGGCGAGTTTGAATACATGCGGTCTGAAGCCCACGCCCTGGACGGTACCTTTGACTCGTACGAGAAGTCCGCTATGGTTGTGCTTCTTGTTGTAATCCATCGCCAAACCGCTATCCGAGAAACTGATGCGCAGTTGAATTCTATTTCGAAAAGGAATTTAAATCCAATCAATAGGCGAAATTCGTCCAAACAAATTAGTTTACGGTCAGCGAATTGAGGCACTTGAATCCGTCAGGTGAGTATACGAACGACGGCTCGCCGACGACAATCACATGATAAAGGTCTGTTAGCTGAAATTCTTAAGAAGAACGCTGCAAAATACTCGACAACCATTCTGCTTTGTTAAGCTGGCTTTGTATCCAATTAGAACCGAAGCACCCAGTCTAAGGAGCATAGATTAAGAGGAATGAACCCCGCAACCAGTGGAAACAAGTTTAGAAGACGAATATTGGCGCCGTTGATTTTTTGCTTGCTTTCCTCGACTTGTCTCTGTCAGTGCTCGAGCGGCGGGCAAGATAAATATGATGAAGTTAGCGCTTTGATGAAGGAGCGCAAGTGGAGCGAAGCGGTTGCGCTCTGCGATAAACAATTACAGCAAACTCCTGTCGACAGTTTCTATTACGCGTACAGGGGTGTTTCAGAAAGAGAGCAGGGCGACTTCGAGAAAGCAAAAGCCGATTTGCTCAAGTCGGTTGAGGCTAATCCGAAGACCGGCTGGTGTTATCGCGAGCTAGGAGTAACATTCTTGCGCGAAGGCAAGTATAAAAAAGCAATTGAATACTTATCGAAGGCAAAAGAGCTAGAAACTGATAAAAGTCACATGCCCTTTATATTGTCCTCCATTGCTCTTGCTGATCTAAACCTGCGGAATTACGAGAAAGCATTGGAAGGAGCCGATGAAGCAATTAAGTTGGCACCCAATATTTCCTACGGTTATCTGACCAGAGCGCAGTTATATCTCGATACTTTCGAATATGAAAAGGCATTCGCTGATGCGAATAAAGCCGTTGAGTTGGATGACAAAAGTCCTAGAGCTTACACTCTTAGAGCCTGGATTTATTTGGAGTCGGATGACTGGAGAAAAGCAAAGCAAGATTCTGAGAGAGCTTTGCAAATCAATAAAGATTTCTGGGAAGCGACTGAGATGCTGTCTGCAATTGCCATTGCTAGCGGCAACACGGAAGAGGCATCGGAGCTTGCCGAGCAATTGACAAAGCGATTTCCTGACGCGGCAGTTGGCTATGCAGACAAAGCCAGTTGTTTGATGGTAAAGGGAGAACTAAAGGAGGCCCAAGCGCTTGCTGAAAAGGCTTTATCATTGCAGCCGGAAAGCGCTAGAGCCCTTCAGATCGGCGTTTTGATTGCGGCAAGAAACGGTGACAAAACCAAATTAGCCAATCTTATAGAGCGTCTCAAGGCCGCCTATGATGGCGATGATAGAAAGGTCGCCATGTCGGAAGCTTTAGTCTCGATAGTTTTGAAGGATTATCCTCGAGCCGTCAGGTTGATGACTCCACAAGTCGAGCGGTACAGCAAAGCACCTCGTGAATATCGGCTGAGGGCAGAAGCCTATTCGCGAATGAACAAGCAAGATCTAGCAGACGCAGACATGAAAAAGGCCCTTGAACAGAAGTATTCTAAAGTGTCGATCTTTGAGCAATACTTGAAGATGTAAATTGATTTGGATAAACAGATAGACTTGAATTTGAAGGCCAGACTGCTAAATAGAAGATCTATCTGTCGCTCCGGGAGGCTCTAGTTTGCAATCAGTGCGCAAGATAATTGTTGTCGCATTAGGTAGTGATGGCGATATCAATCCGATGATCGCCATCGCCAGAGAATTGCAATCTAAAGGAAATAAAGTCGAATTTTTGGCGAGTGGCTATTTTGAAGAGAAGGTAAAGGCGCTAGGACTCCAATTCATTGCAATAGGCGATCGAAGCCTGTACGAGAAAGCCTTGCAGAGTAAGGATGTTTGGCATCCTTATAATGCTTTCAAGGCAAT
>JAIETE010000328.1 GCA_019745505.1 Candidatus Obscuribacterales bacterium | reverse complement strand
CGAAGCAGCGCGTGAAGGGTTGCTGTTAGGAGCCGCGTAGAGTACATTCGGAAAAATAATTCGCCAATATCGGAAATTTATTTCGCCAAAAAAGCGGAAAAATAATTCGCCAATTTACAGTTATTGTTGGGTTCCCGGTGTCTCGAAAAATATTAATGGGGTATATATTGGGGGTAGGCTCTAATGGAAAAAATCTCGGTAATGAAGTCTGGTTTGCTTATAGCTGCCATTGTGGCGTTTGTTTCGGCAAATGCCGGATTGGCTTTGGACGGCAAGGTTTTTCCTGGCAAGGGAGACAAACAGACCTGGGTAAGCGCTTGCAGAATCGCTAATGACGGCGTTGCTTTAGCGAAGGCTAAAAAGCCCGATGCTGCCCTAATGAAATTCCAACAGGCGATTGCTATGTATCCCCACTCAGACGCATTCCAACGAGAGGTTGGCGTTACTTGTGAAGAAAGGGCGAAGCCCGGTGATCTCAAAAAAGCAGAGGCCGCCTACAGGAAAGCTTGTGAACTGGACCCCAAGGATTGGAAGAACTGGAATGCGCTGGCGACTGTTTTGTCCGATCAGAAGCGGTACAAGGAATGCAAGCAAGCTTGTATCAGGGCGTTAAATTGCAGCATTCCGGCTTCCGAAAAAGAGCCGTTACAGAAAACAATAGCTGAAATCGATCAGTATCTTTTGACACATAAGTAGGTGTTCTATGGCTGAAAACGGTGGCGGCCCAGGAGGCTTATTAAAACGTGCAGGACATGGTACTCACAACGATGGCAAAGGCACCGGTGATGGTACTGGGGATAAGACGCAGCAGCCCACCGCAGCCGAACAACAAGCTGCACAAGCCAAAGCCGCCGCAGAAAAGCTTCATGCTGACACTACACCGCCAAAGCCGACAATGGAGGGAACAAACAATGGGCAAGGGAACGGAAAGACCGATCGACCCGCCGAAAAATCCGAACCTCCAGCTGGAGGTTCCTCCCCTGTTAACAGGGGAGGAATAAGCTCTGACGGTAATAGTTTTCAGCAAAAAACAGAGAGCAAGGCCGCTAGTACTCCTTCTGACAGCAAAACCTTATCAACCACTCAGCAACCGACTGCAACCAGTGCTGAGAAATCAAACGCTGCCGCTGTAAAGCCTCAGGCAGAGCAAGTTCACACGAGTGGACAAAACAAAGAGCTAATAGCCACAAATCCCTATAATGCCCCACCAAAGGGCGGCGACAAAACGATTCAGCCTCAAGAGCAGTCGAAGCCCGAGGCAACAAAGTATCCTCCGAGCCTACACGAAGAGGGTAAAGAGCAGACTGCGCCCAGCGCTAAGGCGCTGGCCCAGTCTGATCGCAATACCGATAACCAGCAAACAAAGACCAATGCAGCACCTATTGAAAAGCCCACAAATGAACCAATAGGGCGCTCTGGTCATGAGATCGAGCAGCATGGACCGCCAGCGCAGCAACCGAAATCTTCAGAGAACACTAATCAGTCACAAAAAATTACTACGCCAGAAACTAAGCCAGAGCCTAAGTCCGGCTCAATTCCGTCCCCTACGCCAATTCCCACGGATATACACCAACCGCAAAAACTTCAAAATCCGGCGAGTGCGGCAAATCAACCGGAATCGGCACCAATAGCGCCACAGAAAGATTTAAGCACCAAGCCAGTTGATACGAAAATGCAACTGGGTGATAATCCGAAGCCCCCGACTGCTGATGGAAAACCGGCTTCAGAAGCGGCTCAAGGAAAGAATTTCGAGCCGCCGAGGTCGCCTGCGGTTGCCGGCGAGCTCGGCGCGCACAATTCTGCCGGCGGCGAGCGAATTGCGCATGAACCGCCAGTTACGAAAGAATCTAATAATCCTAATGGTGGCACTTCAAAACAATTCGATGTCGCTCAAGAGGCTACGACCACGGAAGCGCGAGGCGATAGAATCCAATCTCAGAGCCAGATTAAGACATCTGAGGATATTGCGACAGGCAGGCTGGACACTACACTAATTGAGAAAAATCGTGACCATCAAGTCGAAAACACTATTCTTCCGACTGGTAAAAACACAGTCGGTGAGCCGTCAGTAAAGGTTGACACTGGAAAGACAGACAAACAGGAAAAACCTCCAGAAGTCGATTCCGTAACAGGCGATAAACCGCCATTGAAGGTGCCAGTAACGGATGCGGCTGCTGGCGGCTCCGCTCTTGCAATTCCAAGCGACCATCGCAGTGACAAGGTAACAGCCGAACCGGTTGAACGCATTATTCTTAAGGTCGAAAATGGTGTATTCAATCTAGCCGAAAAGGGCACAGTCTCTAAGCTTCTTGGAGTGCTGGAACAAATAAAGACCGGCAAAGTAACGGCGACAGATCCGGAAAGTACCGCCTTTGCTCATGCTGTACTTTCTGTAAAAGATGCTAATTGGGTCAAAGTTGAAGTGGCTCTTAAGGCTTTGGATAGCAGTCTTTTGAACAATCTTCTAGTGGACAAATTGCCACCGGAGCAAGCCGAGAATCAAAAGTTGGCCCGCTGGGAGCTACCTAAAGAAAGGGAAAAGTCAGCCAAGCTGGAAGCCGAAAATCAAGAACTGAAGCGTGACCGTTACTTCTTGCAGGGCTTCGTTGAATCTATAAAAGGTTTCTTTGCTGATTTTGTGCACGGTCGGAAACCTCTGCCACCAGATGCTAGCGGACCGGAAATTGTCGAAGACATCTCCATTGAAGCTAGAAATAGAAATGCTGTTGAGCAGTTTTGGTCTCGGACCCAGACGCAATTGGCTAAATATGAAGTCGGGGAAGATACTGACCAGGCTGACGTAGACGACGCACCGGTTGACATCTCTAGCTCGAAGTCAATTCAACCCATAATAGCAACGAGAGCCACGCATGTAGTTGAAACACTTTCCAACTGCGAAGAAATCGCGCTTTTGAAACTTGGTAATAGTGCCCTATCTGACCTGCTTGCTCAGATCAATCAAATTGAATCAACGTTGATAGACGGCAGACCGGTCAGGCGAGATTTGTTACCGGGTGAAGTTCTATTTTTGCCAACAGAACAAGAGATTCAAGCCGTGATGGAGCCACCTAACCGAGGTGCGGCGTTATGACGGCAAATGAACCGATGAGAGTGAAAGTCAGTACGTCTGAAGGTGATCTTGTTTTGAACCTGGCAGACAAAGACACGGCGAAGTCGCTGTTAGAAGCCATTGACCAAGTTGAAGAGTTCTCGCTTCGCGTATCTAATTTCCAACGGCAATATCATCGACGCCAATTGCATTTGGAATTGAGACAGAGAGTGCACGCATTCTACATGCGGTTTTTGAAAAGATTTTGGAATGACCCCGCATCCGAGTTTTCCTTTCCAGATGACGTTTTGAGAAACATCGCATACTGCGATAAAGCGCCCAAAGATAAATATGGGACTAGACGCCTTGCTTATCTGATTTATAGCCCTACAGATACTATTTTCGACATCGCCACTAGCATCTACAGGTGGGAAATATTTGCGGAAGTAATAGCCCACATAAATGGCATTGATAAGCAAAAGGTGCGGGAGGTTCCTACTGTGTCTGTCATCTACTTGCCGACTCTAGCCGAGGTTTCGCTTATTGATTCTCACGTTTTTAAAGACGCTAGAACATACAAGCTTGTGTTTTCAATATGCAATCCATTACTGGCAATCTTGGAAGAGTTGTCGCTGTGCTTAAGTTGGTGTGAATTACCAGCTAAGCAGGAATCAAGAACAGCTGATCAGATCGAGAAAGAGGATTTCGTAAAAGCATTTTGGGAGATGCGCAGGCATGACGCTGATGGCACCAAGCGCCCAACTTACAGATTTTGTCCCGATGACACACTTGAATTAGTTGCGCGTGATGTCTATGGCGACGAGCGTGTAGCGGCTTTGATAGCCGGTTTAAATGGCATCGGAAACACAATCGAAGGGGTTGTTCTCTTTGAACTAGATGTTGGCACGCAACTGTACTTGCCAACGGATGCTGAGGCGGAGCGCTTCTTGAACAATTTGTAACTGGCTTGTTGATATTGACGAGGGAGAGAACATGAAAAACATTTTCGCGCTTACTCTGCTTTTACTGATACTGAATGTGGTGTCACCAGCTTTGGCTTATAAACCAGGCGAGTATCCCGGCGATCCGAAGATTCAACCCTGGAACGTGAAGCGCTGGGAGAAAGCTTGCAAGTATATGAATGAAGGTAATAAGTTGCTTGCACAGGGGAAAACAACGAATCCACTCCCCAGTCGAGCTTACCTCAATGCGATGTTGCTCTACCCATGGGACTTTCGCTTCCATGCAAATATGGGGCTGTATTGGTCGAAAACCGATCCAAAAAAGGAAGCGGCTGTACGAGAGTATCAGAAAGCGATTTGTTTGTGCCCATCTGAATGGAGCAACTGGAACGCGTTGGCGAACGAGTATTACCGTAGAGGCGAGCTAAACGAAGCAAAGCCCTTATTGGTTCAAGCTCTTAGCCTTAATCCCCCTAAAGAACTGATAGCCAGCCTCAAAGCCAATCTGGCACAGATTGATGCTGAACTAATGCGCGGTATGACTGCCGGGAGCGGAATGTTTAAGCAACAAGTAGAACCGGAGTTGTGGGCGCAGCCAGAAAACACGCGCTCCATAAGCATGGTACGATAGAACGCTTATGGCGATGGAATATTGGGCAGGGTTTTGTCAGAGACTTGCCCGAGGTATTGTTTTTCATGGCTGAAGAAGAAGAACTAAAAGAAGCCGCTGGAACTTGTTACCAATGGAGATGCCGAGTGTGTGGTGCCAATGGTGTTTTTCGCAGTTACGGCGAGGCAAGAACTGAAGCAGAAGACCATCGATCAGAGGCTGGCAGCGCCCATCATTTTGATATAACAGAATGTGAGTAGAAAACGCCAAAAACGGAAGTCCCGCCGAAGACAACTTCAGCGGGCCGCAAGACTTGGTACTCTTGCAGATATTATACATCAAAAAGACAATCTATAGTAGCGACCAAAGCGTATAGTAGCGGTGGAATTGCCAAAGACCACCGCGTTGGCTAATGTTGGATTTTGGGTGATAGCCTGGCGGAACCACCAAGACCCACAAACCAAACGGAATAGGTTTGTGGGTCTTTCCGGCTGAGGTTGCGACGAGCCTTGCTAGCTGCTAATGCTCATGAATACTGTTCTCCTGCTGGAGGTTCCCTTGAACTGCTGGGTTGGAAATGAAAGAAGGATAAGAAGGTTTGGGTAGGGCGTAACCGCCCTACCCAAACCTAAGTTCCGCCTCGTTCCGCTCGGCGGTAATGCGCAGCGGTGCCCCCGCTGCTTAGCTGCACAGATGGCCGCGCAACGCGCGGGTTCTGTGTATGGTGCGCCATGCGCACAAATTGCGAGGCATTGCCCATGCCTCGCTGCCGGTAGGGAGAAGGCTGCCTAACCTCCCTCCCCTGACCCCTCCCGGCTAGGCAGCCTTCTCCAATTCCTCGTAAATAGGGTGTGCTTCGCACGTTCTTTGTATGGTGCTTGACACGCTACGCTAATGAGTTCTCGAAGCGAACGGGAACCAGCTTATGGCAAGACCACCAGCTGGTCCCGTTCGCTTCCGCTAATTTTAGCGTAGCGTGTCAAGCACAAGCGCACGCTAGCGCGTGCAAGTCTAGTGGTAAGCCTGCGGCATAAACGGCTCCCTCCCCACGCTTCGCGCGGGTCCCCTCCATTTATTCCTCGGCAACTTTCATACAAAAGCCCCGGTTAAGCCAAGCGCTGGCAATGTCTGAAAAGGCAGTCAGGGCAAGGGTTTTGGGTTAAATATATATTCGTTGTGGTATCGCTTGTGGTGGCATACAATATAGGTGTTGGTGAGGGGAGATACTAGGAAGTCAGCTAGACTTGGTACTCTGGCTGCGGGGTTCGATTCCCCATCTCTCCACCCAACTTACATACAAGGAGAATCGAACATGAATACAATTAAGATCGAAAGAGCCACCGTTGGACGTATTGAAGAGGCGTTCCCAACCAAGGGCGGTAAGCTGTTGGTCAAGTTCTCTGTGGCTGACAACGCTAGGAAAGATCTAACTCGCTGGTTTGCTGTGGAGGCTTGGAACGAGCTTGCCGAACAGGTTCTTGGCTCTGTTGCAGTGGGCGACAAGTTAGATCTTGAAGGCTACGTTGACCGAGTTGAGGGTTACATTTCTAAGAAGACAAACAAACCTGAAGCAAAGGCGGTTCTCGTTCTTACTGCACTGGTTGCAGTCGAGAAGAAGCGGGCAGCTTAGGCAACTACTGGAGGAAGGCGGCTTAGCCCGTCTTCCTCTCAATTTCTTGGAGGTATCGGTCATGATGAATTTCAATGCTGTTTGTCGGGTTGTTCGTTTAGCAGCGTTCTGGCGCAATGAGGATGAACATAGCGTGTTGTGCGAGTTCTTAGCGGAGGCGGAGATGTTCGCTTTTGCTCATTCCTGCTCTATCTATACGGCTCATTTGATGGTTTGCAAAGCCTGGGAGGAAATTATTAGGGCTGCGGAGGCTGCTTAGTTAATCGGTGCGGTGGAGCCCCAAAGGCTCCGCCGCTCTACTAAAATTTTGCGGCTTCGGTAGGCGCTCCGCGCAACTCTTCTTAGGGTGCGCGGTTGTTTTTTTGCAGGGGACTTATGGACAGCCGCGCACAAGTTGCGCCTCGTGCCGCTCGGCACACGCTGCGCGGCGCAACCGGCGCCTTGCCTTCAAAGGGTGCCTTCGGCACAAATTTATATATGCAGAAGAACCCCGCCTTGGGGCGGGCTTCTTCTGCTGCACTAACTTCGCTAAGGCACAGAGCATTAAGCTAGGCTACCCCAAAAATTTTTCGAAATCTCTGTGCCTTAGGTGGCGGGTGGAACCGCCGCCCGGACGCTTTAGCGTAAGGACAAGATAAAGGAATTCCGCACTTTGCCGAAATCGCACTAGAAACGCCATTTTAACTCACTCACTCTTGAATGGCATCTTGCTTAAAGTAACGCATTCGGCTATATGTGGTTATTACTATTGAATTTAGGCGTGCGCTCTTATGCCAATAACCAAGAAAAGCCCAACCGTTCAAACCCGGCTGCAATCGAAGGATTTTGTTCTCTTTGTGGCGAGGGCCAAAAGTGAAAAACTGACTCAAAGTAAGCTGGCAAGAAAAGCAATTCTTGCCTATTTGAAGGCTGACGATCCAGAAAAAACGGCGGAGGAAGACCGCATAATTGAAAAGCTCAGTGCAGAAGTAAATCGGCTAGCGGCGATGATTACTTCGGTCCGCAATGATGTTGTTGCTACGGAGCTGGATGTTTATATCATGTACCTGTTTTTCCGGGACTGGCTAAAAGACGAGAATGTGTTGCGGCATTACATAGAAGTGGCTCCAAAAAAACTAAAGGAGCGGCGGGCAAAGTACAAAGAGCGGAAATTGCAAAGCTCTGATGATACTTAAGCATTCATTCCTATCGAGTTATTCGCGGCGTCATGGAAGACGTGGCAGCAAAACTGATGCTAAGGAAACTATCCAAAATGCCATCAAGCATGTTAGCTACATAGCCAAACGTCCTGGCATGGACAAGGACGACAAAGAGCGAGCTTTCTTTACCGACGATAGGCAGAACGTGCCAGCCGTGGAAGTTCGGCAGCGTCTGTATGAGATCGAAGGGCGGCGAGTTGTCGTTCACAAGCTGATGTTTTCTGCTGATATAGAAATGCAGGACGACCGTGATCACATGCAGTATGTGCGGCTTGCAATGTTTAAGCTAGGTCGTGAGAAAGGTCTTGACCTTGAAGGTTCCTGGTTCGCTTCAATCCACAAGAATACTGACCACCCGCATGTGCACCTAGTTTTGTTGGGAACAGACGCCAATGGACGGCAAATCAAAATCGACAAAAATGACCATAGGCAAATGAAAGATGTTGTCGATCGGTTCCTTGACTGGAAGTATCCAAAAGAGCGGCTAGAAAAACAAGTTGAGAGAAACAACCGATCGCCCGCCAAAGGGCGCGTCTATCAGTTGATGTTGGATCGGGAAAAAACGTTGGCCAAGGACATACAGGATAGGCAGACTCTAAAGGACGGCGGCACCTGGTCCTTTAGTTTAGACGAAAAGAACTACAGCTATTCCTATGACACAAAAACCGACGAAGTAAGAACAATGCGCGGGGTGTTTCAACAAGCCACTGAACTACGCAAGCATAACCGCCGTTTGAAGGATCTGGAAAGGCTGCACAAGAACAAGTTTGGAGGCTCTGATGAATTGAAAACTAAGCTGCTTCAAGGGTCTTGGTCTTTCCGGCTGGGCGACAAAGAAATGGACTATTCCCACAAAACATCTTTAGAGGACATCAAAAGTATGCGCCAGGACATTGCTGTAAGCCTGTCTGAGCGCGATTCTTTGCGAGAGCACGAGCAACGGCTTCGCGATATTGATCGGTTGCAGCGTTCGGCCAGAATCGACCTACGCCTGGAAGAGCAAGAGCGGCCCTGGTTGTTGCGACCGTGGCGGGGCCTGCTATCCCCAACCAAAGGAACCGATCCTAGCCGTCAAAGTACGATGTGGGTAGACCAGGCGACGGGTGGCACAAGTGGTGGCATATCAGAGCGACAAATGCCCGTAGGAGAGCTAACCAAAGCCACTGTTGGTTTTGCAGCCAACAATGATGCTAGCGAGGTTGAGCCGCTAACAGAGCAAAAGGAAGAAACTGTATCAGAGAAATTTCTAAATACCAGCAGGGATGAGACTTGGTGCAGACTGCTTAATCGGTTGGAAGAACTTGTAGATAAGGACAAATTGTTGTCCATGGTTCGGCGGAATTTCAAGGACAAAGACAACAAAGAGGGTGAACGCGCCGTAAATACAACGCTGGATGCAATCAAAGAAGCTGAATTACTTGCTGAAAAAGAGAAGCAAGAGAAAGAAAAACGGGAACGAGAGCAAAAGAGGAAACCGCGCGAAGTAGATATATTTGACTGGGATGATCCTGACTGGGAGTAGCCATGGAGAAGTCGGAAATTACTCCCCGGTGGGGGGTGTTGGCGGTTCTAATCATTACTGGCACAGGCTCTGTAATGTTAGTTGGTAACTTGGTGGGCATAGGATTGCTTCATCTAAATGTCTTTGAACCAGGCCTCTTGTTTGTTGATGGGCTCTTGTCTTTGGTTGGCATGATTTGGGTAATGGTTATTTACGAAAATAGCAAATCGCCAGAGACTAAAGCCAAAGAAGCCCAGGAAGCAGCGCAAGAATCCTATAAAAACGCTTACGCGAATGAAGATCCAATGAAGCCGTTGCCGCGCTTTTATCCGGTGATTTATCCAGTTGCTTTTAGTGCCATTGCTTCCGCCTTGAAGAACGAGCCTATTTTTGTTGGTGGGCAGCCCCAAAAGTGGACAGTAAATGTCGAGGATCGCGAGGGTGCTGAAATTCAGGGCTACTTTGTTCATGGAATTGAACCGAATGTGACTACGCTGTGTCTGACGGCTCGATTTGTAGAGTTGGAGCCAGGAACAAGAGTAATTTTTGAATTTAAAAATGTCTCTGTTTTAGCGCCGACGGACGGCAAGAAGCTTATTACAATCACGCTCGATAACATAGTAAGTGTGATGAGCCAAGCGTTCCCGCCAGGGGGCAAGTGTATTGTAGAAGTGCCCGAGTATAAAGTAAGCGCACATGTTTTGCGGGCCGCTGAGTGGAAACCAAGGCACGACGCCCAGGTAGCCGTACTTGGTGTAATAACACTGCTTGGAATTTTGGTCGGCGCAGGGTGGTGGGCCATGGCCGCTTTCTTTCCATCTAAGTCTAGCGACCAGCGTTCACAGCTAGACCAGGCTGAGTCTACATCTTCTGAATTTGCGTCTACGAATAACACCGGTCAGACAATGCCATCACAGGTAGTGCAACAGTCTACGGTGCAAATTCCGGCATCCGCAGTAACCACGCCTGATGAACGTCCATTGGCTGACGCCGCTGTGCGTGAATATTTGACGCTTGCCGCGAATCAAAATTACGCTGCGTGCAAAGCGTCAACTACTGACTATACGGGAATAGACCCTGCGCAGTATCCGAGATTATGGCGAGTTGTGCCGTCTCGCGTTGTTACAGAGCAGCCGACTGGCTCCGATATCTGTTTTACAATGGTCCATTATGACGGGTTTACGCTCCATTTTACTTCGGTAAAAGAAGCAGCTGGAGTGTGGAAAGTACATGGTATTTCGCTTGTCCCTACGAAGCCCGCGAATCTATTGCCTGATTATGCAAAACCAATTGCTATTGAGCAACAGTCCAACAACCAAAACGCAAACGTTCCGCGAGAGCAATTTGGGCCAGGTTTATCAAATTCATCCGGTTCTGTCGATCCAGGGCTTTCTGTCGATCCAGGGCTTGAGGTACATGGTCCGGCAAATAGCGGCCGTGAAGGAATCGATTCGGGTTTCAGACAGCGGTTGCCAGAGGACAAGATTCTGCCAAAGCAGTCGCCTGAAGCTAAGTTTGCCGCGCCGCCGGAACAAGACTGGGAGCAGAACGCGGCGCGGCGCCGTGCTCGTGAACAAGATCCTTCCGGCATTCACCCATTCTAGTAGGGTCAATATCTGACCTGAGCTATAGCCGCCAACGTGTCCTTCTCAGCAACATCGAGATAGCCCTGTAGTTGCGACAGGCTTGAATGCCCAGAAATTTCTTGAATCGTCCTTGTAGGCACTCCCGACCGGCTCAATGTCGTGAGCAAAGTCCGGCGCATTGAGTGCGTCTTTG
>JAIETE010000076.1 GCA_019745505.1 Candidatus Obscuribacterales bacterium | reverse complement strand
GCGCATTGTCACTGTTGTTTGCAGCACCGGCGAGCGCTATCTTTCCACTTTGCTGTTCGCCGACATTCTAGGCGGTGTTGTGTAATTGAGAGACGATCGATCTGATCGACCGGTTTTAATTCATGCCAAAGGGAAGATTTTTCATTGCTGTGATGGTATTCTGCACCATCGCTCTTGTTATTCCTTTGATCGCCGGCTGCCTTCCTGATCACACGCGCACTCTTAATGATGTGCCTGATCTTATCTCTCGAGCCTACATCGATCGGGTCGTTAATTATGCCGTATCTGGCAAAAGTCCGGACATGGTTGTTGCCGGCTCCTCGCTTGTCGTTTTCCCTCATGTGCTCGCTGATGGTTATTTTGAGCATGTCAGCGTACCCATCCGTGACCCGTCTGAGTACCCGGAATTCCTTTCCGGCTATGTGGAAATGGCGCACTTCAAGCGTATATTGACCGACGAAAAGTGCGTGCCCATGCCGGCCAATTATTCCATCGTCGATCTCGGTGTGCCCTCGCTCATGCTCACCGACTGTGACATGCTTTTTGAGAAGCTCGAGGCGAACGGCTGCCTGCCTAAAATCGCAGTTCTGCTATTGGCGCCACGCGACTTCATGGACAATACGGTAGCGAAAGAGAGAAATCTTTTTCTCTATGAAGTGAGAGGCAAATTAACTCTGAAAGAACTAAGCCGGTGCAAGAGCCTCTTCTTGTGGCAGCAGAAGCTCGTCGAATGCGGTGCTTATCTGATTAATGCCTGGGCAAAACAATTTCGCGCCAGCTCAAAGAGAGTCATTCTGGCGGTAAAGAAAATCGGGCGACCCGTGAAGAAAGAGCTTCCTAGCGAGGCATTCTTGCCTGAGGAAGTCTCACGTCGCTTCTATTTTGGAGACGGAAAACTCTCAGATTTGCGTGTATATGACAAAAGGTACAATCCTCCCGATTATTCGCGTATCGATGAGCAACTGAAGGCAATGGGCAGAGTTTTGGATCGGCTCAAAAGCGCCGATGTAAAAACCGTAGTAATCAACATGCCTCTCACCAGGGAAAATAGGGCTCTCATAGACAAACGCGCCGACAGTAAAATACTGGAGCAAATGCGCCTGACCTGTGCTCGACGCGGGGTCTATTTTTTCGACGAGAATGCCTGCAACCTCTATACGACAAGCGACTTTGTCGACTCGGTGCACCTCAATGCAAGCGGCGGCGACAGGTTCTTCCGTCGCCTTTCGGCACTGCTCTGCCGCGTGCTTAGTGAATCTCGTTAATTTGCTTGCTCATAAGCCGGTATAGTCACAGTAAAAGTGCATCCACCCTCCTGGTTTCGCGAATAGCTGATTGATCCTCGATGCCCTTCGATGACTTGCTTGCAAAGGAAGAGCCCGAGCCCGAGACCGCCGCCTTTCTTCGATTCGTTTTCCGCAGAAAAACTCGAAAAAAGCGTTTTTTGCGCTGCACTGGAGAGACCCGGACCCTGGTCGCTGATTTCCAGTTTTACATTGCTGCCTTCCTTCAAGAACCTCAATTTTATAAGACCTTCTTGCGGTGAATACTTGATTGCATTGTCCAGCAAATTAGTGACGACGCGAGTGATGTCTTGCTCGCTGCCGTTTACGGCAGTATCTATGGAATACGTCTCGAAGGCTATCTTCAATTGTTTTTCCTCTGCAAGCGGCCTTAGACGGTCGCAGCAGTCGAGCACCAGTTTTTCCAGGTTGATGCGCTCGAAATTGACGTTAAGACCAGCGTCATAACGGGTTACTGTTCTGAGCGATTCGACGATGTTGAGGCAATGCTCGGTAGAGTTTATGCTCGACTCCAAGATTTGCTTATAGCGCTCCGGCAAGGGTCCGTAGCTGCCTGCCAGAGCTTGCTTGGCTGTCATGCTCAGCGCGATAAGCGGCGTGCGTAAATCATGAGCGACTATGTAATTGATGTTTTGCAAAGTCGCACTGCGCCTGGACAATTCGTTTCGCAGCTCGATTGTTCTGAGACCGGCTCTCACGCGGGCTCCCAGTTCGGAAAGGTTGACCGGTTTTGTTATGAAGTCGTCGGCGCCGGATTCCAACGCCGTCACAATATCAACTTTCTGGGATTTAGCGGTGACAATAATGATGTGTATATGGGCCTCTGGTCGTTCCGCCCTTACGCGCCTGCAAACTTCCAGTCCGTTAATCCCCGGCATCATCCAGTCGATAAGCGCCAGTTGAGGAGCATCTTGCCTCTTCAATATTTGTAGCGCCTGCTCGCCATTGCTCGTCTGCAAGAGTTCGTGCCCTTCCTCTTGCAGAGCCAGCTCCAATATACGCCTGGAGAATGCATCGTCATCTGTAATCAGAATTTTGGCCATGCCTTTTCTTAATTTTCGCAGACCATGCAGTCGGTTGTTTTTAGTGATTTTCTCAGACTGGACAGTAAGCTTGCGGCGCTGCGATGAGCTATCACGATCTGGGAAAAGTCACTATTCTTGCTGAGCAAGTCATTATCGTCGGACGAACCATTCAGTATGATTACCGGCAGTTCTTTCAGGTAATTGAGTTGAGGCGTCAATTCAATCTTTTCGATAAGCGCAGGCATCAATTCCGGCGTCGACAATATGCAACTCGTGTGTTTCAATCCCAAGTATGAGGGTGAGAAATTCAGGACCTGCTCGCTGCTGCGCAGGCACAGAGTGTCAATCGACCATTGGCTCAGTATATTGCTTATCAAACTGGCATCTTGCGGTGATTCACTGAGTAACAAGCAGAGTTTGCCTCTGAAAAATCCCGGGATAGTTGAGCCTAAATCCGCGAACTGACTGCGCTTCACTTTCAAGTTGAATTTCAGCAATACTTCACCCTTATCGCCTAGCTCTTGCCACAGCCAGCCTCCCATCACGGCTAGCAGCGAGCGCGAGATGATTGCTGCCAGGTCTTCCTTCTGACCGTCCTGACTGCTTCTGTCCGCAAATAACGATAGAGCAACCCTCTTGTCCTTGTCCTTTCGCGCCGGAAGCAAAAATGCAAACTCGAGCAGACCTGTATCATCTTGCTGCTGATCAAGTCGGCAGTGCAGTTGCACGGGCGGTGATGATTCTTCATTGACGATGGCGGCAATCACTTGCTTGAGCACGAGCTTGATTTTCTGCCAGTCGCCCAGCACCACATCAGGAACATTTTCATCGATAGTGAATTGCGCTTTTCTGCCCAGGTTTCGTGCACATTGGAAGACAAAGGCTTGCACTTCGTCCCTGACCGAGATAGCGTCATAATTCGCTTGAGAAGCGCCGGATCTCATCTCGGAAAGACTGAGCAGATCTTCTATGTGCCCACTCAGTTGCTGACAGGATTGCAGGATGGTAGAAACCATTTCTTTCTGATTTTCGCTCAAAGTTTGCGCTTCCAGCAACTGGGCCATGCCGAATATAGCATTGAGCGGATTGCGCAATGTGTGGCTGACGCCGGACAAAATCGTTTCTTGCAGTTCGTGCGCCTGCCTGACAGTATTAGTTGCTTCAATCAGCGCTTCCTGCTGCTTCTGCCTGTCGGTAAGGTCCAGCGCGTATAAGATCAGCCAGGTACAATCGTCGACAGTCATTCGCACCAGTTTGGCATCAAAAGGCAGTTGCCGCCCGTCTTTCTTGACGAGCATGCATTCGAACATATTTCCCCCCTCGGTTTTGTCTGTACTGCCGAGAACTCGCTTTAATGCCACACAAAAAGAATTCTGGACGGGCGCTGCCAGGATAAGCGATGTGAAATTTCCTCCGGTCGCCTCTAATTTCGTCCAGCCAAGTGTTTGCTCGGCGGCCGAATTGATGTGATAGATCGTTTCGTCCGTGTCGAAAACGAATACCGGCAAGGGGGCCGCGTCCAGTATGCTGAGTGCGGTAAGAAGGTCTTTGCTGACCGGTAATTCGGGTATGGCTCTCTTTTTTGCTGTCATGTCTGCGACCATTAATATCTATAATGATAATATGATGCCCTGACCGGCCTAAATCAAATGCCCGGATTAAGGTTAGTGCGGTCGAATTTATCCTGTATGCGTTGAACAGTCGGGCTTACAGCTCAAACCGAACGGGTTTTTTATGGTCACAGTGTTTGTGGTAGAAGATCACCAGTTGATGCGGGATGCCATATGCACATTTCTGTCAGGGCACGAAGATTTGCAACTGGTAGGGGCGGAAGCGGACGGGCTGACCGCATTGCATAAAATTGAAGAAGCAAAACCTGATGTCGTGCTCATGGATATCGGGTTGCCGACCATGAATGGCATCGAAGTCACCAGTCGCTTGAAAGAGACGCTGCCTTCGGTAAAAGTCGTGATGTTCACGTCTCATGATGATGTCGAAGAGGTTAGAGCCGCTCTTGCATCCGGAGCCTCCGGTTATTGCTTGAAAGAGCTCAGTGCGGACGAAATATTGCTGGCGATTCGTTCGGTTGCACAGGGGGCCGCGTGGCTGGCGCCGAAAGTGGCAGTCACGGTGCTTACTATGCTTTCTGCCAATCCGGCAGCGCCGCTCGATGAAAAAAGGGCAAAGCGTATTTCTCAGTTGTCGTCCCGCGAACTGGAAGTACTTAAATTATTGAGTACGGGAAAAAGCAACAAAGAAATAGCTTCAGAGCTGCAGATTGGGCTGTCTACGGTGCGTACTCACGTAGAGCATATTTTGCAAAAGCTGGAAGTGACCTGCCGCACAGAGGCCGCTGTGCTGGCTGTTCAAGAGCGAATCTGATCAAAGCGAAGCGGCGCAAAATGTCAGAACCGTACTGACTCTTCCCTTGCCGTGCGCAGCCGGTGCATCCAAATTCAGATGTACGTTGAAGTTGGCAGTGCCGGGCTTTTGTGTTGCGCAGAAAACCGCTGGTTTGCCTTCCGGGATGTCGGGAAGTTTTACTCCCTGGCTGTAGGCTCCTTCCATTACTACTTCGGTGTCGCCGCCCGATGCCGGTGTTCCCGATACAGTCAGGTCTGCTTGCAGTTCCGGGCTGGCATCTCCGGTTATGGTTGAGCGCTGAATAGTGATTTGAAACCCGTTATTGGCATTGGTATTGCCTTTCCACATGACCGATACGCTGCCTCTGGCGTTGAGCTCGGTATCGAATGAGATGTTCGATTGATCGAGACTGAGGCTTTGAGTGGTTGTCAAATTGTCCACACCAGTCAGACGCACGACGGAAGGAATGTCTACGCTAACATTGCACTGAACACGATCTTGGGCGATGGCTGGCGAGCCGGCAAAGATTGCAATGAGGAAAATCGCGATCGGTAAAAATTGGCGCACTTTTTTTCTCGGGCGACGGCATTGACTGTTTTTATCTTGCAGCGGCAAAACTTTCTGGACATCAGGCAAAAAGCTAGAAACAGTCCGTCATTTGACGGATTATTCTCATGGCTGGTATCACTGGCAGTGGCAAAGCCAAAGGCTCTCATAAGAGAGCCTCTGGTGGTCTGCGTCGCAATCAAAATTGTTGGTTAGAGTGATGCTGCCACAAATGTGAGCACGGTCTGCGCTGTTCCTTTTCCGTGAGCCGATGCGGCGTTCAATTTCATGCCCACATCAAAGAGCGCGCTGCCTGCCTTGTTGGTGCTGGCGAAAAGATCAGGCTTGCCTTCCGGGATCTGGGGAAGCGCAATGCCGGAGGCATAATTGCCGTTGATCACTGCATCCGTGTCACCACCCGAAGCCGGGGCGCCATATATGGCCAAATCGTTTTGCAGTTCGTTCGATGCGGAGCCGCTGATGGCTGAGCGCTGGACCGTGACCTGGAATCCTTTATTGGAATTGCTGTTGCCTTTCCAGGTGATGCGCACATCGCCCGATGCATTCAAGTTGGAGTCGAAGGATATATTGCTGCTGTCCAGTTTCAGTTCTTGCACCGTGGTGACGTTATCAGTGCCCGAGAGGCTGACGACATCAGGCAGGTCAAGGCTGGCCTTGGCTGTGACGGTATTGCCTGCAAAAGCGGCTGTACCTGCCAGCAAGGATGCCGATGTAAGAGCTGTAAACGCGAATTTAGTAATGAGTTTGTTCATGATCTGACTCCTTATGTTTTGTCGGTTTCGAGACTGCTGCGCTCGACCATCACTCTCCCAGTCTGACCGACAGCGGCTGTCGTGCCATCGTTTGAACTACCGACTGACGGCTCGGTCAAATGACGGATGCGCGGAGAGGTCAGTTTATGAAGAGTTAAAAATGGATGATTCGCTGTTATCCGACGATAACAACGGAGTAAATTAAAGTGATTCTGGAGTCCTGATCAAAGATGAGATTTAGGGGTTGAAAATGAAACGAATCTGGCTAAATTCACTGGTGTCAGCACTGTTTGCTTTGGAATTAGGGGCCTTGGATGCGCAAGCCTGGACCCTGGCACCAATGAAAGTCGAGCAGGATGTCAAGCCTGGGGATTCGATAACGGACGTGCTCGCCGTCGACAATTCCGGCGCCACTGATATAAAGAGGTATGACGTAAAGATTGTCGACTGGTCTTTGACCGATGATGGCGAGCTCACCTATCTCGAGCCCGGCTCGCTGAAATCATCTGTGGCAAAAGGAATTACCTGTTCTCCCATGCAGTTCAAGTGCGCACCGGGGGAGAAGAAGTTGCTGCGCTACACTCTCAACTTGCCGCCGGACCTCAAGCCTGGTGAATACACCGCCGGCATACAAGTGTTGGAGGTGGTGATTCCGCCGAAGGATCCCACCACAGGAAAAATCAACGTGGGTGTTGCTGTTAAATGCGGATTTCTATCGGCAATATCGGTTGTCGTTCCCAATCGAGAAGTGAAACCTGTTGAAGCCGAAGGACTTGAATTCAAAGCCAAAACGGGAGACGAGCCCTTAAAAGTAATATTGCAAATGCGCAACAGCAGCAATGTGCGTGTCAGACCGCTATGGTCATTTGAAATAAGGAATAAAGAAGGTCAGGCGGTTTTCAAGACACAGCCTACGGAATTTCTTACCCTGCGTGACTCGGTGCGTCGAGCTGTCGTGCCTGTAGAAATGAAGCTGCAGCCGGGCGATTACAAAGTAGTAGGCCGGCTCGATCAGGGATTCGGTTTTCCTGTTCAGGAATTGGAAAAGGACATTACAGTACCGCAATAAAAAGAGAGCGAATGCGCTGAACAACTTATCTGGAACATACATTGCGGATAATTCTTGCTGTAGTTTTCTTTGCATTATGTCTACTGAGTCAGCCTGGTGCGTTTGCTGCCGAAACGAATGAAATAGAAGTCTTCGTCGACGGCAAGCCGCTTCTATCGGTAATCCCGGCCCAGGTGATCGGTGATACCTTGCTGCTGCCTGCTGAGCCGATCGCTCAGGCGCTTGGCGATACTCTCAGCGTCGATGCGACCAATCGAATTTTCACCATTTATCGATCTCAGGACGCATCGACCGTACAGTATTCAATTGCCTCGGGCGACTTTACCATAAACAGCGTGCCGTCCGGCAATGTCAGAACGATTATTCCTTTGAGCACTCTTTCCGGGCAGATCCTCATGCCGCCCGATCTTATCGCTGCCTTGATGGGTGTTTCGGTGCGCTCTCAGTTTCGCAGGGTCGATGTTCTCTCGGGCGTAATCGCAAGCCCGACCGTGAAGCGACCGACCAGAAGTTACAAGGATGCTGGAATCGACTTCGTTTATGGTGAAGGCGCCGGATCTCTGGTTGCTCTCAACCCTGCCACCAACGGTGGTGTGCGCGCACAACCTCAATGGGTAAGAGAGAGCTTGATCGGCACCGGCGCTCACTGGGGTCCTCTCGATATTGTCGGCAAAACCCGTCTGCTGGCCGGCACGGGAGGCAGGTTTCTCACATTCAATGCTGCCAATCTCAATGTCGAGCATTTGAATAGAAAGTGGATTCTTGCCGGCGGAGACAATCCTCTAAAGTTTTTCACCAGCCGTCAGCTGGTCGGATATCCGGGTCGTGGTGCGCAAGTGAATGTGCCGCTTGGCCGCTGGAATGTTTCCAATTTTTCCGGAGTCGGATTCAGCCAGGGCATTCCTGTCGGTGGTGGTGCCGTGCGTCTTTCTTACGAGCGTCTTCTCAACATCACAGAGGCCTCCTATCGTTTTACTCCCAATCTTAAAACTGCCGTGGCAGGAGTGTTTTTCAAGGATCCAAAACCTTTTATTTTAGATACCGAACAACACTTTTATGGAGCCGACTGGGTGACCAATTACAAGAGTCGAAAATTCTCTCTCATGTCGGAAATCATGGTCGGCAACAGCAGGCGCACCCCTACTCTTGCCGGAAGTGCATACCTCATGGATTACGTATGGCGTTATTCGCCTACGCGCTGGATTAGTTTTTATGGTGAATACGATCGCGTCAGCCCCAATTTTGCGCATCCTCAGCTTGCCAATGCCTTTACCGATCGCCAGGACGTGCTGATAGGCTGCAACGGCTCTCTGACAAGGCGTATTCGCTATGACGTAAGCGGAACATTCAACAAGACCGCCCTGGAAAATCCGAGACCGGCCAAGCAGGAAGTTTTGAACGCTTCGGTTAACGTCAGCACTTTTACCAACGGACCTCAAATTCTGGTCGTTGGCAATCAGACATTTTTCGATCCCGGTTCCGGAGTTGATCTGACGACTGATGCCGGAGAGCCGGGACGCTCTACTCTAGGCACTGTCGGCATTGATGGAAAGCTCGCCGGAGCGCAGATCCTGGCTACCGACACGGTGACCGTTCAATCGACGCGCTCGACAGATCCGGTTATCAGTAATTCCTTCAATCTCTCGGCCTCCAAGTATTTTCCGCGTATCGGATCTCTGCAGTTTCTAACGCAAATCGGCACCATCGTATCCGATCAAGTACAGAAGACCTTCGACATTCGCTGTTTGTACATAACCAAACCAATATTCAAGCGTTATTCGCTGACTTTCGGACCCGGCTATAGTCGAGCCGGAGAATTCAAGCGCTTCACTTTCAACGCCGGGCTGTCCAGCAACCTTCCTTACGTGGGCAGCTACAACATGAGCGTAAACCGCTCGCTATCTCTGACTCAATCGCAGGGGCGTTTGAACAAAACGGTCTATTTCAACAAAGCCAGAGCGCGCTCTGAATTCGACTTTGATCGCACCGGCAAGATACCTCCTTTCGGCAGCGTATCCGGATATGTGCTGAGCACCGCGGATTTTCCGGCTGTCAATCTGAAAGGAGTTTCCCGAGCACAAGGTATTTTCATTACCCTTGATGACCAGCCGGGCATATTCAGAGCCTCCGACAAGGATGGTAAATGGTCTTTCGACAATATTCCGGTCGGACGTCATAAAGTTGGAATACTTCTGACCAAAACACCTGCCAATCTGGCTATTGTCAGCAAGCAGGCCTATTATGTCGATGTTCTGCCCGGGCAGAATACTCCCGTAAATTTCGCCGTTGCCGAGATGGCATCACTCAAAGGCGCGCTCAAAACCAGTGCCGATTCCGGCGTGAGCAAAGATTCTCTTTGCAACGTTCGTGTTTATGCCGAACCCGGTGATTCAGATGTCTTAACGAGTTACGATGGTTCTTTCATTTTCACGGATATGGCCCCCGGCCGTTATAAAATCAAAGTCGATCCGGCATTCTTGCCCGTAGGCACTGAAGCCATCCCCCAGGAGCTTGACGTCAAACTTGAGCCAGGGCGTTGTTTGGAAAATGCCGAATTTACAATTAAGCTGAAAGAACGTGCGGTACAGAAGAAGAAATTTTAGTTGGCTGGCTCTTTCCAGTGTTCTAGTCATGGCAGCAGCACCGGCTTGCGCGCAGCCATACGTTAACTTGGCCAGCGACCTGGACGCTACTACGACTGTGCAACTGGAGTCCATAACGCAGTCGTCCATCGAATTTTTGACTGATTTGACCGCCACCGGCGAAGCGCTTGTCACCTGGAGAGCGGAAATTGGCGGCGGCGCCGGAGGCGCCGGCTTCAGTATCGTGCGTGGCTCGCTGGCCGGGTCCAACCGGAAGCTTGCCGACTTTGTCTATGTTTCTGCCACTGACGCATCCGGTCAGGTGCCTTTTACACCTTCCGGCAAATTTGCCGATGGAGCACCTCTTACGGCAGTTTCCACAGCCAATGATTTCCTCGGCTCCTCAACAGGGACAGGAGTCTCTCGTTTTTCCATTCGCCTGACAATCAAAGTGCCGGCAACCGCCGGCAGCGGTAATTTGTCGACTGTTTTGACTATAATTGGAGCACCTCGGCTGTAAGAGCGATGACGAAAAAAACGATCTTACTGACTCTATCTCTTCTTTCGGCTCTTCTGTCCGGCTTGCCTGCCTTTTGCCAGACGGTCAACAACAGAGTGCTTACCAATGTGTCTGTAAGCGTGCCTGCTGTGGTGAAAATAACCGGCACGGACAATATAACCACGGTTCAGAACCTGCGCCTTGATTCGAGCAATATCAATTTTGACTTCAATCTCGGCGCCAGAGGCACCAGCATTGTCACCTGGCGGGCCAATACCAACAGCAACAACGGACTGCAAGTGACCATTCAAAGAAGCGTCGTCACCGGCTCTGCACCAAGAGGTTTGCAAAACAGTATTCTGATTTCGGGCGAGCCTTATTCCGGAGGAGATACCAGCGCTGTAATCGCCAGTCCGTACACGACAGGAAAGCCTCTGCCTCAGATTTCGGAATCGGTTCCGGATTTGTTCTGTTCGACCAATGCACCAGGAAGCGCCCAGTTCAACGTCAAAATCATACTCAATGCGTCGTCTGCCGACGGCGTCGGCACGGTCGGCACTGTGCTTACTTTCGTGGCAGCGGCTCTATAACGGTCTCACTGGTTGATTAGGTCGGGATCTTCTGCCAGTACGCGCTCGGTGAATTTTTTCAGGCGGCTG
>JAIETE010000307.1 GCA_019745505.1 Candidatus Obscuribacterales bacterium | reverse complement strand
CGACAAAGCTGTCCTATATACCCGGCTTATTGCTGTGGGGAAGCGCCAGTTGCAGCAGCAGCGCTCTCCACCTTCATTTTCTGGTTGGCATTGCCACCGAGACCGGTGCCGACCATAAGCGTGACCTCTACTTTTGTGCATGTTGGTATGAGCGGCAGATCGAGCTTCTGAAAGGCTTTGGACAGAACGATATGAGCGGGCGAAACAGTTTTTTCCACAGGAGCGGCCAGAGAGCTCAAATAGAAATGAATGGAATCATTGGGAGCGGGCAAAGACTTCGATTCTCCTTGCTTATAGAGCTTCAGCTTGGCATTGCCTTTAACAAAACCCATAGACTCATCATGGTCTTCCAGTTCTTTGATGTTTTGCAACTGCTCAACGTTCGATTCAATGTTTTCCAAATAACCAAGTCTCATTTTGTCGAGATGAGGGCTGCCTACCTTCAGCCAGGGCAGAGACATCGGATAGGAGCCTTTTACCTGATCGAATTTCTTCTCCATTGCGATGATTGATTCCGTGGTCGCCAGATTCATCAAGTATGAGCGCTGCTGGTCCAGTTCGTTAGCGCAATCTCTAGCTTCATCCAATTGCTCTTCAGCAATAGCCTGCAATTGGGGGTAATCACTCTGAACCTTATCGAGATTGATCTGCGATTCGATCACCAGTTGGCGCGAACGAGCAATCATGTTATTCATTTGACCGACACGGTCATTTTCGTTCAACTTTCTGGCGCCGGCAAGTGCGATTTCGTCGGCAGATCCCTGCAGCCGATTGTGAGTAAAGATCAAGCCACCGTAGGAATAGCCGATAAGAAGGCCCAGACCAACGAGGGTCATAACGACACTTCCCAGAATGAGCATGTTGCCGCTCTGGCGTCTAAGTCTCCTCAAATGTCCGATTCGTCTTTTCATCTCAGATTTACTTGTCCACGGCGAGTAGAACAATTCCTTTCTGTTATTCGTTGATGTAATAGAGAGTTGTTTCCGGGTTGCGACCGAGGTTTTCCCATTGTGCCTGACTGGTGAGATGAATAGTCACCGGTTTTGTGAAACCTGGAAGACCAGCTCCAGCATTGAATAGTGGAGAGATATCACAGTCGGCGCTGAGCTGAAGGCTATACATAAACGGACCTTGAGCACCGTTGGGAAGCTGATCGTTGGAAAGAGCAGTTTCGAGCGGTACGCTGGTCTTGCCGTTGCTCTTGTCCACAATCAAAAGAGCTACAGAAGGGTTCTTCACTGCCACTCCACAAGCGCTCAGCAGGCTGGTCCACCAGGAATTGGTCTTCAACAATTTGCCTGCCTCGGTGCGCTTTTCGCATACTGCCATTCGGTGCGTCATCTCGGTCATTATGCCGTGCGCAATCAAATAGCGGACCGGCAAAATTCCGATATTCAAAAGGGGTGTAAAAATGAAGAGAATAAAGATAATCATGGCACCGCTGAACTCGGTCATAGCGCTTCCTGATTGCCTGCGTCTCTGTGAAATTTTCCGCGATTTCATTTCTTGAGGGTCCTGGTTCTATTTCTGCTGTACAGCCACCACATCAATAAAAACTGGCAGCCCGACACATTTAGGAGGGATGCAGGCGACTTTCCTGGCGATACTGCATGCAATATCACCTGAGAAGTGCAAAGATCTAATGTGCCACCCCCGATGAATCGGAGGTGGACACATTAGCGCCGTTAAACTTGTCTCTAACTATCGATGCCGCGCATCTGCATTGAAGTTGACTAGGGATTCTTGTTCGGAACTACATAAGTGATAGGCACAGTGTGGGTACACTTGAGCGCCACTCCCTGAGGACCAACCACCGCGCCGGCAAGGAAGGGAGGAAAAATATCGATGGTGGTCTTCACCGAAACCTCCCCGTCCACTGCGCCACCTATATCAGTCGGTATGTCGCGAACGGTCTCTACAGCTTCTATTGATTCGCGCACTTTCATGGGCAGATTGGTCGAGTAAATCTTCTTCACCACGGCAGCCGCCCTGTCATAAGGGGCAGTTCCTGAGCCGACCTGACGATTCTCACCTTTGGAGAGATCGCTGGGAGGTCCTGAAGCAGCCGCTCTTGCAGCATCACGACAGGCCTGATCGTTCAATCCTGCCCCAATGGCAATCATGCCAAGGTCGATAACGAGAAGTACCACAGGGACCAGACAGACAAGAACACCGACGACTTCGGCCAGTCCCTGACCTCTCTTTCTTTGCCATTGAGCCGGTCCATATACGACCATTTGTGCACTCTCCAACTAATCCGAGGGGTTTAACCGCGATCTGGGACCGATTAGGAAGAATCCCAGATTATTCACGTCTTATCTTTGCAGCGAGCTGGCAAGACGGGAAATCTTCCGGATCGATAAGTCTCTATCTGACCAAGCTGATGTGCTTGCCTTCCGGAACTGAAAATAGACCGATTGTCATCGACGCCTTGAAAGTATTTTGTTGGTCGATCTGATCGCCATCATCTTTGGAGTCGTGAAAACCGAATTCAATCAATCGATCCGATATGGCATTGAATGAATCAATCGGCACTTTTACAGCAACCAGAGGGTTTTTATGCAAGTAAGAATCGAGAGCTAATCGAAAGATCGCATTCGCTGCATCCTTTTTTTCCGCCTCAGATGGATTGTTGTCTTTATGCTTAACTTCGATTGCAACACCATCTCCCGCGTCTATATCAAGCTTATGAAGCTTCTCCAGTCCGTAAGGCTTGCCGTCGTGATAGTACATATACTGGTATTCGGTTTTCTTGTTTTCGTCTTTGGTCGGATACCAGAGCACTTCCAGCTTCTCAATCGGATTGAGCTTGGAATTCTTGTATTCGAATTGACGCTCCAACCGACGAGTCTGAATCTGAATGACCCAGTCGTACGGCTTATCGACTTGATCGTCGGCTTTTGCCAGCGGCGGCATCAAACCGAATGCCATACATGCAAATGCACCGAAGACTCCAATCTTGCAAAACCTGTTCATATTCATAACCATTGGCATTGACTGACTTCTCCTGAGAGTCGATTGAAAGAAGCTTTCATTGATACCGGATCTACGCAGGACACGCTCGGTTTAGGGGCAGCAGCATAAAACTCATGCCCCTCTTTTGCGACCGCAATTGCACACCGGCAGAAGATGAGAAATAGCCAGGACCGAGCTTATTGAGCCCGGTCCTGAACCACCATGACTGGCAGGAATTAGAACTTGAACAACTAAGGTGTCAGTTCAAGAGCCTTTGCTGCATCCGGCATACCCCAGCCGTAATAGCCGTTCCAGCCGGGAGTCGAGTTTACGCAACTGGCTCTCAGGATTTTCTCCACTGCAAAGTTAGGAAGAGCGGGGTTCTTGCTCAGGATCAATGCTGCTACACCAGCAACAATTGGACTGGAGAATGATGTGCCTTTCACTTCAGCTTGTTCGCCGTCGATGCCCATGCAGAAGATTTCTTCGCCAGGAGCGGTGAAGTCGACGATCGTTCCGTAGTTGGAGAAATCAGTCAGAGCACCGGTTCTATTGATTGCGGAAACCATATTGATATAAGGAAGGTTTACTGTCGCATCAAATACGGCATCATTGCCAGCAGACAGAAAGAGCAAACCTTGGCGAACGTAATAGAATTCGGAGAACATTTTGTGAAGGGGTGCATGAATAGTCGGCTCATGGAAACCTACATAAGGAGCGCCATAGCTGAGGTTGACGATTCTGGCACCGGAAGTGAAAACTTTGGCCATCGCGCAAGCAACGGAGAAATCGGTGGCAATTGCCTTGCCACCGGCAGCGGCGTCGGCAATACGGATCGGGTAGATAGTCGATGATGGAGCGATTCCGACCGAAGTCTTGTTATTGTTCATCGTCGCTGCGATACAAGATGCAACCCAAGTACCATGCCCGTGCTGGTCATGCTGAGCTCCATTGGAAGCAGCAGCGGCGGCCGCACCGGCCAGGTCGGTAATACCCGGCAACGAGCCGGTACCGAGCAAGAGTCCTCCAAGGATTTGAGCGGCTGCAGTGTTGGCGTCAAAACCCTTCTCGACCTTGCCCTGCAAATCTTTGCCGCTGACTTCACAACCGGTATCCAAAACTGCTACCTTCGCTCCGCCCGTCCCCTTGTCCCAAGCCTTCGGGCAATGCATCGCTGCCAAATGCCAGGATACGTTGAAGTCTTTGTCATTCGGAACACTATTTGCAGCGAAGCGATAATTGCGACCGACTGCACTGAAGTGCTTTTTGTCTTTGGTCAATTTTGTTTCCGTTTCTACAAGCTTGCCCTTCTCAGTTTTGATGAGGATCATCTCGAGACTGCCGGCGCGCACGGATTGCGTGGCGGTGGCGTGAACATCTTCCAGCGCTTCTTTGATTTCGTCTTTGTCCGCCTTGGCATCAGTGACTACAAGCAAGACATCTGGTTGAAAGTCCGCTCTAGGGATAGCGCGACGCACGAATGGTCTATTCGTCGGATTCTTCAACTTCAATTCAGCACTGAGCGCCGGCAACTGAGCTGCCGATGACACACCGATAGCAAGAGACATCGCCATCGCGAAGATTTTTTTCTTCTCCTTCGAAACTTTACTCACCAATCCGGAAATCATTTGTCGTACTCCTTTACTTAACTTGCTTGAGATACCGTGCTTGACTTACTAAGAACATTTGAGCGCTTCAATAGATGTCCTTGCGCTCACACTGGAATCAACAGCAAACGTGAACGAATTAGGCGGAGCACCGCAAAGAAATCCCGAAAGCTAGACTAAGCAACACTTTTGGTATCACAACAAACAGTGGACAATTGCTTTCTCAAAAAATCCCAGAATACCGGAGTGCAGAACAAAAGAGCGATGCAAAATTGCACCGCTCTTTATATTTCCAACTATCGAAGAAGTGCGTGATTACTTCTTCTCGAACCAACCCACCGGTTGCGGATCAAGGTTGATGTTGATCTGCTTCACTTCGGTATAAGCTTCCAGTCCGAAAGTTCCAAGTTCACGCCCCCAACCACTCTGCTTATAACCGCCCCATGGACATTCGTTATAGGTATTGTGGTAGGCATTCACCCAGGTAATACCGGCTTTTAGTGCTTTCACGACCCGATGAGCTCTGGTTACATCATTGCTGAACACCGCACCGGCAAGACCGAAGTCTGAATCATTGGCGAATTTGATCGCTTCTTCTTCAGTTTTGAACTTCTGCACAACGACGACCGGTCCAAAAATTTCTTCTTGAACAATGCGCATGTCTTGCTTGACGTTAGTGAATACGGTCGGATTGACATAGAAGCCTTTGCCGTACTTTTCACCCTTCGGTTGGTCGCCACCTGTTTCGAGCTTAGCGCCTTCCTTCTGTCCGATTTCGACATACTCGAGCACGCGCTTCATTTGTACTTCGTTGACGAGCGGTCCCATTTCGGTTTCAGGGTCCATACCAGGACCTACCTTTATATGTTTGGCGCGTTCGACGAATTTCTTGACGAATTTGTCGTACATCGGCTCTTCTACAAGCAAGCGCGAGCCGGCCGAGCAAACCTGTCCGGAATTGCAATAGATGGCGAAAAGCGCATAGTCGACGGCGGTATCTACATCGAAATCGGAGAAGACAACCATCGGCGACTTACCGCCGAGTTCCAGCGTCACTTTCTTGAGATTGCCGAGAGCAGCTGCAGCAACCGCCTTTCCGGTTTTTACCGAACCGGTGAATGCGACTTTATCGACCAACTTGCTCTCTGCCAGGGTATTGCCGACAGTCGGTCCATCGCCCAAGACAATGTTGACCACACCTTCGGGCAATTCGAGTTCTTGCAGAATCTCCGCCAGTCTTACGGCTGTAAGAGGTGTGTATTCACTCGGCTTGAGGATGCAGCAATTACCTGCAGCCAGTGCCGGTGCCAATTTCCATGCGCCCATCAAAAAAGGGTAATTCCAGGGAATGATTTGCGCGCAAACTCCGATCGGTTCGCGAACCACTGTCGTGATGGACGGTGCCGGCACATCGATTGCTTGTCCGGTCGGCTTGGTGATCAAACCGGCATAGTAGCGAAAGCAGTTGGCAGCATCGCCCATATCGAATTTAGCTTCGCGCAGCGGCTTGCCACCGTTCAATGTTTCCAATTCCGCCAATTCATCGGCATTCTCATCAATCTTGTCTGCCAGTTTGAAGAGAAACTGAGCGCGCTCCATCGCCGTCATTTTCGGCCAGGGTCCTTCGTCGAAAGCTTTGCGTGCAGCTTTAATCGCGGCTTCAGTCTGCTTCTTATCGGCTTCTGCCACTTTGCACAGCGGCTTTCCGTCGGCAGGATTGATTAAAGTGCGCTCGCTGGCGCCATCCTGGAATTTACCACCAATCCACAACTGCCACTTGCGATCCACTTTCACCTTGGGTGCCTCTAGAGTTTGAGTCATCGCCCGCTGAACCTCTCGTTCGTAAATAAGTACTTTTCTACATGGAAACGCGCATCTCACTGCCTGCCGTAGCAAGTGCAAGACCCGAATTACGCGGATTCCGAAAGTGGAAAGATCATAACATTCTTACCGGTTTATTTCGACTGCGCCAAGGGCGATTTGGCGCCTTTTCGGGACGTTTCAGCGCTTACATAAACGCGCTCTCTAACAACGGCTGCCGCGCTTAAGGTATGCTTTCAAGCATTTCCTACCAGTTTCCAAAGGCATTTTGACGCGCTAACTCATGGCAACCAGTTATCCCGGTAGTTTCGTCACCCTTGAAGGCCCGGAGGGCGCGGGGAAGACCACACAACTCAAGCTTCTTTCCAAGCAACTCGACCAAATGGGCGTCAAGCACATTGTCACGAGAGACCCAGGCGGGACGTCTCTGGGAAAACAGATTCGCCGCATCCTCCTCAACCCCGAAAACCCGGTAATGCCGATGACGGAGCTTCTGCTCTACCAGGCGGACCGCGCGCAACACGTGGACGAGCTGATTATTCCGGCTCTGAAAAACGGCACACTTGTTCTTTGCGACCGTTATGTAGACTCGACCCGCGCATATCAAGGCTATGGCAGAGGCATCGACCTCAATTTGATCAACGAACTTTCAAAAATGGCCACCGGCGGATTGACGCCGGAGTTGACCATTCTTTTCGATATTGAAAGCAGCGACGGGCTGGGACGCTTGCATCCAGGCGGTCACGACCGGCTGGAACGAGAAGCCATTGAATTTCACCACAAAGTCCGTGACGGCTATCACCAGCTGGCAAAGCAAGAACCGGAGCGCTGGGTGATAATCGATGCCAGCAAACCCCTGACAGTGGTTCAAGAAGATTTGCGCCAGATACTTTTCGAGCGCGTGGGTAAAAAACACAAACTCGCCGGTTTGATCGAAGCGAGCTAATTCGGACGGTACCAAACCTATGATCGCAAGGTGCCAGAAGATTGATTCGGGGCCCACAGAAATTTCACGGCGCGCTCCCAAACGTGCGATCAGAACAAATTCCGGCGGACAAATTCTTACTCTTTCTCTTGCCGCACTGCTGCTGCTCACGAGCTGCGGCGGCAACAAGCAAGTGCGTTTCAGCTCACCTTTCAGAGAAGATGACGAGCTGACCGCAAATATCGCCTTCCAAGTCGTCGAAAAAGCCTATCGCATAAAACCGGACCGGCGCTATTTTTTGGCCTTATCCAATATCTCACAAATAGTAACGGGAAAACCGCTCGAAAAGATCGAGGCTGTCTTCGAAAGCGGTGCTTGGCACATCAAGTCCGAAAAGAAAGATATAACCACAATCAAAGACTTTCCAACCTTTATAGATATTGTCGCTTCTCTGTCCAAGTACGCTCGTTCACTGGAAGGAGACCAAGGCCAGCATCGCTTTGGATCGAATGGAAAGAGCGTGCTCAATCATGCGAAAGTTTTTGGCGGTTTTGAAACCGAATTAGATCTCGTAAGAGAAGAGAAAAATCCCAATTGGACTAAAAACGAACCGCCTGCTCTAGACGCTGTTGTTAAAAATGCTGCTGACGATAAAACGGCGCTGGCAAAATTTCCTGCAGAAGCGAAAGTCGCTGCAACTTCCAAGGTACAGCCGGAAAGAAATAACAGGGGAGCAGCAGCAGAAACATTCGACGATAATCCCACCCAGCAGGATCCGATCGATCAATTGCTTCTTCAATACAGTCCTCGATCTCTTTTTAAGGCCTTAACGGCAATCAACGCTGAGTGGAAAAGAAACGGCGGATCATGCCAACTCATCGACCAGGCAGCGACTGCACTTACCGGGCTTGCATTTCAGACTTACGATCGAGCCGGGACCGGAGACGATTTATTTGCACAAGCTCTTGCGTTTGCAAGTTTGTCGCGCCGGTACGAGACCCCAAACGCCAAGCGAAATCAAGTTCGTCTTGCAGAAGCAATGGGATATCGCGTAGAAGCAAAAAATCTGGCCGCCGAACTTCCGGAAGAAGACCCGCTGCGCATGTATATCTGGTGGCAGGCGCAAACGGTCGGAGCCGCCGTTGAGCAGGGGCTGAATTCCAACGAGTCGAAATTTCTCTACGTCAAAAAGCTCGCTGTCCAAGAGAATCTGCTGCGCCTTAGAGAATATTGCAAGAACAGATTCGACAAAAACGCTCCGATGAGTCTTTCGGTATTCGGATGTGTGCAACCGCTTGCCCAAAGCGATAACCTCACTCCCGAGACCTGGCTTTTTGAAGACATTTTCTTTTCCGAGTTGAAAGCGGTTACAGGAAAGAGCATCGACACTCACGAAAGTTTTTTCGCGCTCTTGGAAAAGTACTTGCAAGATTCAAAAGACAAGAAAGGAGAAAATCTCATTCCTGAAAGTGTAGTCAGCGACTTCTACCGCACTTTTGCATATTCCTATGTTCTCGATTATCTGCAGCCGCAGAATGGTTCTTACACTGAAAAGGAAGCGGAGAAACGTCTGGAAGAACGATTTGGAAAGCCCGGGGCTTCAGATATCGGCGCTTCCATTTGCGTACTGTCCCACAACATTCTTGATTCGCGCACCGGTCACTATCAGGTTGCAAAATTGCTCGGAAACGCCATCGGTCCCAAAGATCTTGGCGACTATCCGCGATTTCTCGCTTTTGACGAGGCCGCGCGCTGGTTCGCCAATGGAGACCCAAAACTCATATCAGCCGGCAAGACTATCTTTGAAAATATCGACAGTCGCCCGGAAAACCGTTTTCGCATAGCGAAAATCACGCACAATGAATTATTGCATCCGCTGCTGGCTAATCAGCTAAATTCGCTGGCCCTTGCCGCTGACGCGGACGGCAGTTTTTCGGTCGCAGCAGCCGAACAGAATACCGACCAGATGCACTTGAGGCGCATTGCCGACAATAAAATCGGCGTGCCTTCTCGGCGCGCAAAAGCGATGGCGGCGCTTTCAGCATTTACCGGCCGCAACGATTCCGGCTCCAAAGATATGTATGTAGACCGAATCGAGGAGCTGGTCGAGCATACGCCGGGCAACATAGAAGTTTTACGTCAATATGTTCAATCTTCTATTCTTGCCGGTTCCACAGCAATCGCCATAGAAAATACCAGGCGATGGATTGATAAATCTTCAGCCTATGCAAAACAGATAAAGCTGGCAAAACAATTGCTTGCCGCACTTTATTTCAGCAACGGAAACCCTGACGAAACAATGAAGTTGCTGGATGGGCAAGTCGACAACAGGGTCGATATTGAGATTGCCGAAACATACGTGAACGCGCTGGCCCAAAAAGGGCGCGAGGCGAAGGCAGAAGCATTCGCGGATTCTTATTACGCTGCCAACCGCCTTTCTCCAGCCGCACTTGCTCTTAAGACTCAAGTGTTCTGGAAAAAGCATGAATTTACTGAAGCTGCTCTTGTGCTTAAAGGCTATCCGTGGTTCCTGAAAGAAGAAATCTGGAGGCAGGAAATCTATCCGTCATTCAAGCGCACCCTGGCCGGTTTTCCTGAAGAGAGTAAAAATGCAGTTCGCGCACTTGCCAAAGAAGGATTTTCGGAAACTACCAATATCGGTGAACTGGCACATTCCTTCTCTCTAAACGGCAGAGCAGACACCGGTTTCAATATTCTCAATTCAGTGCTGACAAGTTCGTTCAGCGGCCACGAACTAAATTATCTAAACTTGTCTACATTGGCTTACACGTTTCTTCAAGCATCTGAGAATCAGCAAATAGCACTGAAGTGGATTCAAGAAAGAGTTCCTCCGCAGTTTTTCACTCCGATGGCAATGTTTGCCTTTCAAAATGGCGCTTATGATTTAGTCTGGAAATTGATACCGGAAAATCCGCAAGGCATCGGCTCCGAATATGTTTGGCTGACTCGAGCGGCTGCCATGCCGATGCAAAAAGGTATCGATCGCGATGCAAATCGTTTGCTCATTCAACATTATGCAAAAAATGACGACGATGCACTTTTTCTAATCGGTAAATGCCTTATTGGTGCGCTCGATTACAAAACCATGTTGGATAAACGAATCAACGTGCGCGAGTTGTGCGACCTTTCCTATTTCCTGGGCTCACGCGAAGCATATTTAGGCGACCAGGCGCAAGCTGCGCAGTGGTATCACCTGGCGCTGGAAACAGGTGTCAACAAGGCATCCGAATCAGCTCGCAACGCTGAAGCAATTCGCCGATTGACTGACTACTATCCCGATTGGACTGACAGAAAGTAATCCTTACGACTTTACGCGATAAGCAACTTCTTCGCCAAGCTTATCCACATCCTTGCGCAGTTGTTCTTCTGCATCGGGCGGCAAAGTGCCACCGTTTGCCAGCGCCAGAGAGCGCTCTTTCTTCTGCAAATCCGAAGCTCGCAATTTCAAATGATTGTAATCGGCATCTGAAACTTTGCCTTTCGTTTTGGCCTCATCCAGGAATTTATTCATGTCACTGAATATAGTGGTGAGAGCAGGTTGCGCAGGCGTTGAATTTTGCGTGCC
>JAIETE010000087.1 GCA_019745505.1 Candidatus Obscuribacterales bacterium | reverse complement strand
AGAAAGTGGCTGTGCGTCGTGATTTTGAACGGATGTTGAATTCATTTCAACAAGAGTATGCCAATTACAACATGGTTTCGGAACCGCTGCGTGATTACATTCTTTGGAGATTTGGTTTTAGAGTTTTGGAACATTTACGAATGAAAGAAGACGTTAATTGTGCAATCCATGTTCGAGGACCTGTACTGTTCGCGTTCGAACAGCTCAATTTCGCTGGACTTTTGGGTCTGCAGAAGCCTGCTGAAACTTGCATCAATTGTTCAGCAAGTTTGGTTCAGTCTGCTAAATTCTGCAATCAGTGCGGACAAAAAGTAACTGCAGCCAATTGAAACGCTCGATCTACTGAGCTAATTACTGCTTTCAATCTACTGCCTTCCTGCTTCGGTCTTCTGTTTTCTTGGTTGTGAGGTGCAGCTCACCGTCTTTTCTCCTAGTCTCGCGTCACGGCGCCACTGTCCGTCAAGCTGCGCCTCGCTCCTTTCTTTGTTGTCTTATCGTTGAGCTTGACCGCCAGAGCCATGACGCACTTGCCCTTCTGTTGACGGCATCGTGTCGTCTTTCTGGAGGGCACTTCCATGGAAAGAACTTATGAGGAAAGGATTGAAACGATATTTGCAGCTGTAAAAGTACACTCGAAGCGCATTGCAGGCCGATTTGTAGAAATGGACGACCTCGTGCAGCTCACCATGGAGAAGATTCTCAAAGCCAGAGCTGTCCCTGAAGAACCCAGTGAAAAGTGGATCTTTTCTTGCACATTGAATGCGAGAAATGACATTCTCAGAAAAGTCTACAAAGAGCGCGAAATCAGAGATTACTTTACGCCTGTAGATTCCATTAGCATCTCATATGATCCCGAATGCAATTCTTTCGTACCTTCAATCGTTTATGAGCCATCTGATCCGTATTTGGCTCGAACGATAGGCAAAGCTATTGAGCAGCTTTCCACAGTTCAACGCCAGGTTTTTCTCCTTTATGTCACCGGCTGCTCTTACTTGCAGATCTCGAAGATGACGGATGCAAACCTCAATACCGTGAGAACCAGGTTGCACTTTGCCAAAGCTTCTCTTCGTCGAGAACTGTCAGATTGCATATGAAAAGTTGCGGGCAGCGTGCTGCCCGCATACACGGCACTCTTTGCTTTCAACGAAGAATGTATAGGCTAATCATCAAACCTCGCGCGAGGTGTCTTTGGCTTCCCGCTAGGATGTCATCAGGGATGGGCGTCCGCTCTGCTAGAAATTCAGAATTTATTTCTAAGCTGATTAACCTTGATACAAGCCTGTTTCGGGACTTGTTTCTGTGTCGTAATTAAGTAACAGCTTCATGAAATTCCTCTGTCCTACTTGAAATCACGAAAATGTGTGATCGCGGAAGTCCCGCTACTTAAGCCATTGATCAGATTAACGATGGCGCGAGGGTTTATTTTTTCTTTTGTAATTTGCCATCCATGTCCATTCCAGGGATCGGCGTGATATTGCAGCTGTCGTAATGAAGTTACGCTTTATGAAAAATGTGACGAAAAGTCACCCAACCACTCAATTTGAACCGTTGCGAATGCTTAGGCTCAAAATCCCACTTTTCACTTCTCAGCCCGAGTCATCTCCAAGCGCACAGCGCAAATTCAAGGATAAAACCAGCAAGCAAACGAGCAGCTTAATTGTTCTGGTTTTTGTCCGACTCGGACTTAAGACGTTGGAGAGCTGGAAAACCAACCAACTTCCCAAAAGGAAAGAACGAATGAACATAAAACGAGGTTTTTTCGCCCTTGCGGCGATGATTCTCGGCGTCGGCTTCCTCGGCGCATTTCCACAACAGGCTCAGGCTGCAATAAGTTGTACAAAAGTTGTAACTCACACAATCCCAGCTTATCCTGACGACGACTGGACGCAATACTGCGGAACAGCCAGCCTTGCGAATGGGCAAGACCTAAACGCATCCATTAGCGCTCTTCAGGGACAGGCAATCAATGAAATGCGCCGGTCTCCAAATCGAAACTTCAACGGATTGAATGGCGTTTCTCTCTACATCTTCGGTACTCCGGCTGAATACTCACAATGGGCAACTGAGCAAAGTCGAACATATCAAGCTCCTGGCCCGAATGACTTTGGAGTCTTGATTTTCAAGGCGGGAACGAACATTCCCGAATATATCGCTATCTTCATGCAAAATCCGGCAGGAGTGGTGAACACTAATGTCAAACACCGGACTGGTCAGCAAATTGGCTTAGCTGTCGATTATTTGCAAGGATACATCAAGAATGGTGGCATTATGCCGCCAACTCTGTTCAGGGTATCTGACATGCAAACCGGGTGGATAGCTGGAAATTTCAACAGTGACTGGACTGCACTGAATGCTCAGGCGCCTTGCAAGGTTGGAGGAGTCAACGGTCTCTTCACGGGTCTTAAGGATTTTTCCGGTAACTATATTTGCGACGGTGCAAGTGGTACCGGTGCAAACCGTCAAGGAGCCTACGTTGGTCTGACGAACCAACAGATCATGAATTCAGCATCATGGGCGAGCATTTATCAAACCAACCTGAACACCGACTGGCAGACTCTAAACGGTGTAACCGCCTGTGGCACGACATCACTGTTTAGAGGTCTTCAGGACCAAAATGGCAATTACATCTGTAACGGTGCTAGTGGAACTGGAACTGCTTTGTCCGCCACCTACACTGGTAAAACAAACCGCCAAGTATTGCAACAAGCATGGTCTGCTGTTTACCAGTTTCCCAAGACAATCTTTGCTGAGCAGATTAGCTTTAGATATGGCTTGGGGTCTGATGTAGTCAGTAATCCGAAAACTGCAGACAAATATTTTTCAAACGGTTATTTCGCCTGCTCGCGTTGGCTTGCTGGTTCAATAACCAATAAGGGAAATCTACCTTCCGCTGCTGCTCCAGATGGCATGCCTGCTGGTTGTACTCTTCCGACTATGACAACGAAGTGCCAGAAGATTTTCATGGGTAGTACTGGGCAATTCCCGTATGGCAATACCTTCAACTGTAGCGGGACCGTCGTTGCCAGTCAGACGCAAACTAAGTTGCTGAGCCTTGGTACCAACAGCGCGCCTGCTTTCTATACGCCGATCAGAAACAAGCTAGATCTGGAGCGCGCTGACGTGTACTTCTTTGCGAATAACACTGATTACGCCAACGCCTTTTCAGCTGCGGGGGAACTCTTTGGCTCTATCATCAACAAGTGCGGAGCAACTGCTCCCGTCGGGAGCGGTGCTGAGCGAATTTGGCAATCGATCATGAACGAGGGCTGCAGCTTGGCTAACACTCCTGCCAAGCAGGCCTATGTGACTGCACATGAACTCGGTCATACAATCGATCTCACTGATGCGCAGCCTTCTGGACTGACCGACTTTAACAAAGCAATGCAGTTGGACTGGGCTAAACTCGATTACATCGATTTCCCGACCAACACGAAAAGAAAGCCTTGTTCTTCCGTTGTCTTTGGCGGAACCACCTATCCCGCAGTGCTGACCGGCTTGACCGACAAAAGCGGCGTGCTTTTCTGTAACGGTAGCGCTCTCCGTACAGGCCAACCATGGTCGGGCGGAGTGCTGATCAGTGACATTCTCAACCTGGACAATCCCGCGGAGATCTCGTATCTCGCTGGCTGTGACTTGGCGAATTAATTTTCAAAGTTTGGCGAATTGTTTTTCAAAGGCTGCTAAGTGCCTAACAGCAGGCCTTTTCGAGCCACCTCCACCACTTCTGGCGTGATCATTGCCAGACAATTCAGCTTCTGGAGCCGTTTGATCTCAGCAAAGACCCTGTGCAAAATTCGCAAGTTTCCTGAGGCGATGCGAGAAATTGCAATGGAAACTCCATCATCCGCTGACATTGGTAGTGCCAGCTCATCCCATTGGCGAGCGATGAATTCTTTCATTTCGACATTCGACAAGGGCTGAATCTCGTAGGCAAAAGTAAATCGAGAATGCAATTGACCATAACCTGTTCGCCTTAGTCTGCGATCGATTCCGGGAGACCCAATGAGAAGCACGCTTAGTGGAGTGCGATCATACAAGTCTCTAATAACTTCAAGCGCTCCGAGTTTTAGTCTGTCAGCCTCATCGATGATCAATAGCTTCAAGTATTTATGCGGACGAAATGGACCGGTTTCAAATCTGTGACAAACGGCCGCTTGGTCAACGAGGTCATCGAAGCTATTGCGCAGTGCGGCGATTCCTGAAGAGACTCTCTTCGGAGTAGCTCCGACATCGGGCGTATAAACAATCGTTGAACCGTGGACAACCGATACTGGCACCTTTCTCGCGCCAGCAGGTCGATTTAGCAAAGGTTCGATCTCGCGCCAATTAGAATAGTGGTAAGCAGATTCCGTCTTTCCCAACCCTGTTTTGCCATAAATAAGCGAAATGAACTTGCTCGATTGGCTCTTATTGCAAATCTCGGCAAACCTGCGGTACTGGCTAGTCATTTGAAAAAAGCTTGGTGCTTCAGTCGATATCACAAGCAAACCTCTTTATCTTCAATTTCGGATACTCAACAGGTGGGCTAGTCACAGGTTCTGTGTTTTTTTCTTCTTCTGCTCGTTCTTTTGGAGCGTAGTTATCAGCAACGGCAAGCAGCTCTTCTAGTAGTTTTCGCTGGACTTTAGCTTCATGATTTCTCGCTTGCTTTGTTTCTTTCAAGCCGATGCGCTTTCCAGAAAGTTCAAAGCAAGATGCGCGGCAGATCAAAGTGTCATCTGCAAACACATGAATCTGAGCCAGGTCTCGCGGATCGTACCTGATCGTTACGTCGTCTCCAACGTAGCCGCTCAGTACGACATCGAAGTATCGATATCCGCAGAATCGAATTCCGTCGCGTCTAACCCGTCTTGTCGTCGCCACTGTCATGAGCAGCAAATCAAGCCGATCAATAGATTCCGGCAATCGTGGCACAAATGGGAAATTTTCCCAACGCTCTTTTGGTGGCATGTTTGTTTCCGAATGAACATCAACCAAGTAATTGCTAACGAGCCAAGTTCTGAACCTGGTTTCCAGCTGTTGCAGGGTGAGTACAGCTTGGACGTCGCCGTGCCCTTCGGGTGCATATCCAGGTAGTGTGGAAACAAACATTTCCTTTACTGTTCGAAAGAACCGCTCGCACTTGCCTTTGCCATCCGGCTCTCCTGGCTGTGTTTGAATGGTTTCAAAGCTGAGATCGATTGAAACCTGATCGATGTGATTCGACGTGAAGTCACTGCCGCAGTCCGAATACAACTTTTCAGGAATGCCGCAAATGCTCCAAGAGTTGTCTTCTTTTCGCCAAATTGCCTGCCGCAATGCCAACGCTATTCGAATGGATGACGGCGGCTCAAACCCCAGATAATATCCGGGTACGGCACGGCTGTAGTCATCGATTACCGCTGTCAGCCACGGCTTCATGGGCTTGTTGTCTGGACCAAGAACCAGTATGTCTAAAGGCGTATGATCTGCTTGCCAGATTTCGTTTGGCCGCTCTGCCTCGAAACGATGTGTGAGACCAAACTGGTGTTTGTAGGCTTTGGATCCTTCATGTGCCAGGGTTTTTAGATTTTCCGGTATGCTGGCAACTACATCGTGGACTACATCATAACTTGGAACTCGCCATCCATTTTTGTTGCAGATCGCTGATAGCTGTCGATGAATAGTGCTTGTCGGAACAGGAGGTGTGCGAAGATGCAACCCTTGGATTACTTTTACTAATTCATCTTGAATGGATCGACGTCCGCCCTTATCGCTTCTGCTCTTGGGCTGTAGAGCTGTTAATCGTCCACTCTCAAAGGCTGCAACCCAGTTGTACAGAGTGCGAGTTGTAAGATCATACTTCTGCGCAATTTCATCAAGAGTCGCTTCCTTCCTGAGAAATGGCTCGATGATCTTATATCTTTTAAGAGCGACTTCTTTCCGATCCAATTCGTTGTCCGTCTGCCGAAAAACATTAGTTATTGGACACCATGATTTTGACTTTGGGAAGGCCAAATCTGTGCGGATTCGGTTATTGTTTTTCTAATAGGGTTTTTGGACACTCGGGAGAAATAAAAAATTGCGCGTTGGTATATACGCCCGTGTGTCCACTCTGGATCAACAGACGCTTCCGATGCAGATCGAGTCTTTGAAGAAGTACGCCAGGACCAGGAAATGGAAGGTGGTCCTCGAAGTTGAAGATATTGGTTCGGGTAAGAGTCAGCGCAAAAAGCGAGAACAAATAATGCGTGCCGCTCGCCGGCGCGAGATTGACTGCGTGCTGGTTTGGAAATTAGATCGATGGGGACGTTCCTTGCATGATTTGATTTCAACACTCAAAGAGCTGACCGAACTCGAAGTAGCCTTTGTCTCTTTGACAGAAGCTGTTGACCTTAGTACTTCGATCGGAAGAGCCATGGCAGGCATGCTTTCAGTCTTCGCTGAATTCGAACTGGAAATGCTAAGTGAGCGCGTCAAAGCTGGAATTGCGTTGGCCAGGAAGAGAGGTCAAAGGCATGGCCGTCCAAAAAGCGCCTCGCTTCAAGCTGCCAAAGTTCGCCGATTGTTCGAAAAGGGATGCTCAAAAGCGGATATTGCACGCAGGCTGGGCATTGGGCGGACTTCAGTTATTAGAATCCTGGCGCAGTCCGCACCAGAAGCCGGTTTGAAAAATAATTCGCCAAATACTGAAAAACAATTCGCCAAAAAAGCGGAAAAATAATTCGCCAATTCACACGCTGGCGGAGCAATTGGCTCGCCATCGGTTACGGTAAATCCGGGTTGGTACGAGTGGTATGCTCAGTCTCTTGCAATCAGAGCTAGAGCTGATCTTGCATTGGGCGTCAGCGGTTCCAATCACTCCGTTTACGACGAGCTGGTACTCGACGGATACTTTGAATGCACCGCTGGTCCTAATGGCTGGCTACAGCAGAATTACTCGAATCCCTCATCTGGTTCGAAGCTTGCAACAAGCGTCTGCGCAGGCAGAAGTTTGCCGGCAGGCTGGATCGATTTGCTCTATCCGTAAAAGTCTTGAATAGACTAGAAGAGGCGGTTTAACCCGCCTCTTCTTTTCACATTTGCTTAAATAGTTTGCTGTACTTAGTCCTAAGAACCTGCGCATGTGCACGTAATTCACTAATCTCAAGAGTATCGTGAGCCAAAAAGAAACTAACCCAATCTTTGCGAAAAGCCTCCAGCTGAGGATCTCTTATTCGATCTTTGCTTAACTGCACTACATTTTCATCTGAGAAGATTACTTCCTTCGGTACTTTATATCGCATTGCGGAGTAAGGAATGAAATGCAATCGCACTTTCTCGGAGGGTGCGATTGGTCGAATCTCTGAAACCGCATGACCACTCTGTTGTTTTTCAAATTCACAGAGAAAAAACTTACTTTTGGGGTCAAATGGAAAAAATGGGGCGGTCTCCCAAATTGCCTGAGAGCAATAGAAAAGATCTGATTCCGACCCGTTTTCTTTCAGTATCTCAAGGTGCGGTTGACCCTTATCTTCTGTTACAGCAATTGCAATTTCTCCATCAGATCTCAAACACATCGGATCAAAGCAATTTTTTACGGCTGCAATCTGACTAGAATTAGTCACCGCACACGAAAACATTTTCATTCTTTCGCGTTGATATGACTGCTTTAATTCAGTAATTTCGACCGATGTTAGGTTCTCAGCACCTGCGCAAGAAATCGAACCGCTCAAACCGACGGAAGTTAGCACAAACAGACACATGTGTTTTGCTGATGAATCCAGAGAGTTTAACTTTCGAATGTTCATAACATTGCCTTACTTAAGTGGCAGACTCAGACATCATAAGGCACGTAGCCAATTTGCACCAGATCTAGCTAATGTCTCTAGCCATACAGAACTATCAAAATTTCAAATCCTTACCAAATCCCTTGAACCTGCTGGCATCTGGCTGTGTATAACGCACAGTATGTTGGATGTTTTTGTGTCCGAAATACGCTTGGATCGCTCGAGTATCCACCCCTTCTGAAGCTAATTGGAAGCCTTTTCCGTGGCGGAGCATATGAGCATGAACCGAAATCTTAATTCGAGCCAGGTCGCCGGCACGGACAACAATCTTATGAATTGCGTTGTGAGACATCGGTCCCTGCCTCTCTGAGATGAAAACAAAGGCAAACCCCTCATATTCTCTCCGGAGCTTTCTAAGAGCCCTAATTTCGTCTCCCTCAAGGAAATGAACAGAAGGATCGCCATTTTTCAGTCGGTTGACGTGAAATCTGCCCTTATCCAAGTCGAACTGTTTCCATTTAAGGTCGACTAGCTCACCAACTCTCAGTGCATGTCGATAGGCAATTAGGATCAACAGCGCATCGCGGCAGCCGTGGCGTCCAACAGATTTTGCCGCGTCAATCATTTTTTTGACTTCGGCTGGCGTCAAATATTCACGAGTACGTTTTTCGGTGTTTGGCCGCCGAGGTGGAGGACCATGTCGTTTTTTTTCTTTGGGGTGGACTTTACCATAAACGATAACTAGCTCAAAAAGTGAACAATCGAAAAAGCGACGTAAAAAGTACGATTTCAACTTGGTTTTTTGTTCACACTTTACCATAAAAGGACATTCTTGGTAGTGTTTGGATTGCTAGCTCTTTTCGTTTATGTATGCGACCAGATCGCTCAATATGTAATCACTTCCATTAACTTTGAAAGACAATTCCCACTCAGTTTCAAAACAGGGTCGTCCTGGGACGACCCGAAGTTCTGCTTTTTCAGACAGGTTGCCGCTCTTAATCTCAAGTTCGAATTTGTCGAGAGAAAAAGTTGCTTCCTTTTTGACAGTTCCGCCAGAAACACGGACGGTAGCACCATCTTTATTCAATGCAACCGTCGAGCTACCGCAAGTTGTCTCCAGCACTTCTTTCAGCTTGTAGAGAAAAAAGTCAGCAGGAAAGCCGTGGACAACAAATCCTTTCGTCATGTTCAAACCAAGCACATTGCCGGCATTACTGCTATTTGAACTTCTGACAGTTGTTGGTCTAGGTTCTTCGATTGGCTGACCTATTCTTCCTTCACATTCCTGTCTTATGACTTGCGAAGGGTCCAATAGGAGATCCGGCTGAAATGCAGTCTTTCGTAGAAATGTTTCCAAGCCGCACTCTCCGAGCAAAGTCTTAATGAGAGCATGAAACGCATCCCTTTTTGTTGTTACAGGCTGCCAGTTTCCTTGTACCTGAACCAAAGTTCCTCCGAAAACTGGCTTCGTAATTGTTTCGTTCCCGATTAGCTCACAACTTTTGTCGGTGGCATTGTAGAGCCAAAATTGGTTAACGACAAATGATGCGCCTTTGTATGGATGACGCTCGACCTGCAGCAGTAATTTGTTTGGAGCTATCCGTCGCAATAATACTTGCCGAACTAATTTTGAGGCGTCTATCTTGTCTGTACCACCATTGTGACCATGCAGAGTAACGCTATTATTTTTGAAATCTTCGAGCAATTTGTCAAAGAGCACTTTCGACTTTTTGAGTAATTCATTCCGCTTGGCGGCAATTGAAGCCAGCTTATCGTCGAAAACGAGATAGGAATCTTTGGCAAGTGTTTTTAGAACTTCTTCCTTGGAAGCCTGAGATGATGCATTCCAGCACTTTTTTATGATGCGTTCCAGCTCTCCCTTAAAAGCTCCGTGAACGACTAATTGCTCGCCATTAACGTTGCTAACTGATAAATAACCCAAATTGTCTCTCCAAAACTTCTCTGAAAACATCATATAGCCAATGACGCATTCTTGGTAATGTTTGTGCAATGAAGCAGCTTTCACTCATCTTTCGGGAGTAAGAAGCCGGGTATTTGAGACTTTTTTTTGCGCTTCTTTTCCGGCTCCATTTTCTTCCTCTGAAATACAGTCGCGTCTGTTGGCTGTGGGACAAATTGTTTATCTTGAGGAAAGCCTGTACCGGTAACAAGCCCACGCAAGAGAATTCCTGCGCAATCTTGTTGTTCGAATTCTCTAGAAATCTTGAGCCATCCGACGTTCTTTGCGTGTTCCAAAAGGTGTTTCCGTTTCCTATGAGGATCTTTCAAATCGGACACCGAAATGAAGTATCTGTTTATTGCTTCTTCAACATCAGCAATGAAACAATCGAGGTTTAAAAATACTTCTACCTGGTCACCGAATTCTGATTTTGTCAGATGCTTTTCCGGATTTTCAGTACTAAGAGCGAATCGCCAAATCTTTCCATTCTCCAGTCGGATCCCAGGGGAATGTGAATGCACAAGTCCGTTTCGCAACGCAGTGTATAGCAACTGCTGAATTTGTCTATACTTTCGATTTACCTTGTGCAAAAACTGGACGCAAAATGACTCAAAGTTGTTGCCATTGCAACAATATCCAGAAGCTGAATCGAGCAAACAGCAACACAGTGTAAAAGCTCCAACTAACGAACGTCCTTCATAGGCCCTCTTAATATCCCCGACTCCAAGAACGATCAAAGAATGCCGAACGCTTTCGATAATTTCGTCATCTGTCATAGCGGTACCAATTTCAGTCATTCTTGGTAATGTTTTGGCTACTCTTTTGGAGCTGGTAGCTCCTTCAACGTGCGCCGTTTTCGCCGCTTCTCACCGAGAGACAGCAACACACCTCAGTGCTTTTGGCTAAATTCAAGATTTCCAGTGGTTACTATCGTCAGAACGGCAAGGGCACAAACACTCAGGGTCGTGATTGACTCTTTGCGAATTTCATTTTTGCCATCATCTTTCTCAGTCATAATCCTATTCAAGCTTGCATGTTCCGGATCAAGAATCGAAGAGCAAGAAACGCTAACGAGCAAATTCTTGGTAATGTTCTACTCCCAGAGAGCTTTTCGTACCTGAAAAAATTTCTTCGCTGCACTTAAGTCGTCTTGATCATGTTTCTTAAGTTCTGCGGCGTAGAGAGCAAAGTCCTGGAGGGATTGGTCTAGCTCGAGCGCCTTAGCCGCTGTAGCGTGAGCAAGAAATTCTTCAGCTCGTTCATTATAAAACCTGGACTCTTCAATGTAGATTTTGCTGTACTTATCGGCGAAACGTTGAGCCTGAACGGCTGCTTCGGTGTAGGCTTCTATCAAAGTCTCTATGTGCGTGGTGTCTAATGGCATGGAGTTGCTCCGGAATGACTGTTGAAT
>JAIETE010000252.1 GCA_019745505.1 Candidatus Obscuribacterales bacterium | reverse complement strand
GGTCCACCGCCAATGGTGTCACAACATTGATGGACAATCCCCAGGGATAAAAATTGAACATCATGTTGGGAAACAGAAAGTAATAGTAAGCGGCAATGTTGCGACCGTGATCGGGAGAGTCTTTGGGAATATCTTCAAAGCCTTCTCCGCTGGTTGACGAAACACCAATTTGCAGACTTGCGTAGTCGAATATTTCATTGGAATAGTCCTTCACATCGAGCGCTGCAGCGAGATCGGGATGAACGTACGGTATGTGAAAACCTTCCAGATAATTGTCCACGTAGAGTGCCCAGTTGGCGCGCACTATATAGTCGCGCGACCGCGAAGGGCTGAAGACATACTCTTCCACCGGCAGGAAATCGACCCTGTCGCTCATCGGCTGGGTTAAATCGCTCAGTGCAAAGAGAGGAGAGTCGGTTGTCGGTGCGGCAAAGAGAAATTTCCTCCAACTGGCGAACGGGACCGACTGCAAGTGATCCGAATCGGCCGGGAAGTCGGCCACTCCTTCAAATCCAGGAGCGGTAACCATTTGACCGTCCAATGCAAAACGCCTGCCATGATACCGGCAGCGCAGAGACTGGGCATGGCACTCGCCCTCCACCAGCAAATTGCCCCTGTGCGTGCAGACATTGGAGAGGCAATGCAGCTGATCGTCCGCATCGCGAGTCATGATGATAGGCTCGTTGAGAAAACCGTCCATGACCGAGTGAGGCACTACCTGCCCCGGTGCTTTCAGTCTATCGACATCGGTTACCAGCTGCCAACTGCGAGCGAAAATTGTCTCTTTCATCTCTTCCAGAAGGCTGGGATCTTTGTAGAACATGGACGGCAAAGTGCGCATGCTGCCTATGTTGTCACCATTGCCCATATTCATTTTTTCTTTTCTCCGGGCTTATTCACGGCAGCCAATTTCACTTCTTGAATCTTGATCAGATTGCATCCGCCTTTGCGCGCAATCCAGCCTTTGACGACGACACGCTTGGCTACAAACGGCAACAGCAATTCCTTGCAGCCTGTGTAACCTTTGTGTTTTGCGGCGATGAAAAGCTCGCCGGTTTTTTCGTCGAGAATGCCAGCTGATACGCCGCCATGAATGCATGCCAGGGCGCAAGCCTGGTGCTTTTCACCGCGCCCGGGACCCATTACCTGCGAGGCATAGCACCAGGCATCAACTACCTCTCCTGTTATCTCAACCTTCTTGGTGGCCGGTATCAATCGCTGCTTTTCCAGCGGGATTTCGCTTTGGGGTCTGAGCGGTTCTGCCGGAGAGCTTTGCACAGGGGCGAAAACGCATGCAAATGCAATGATCAGCGAAAGCAGTTTCGAGCCCGTAGCCTGCACCATATTCGGTGTCACCTCGTCGCCTCAGCCGAAACGGTGGCGGCTGGTTCCGGAATCGGATCGACCTTTTTGGGCGGTTTGAGTACGTCTTTGAGTTGCCACGACCAGTCCTTGTTGCGCTTAGCCAGTTTGTCCGAAAGGCTGTACATGGCCATGGCTATCTCTTGATCTTTCATCTGGAAAGCATGCGCTTTTTGATAGCACTGCAAAGCTTGCTCGTAGTCTTTTGCATAAATCTCCAGGTCTTTGCCGAGTCTAAACCAGGCTCGTCCGAAAGCGGGTTCTTCCTGCAATCCTCGCTTGTATTGTTCGATAGCCAAACCGCGCATGTTGATGCCGTCCAGAACATCACCGAGGGAAAAGAAATACGCACCGGGCGGATGTTTGCCGATTTTGATCGTCGCTGTGGCGACCGCTCTTTCGATGTCTTCCTTTTTGGTGTGGCGGAAAATTTCTATCAGTCTCGCTTTTTCTTTGGGATTGTTCGAGTCCAGTGTTGCAGTCGCGCCAAGCGCAATGATCGCCGGTTCCAGAGCCACTTTCCACTTGCCGGCCCAGACAGCGCAAGCAGACAGGTTTTCGGCCAGTCCTTGCTTGAACGGTTGTTGCTGATAAGCCTTATTGAGAGGTTCGATTGATTGCTCGAATTTGCCGGTGCTGGCGAGCGCCAGACCATAGATGCGATTAGCCATGGCAAAGTTCGGATCTTTGGCTAGATCGGCTTGGGCAAGAACTTTGGCTTGAGGAAAATCACCTTCCTGAAGCTTGATTTCGGCCATTGCCGAAGGCAGTCCGAGAATTTGCTTCTTCTGGCTCATTGCCAGGATATAGGCTGTTTTGGCTTCTTCCCAGCGTCCTTTCGATTGCAGAAAGTTGCCGCTCCAGAAAAGCACCTCTGGGTCGTTGGGGAATTTTTTCTTGGCCTCGCCGATAAGACCCATGGCCGACGGAACCTGACCCATCTTGATTTGCGCTTTTACCAATTCGACGAACGTTTTCGGCTCTTTGGGCCCGTACTTGGCTGCTATTTTGAACTCTTCCAGTGCCTGTTCCGGCAGACCGAGCTTGTCGTAGCAATTGCCCAGATAGAGATGCGCTCGGTAATTGGTCGGCTCTCTTGTAATAATTTGATCGAGCTGAGTGTAGACATCTTCGCCTAACTCGTCCTTCTCGATGCGTTTTTCAATATTATCGAGCTGCACTTTCGAGCCCGATTCTGCCGCTTTCGCGCTCAAGACCACCAGTGATTGAACGCTAATCAGAGTAGAAACTATGGGCACTGCCAGCGAGCAAATAATCGAACGTTTTTTTGTCACTCAATCAAATCCCGAATTTGTAGGAGAGCACAACCAGTGTCCGGAAGCCAGGCTGTTTCGAGGGCGAGATGCGCACTGTGAATGTGTTGTTGTCCTTGGCTGCCGAAACGTACTTGTCATTTGGATTGGCTGATATCACATTCCAACGATAAGTCTTCAATGCTGATTTATACCACTCGAGCACTTCATTTTCGTCTTCTCTTACGCCGATAGTCATTCCTATGCGCATGCCGGAGCGGTCTCTTGGATACTTGAGTCCGGAGATGAAAACCGCATGACCTGTATAAGTCGGCACGTTTGGAAGCTCGACAATGCTGGTCAGTTTGTCCGGTTTGAATTCGTCCGGAGCGTGTTGAATCGATGGAGTCGCCGGTCTGGTCAGATTGGGCAACTGGTAACCGCCGAATTTTCCTTTCTGGTGCTGCTGAGCTTGAGCCGGTTGGATAAATCTCCCGTCAGCAATGCAAGCGGCGCAGGTGAACAGGCTGATAATCAATCCCGCGAACCTTTCTGATTTTTCGAACATGAACATGTAGCTGAAGCCTCGCCAAATTACGCCTTCTGCTTTTATGCGCCGGCTGGCGGCAAGAACCCAGCGGCGGCGCACAAAGTATAGGTTACCTCGTTTTGGGTCTTTCCTGCTTAGCAGGGGCAATCCCACGGATCAGTATTAGCATTTACGCAGTTTCTGAAACGCAGAACACCTTGCAGGCAATTGAAGCCGGAAGAACGCTGCCAGAGCATATCCGATCTGGTCTGATCCGGTCCGGACCCGAAGCAATCCCACGGGCTCGGGTAGCCTTGTTCACCTTCGATGTTGACGAAGTTGCGGTTGCCGGCGATGTTGCCGGTGCTGGCGGTGGTTCCTGTACCGTCAGGTATGACCGCATCGCCGCTAATCCAGGTAGGCAGAGAGCCCTTAGCTGTAAATCGCATTTGACGGCTGTCGTCCATCCAGATGTAGCGCACCTGACCCATGGGCATGGATGCTCCATCAAGGAATGAGGAGATTTCGCTGTCCGTCATTTCCGGCTTGATTTGACGCATTCTCAGATAGAACTGATTGGCGACGATATTTGCCAGCGGCGACGACGGACCGTACGACTGGAAGCTTCTGATCAGCTTGCCGACGGACGGCGGTTGTCCGAATGCAATCGGTTCGTTGGCTGTGATGCCGCCCAGCGGGAAGACTTTCATGCCGGTGCAGACATTTTCCAATCCGGTAACGATGGCAGGACCACCGCCTGGACGCGGATTGATCACTTGCGCCTTGTACTTCTCGATTGCCATTAGACCGTTCAGGCTGTTGCCATTAGAGCCGTTCGGCAGTGAGAAGCCATAAGTCGTCGCCATCTGCTGCAAATTATTGAAGCAATTGGGATCTGCTTGCGGCGAAGTGGGAGTCGAATTGTAATTGTCGCAGCTCGAAATCGGCATTTGCTGCGCTGGGATGCTGTCTGCAGCCGCCTGTTTGGGCGCCGGTCCGTCCAGCTTGTTGACCAATTGAGCCGGCAGCGGATCGCCAGGATGATCTTGTTTGAACTTTTGGATATCGAGAATATCGTTCAGGTTCGTGTCCATCGCACCGCCGTTGGGTGTGATGAATACCGGCTGGTTCATCAGCAGATCGCTGAAGATATCGTTGGGACCGCCGCCATATGACTGGTCAGTCAAACCGGCTGCCGGACCGACGAAACCGACCGGACCAGAAGGTATCGGACCGTCTCCGTTCGCTACTACGATGTAGCCGCACGGAATCGAGGCCGAGAATTGCCCGGTCAGGTCGACACTACCGACGATGGCACATGAACGTGCCGCCGTGCGACCTGCGGTTTTCAATTCGGCCGAACTGCCGACTGAGTGGAATGCGTTGGGAGGAACGCGGGTGTCCACCTGGTTACCGCCCCTGAGAGGCGAAATCGAATTGTCTTTGAAGTCGGGTACGTTGACCAAGTGCGGCTTTTCCAGAGGGCGCAGAGGCACACCCATGAGCGGGTGTGTGCTGGCATTGGTGATGCCGGGAATATCGATCAGCGAATAGCCCTTAACATACGTGTGTGACTGCTTGTTGACCGTATTGGCGCTCAAGAAGCCTGGAGCTATGAATTGAGTGTATTCGGTCGGCAATACCATTTGACCGATAGTCAAGTTGGTGCCGAAATTGCGAGCCATGTAAGAAATGTCTTTTTGTCCGCTCTCCGGAGAAGCATTGCTGCCACCGGGATTGAGCATCTTCATCGGACTTATGGAAGCGATTTGGCTGAAACTGAGGTCTTGTTGAGCGTCGTTTTTCAGTTTTTCCGCCAGTGTTACAGCGATACCGTCATTAGGGTCGGAAAGGCAGTTGATCAGGGTTTTTGCATTGGCGATACCGGTAGGAGACGGGTCGCCGAAACCATAATTGTCTGAGATTGCGTTGACCGAGACGAGCACCGCTTGCCCGACCGCGCGGTTGTAGGTGAGCAGATCGAGTTCACCGTGGATGGGGTCTTTCGCCTGCATGAAATTGTTTCTGGCGATCGAATGAATCGGATCGTTGAGGTCGGGGCTGCCGCTGCCGAAGATACGCAGGAATGGACGCCGCATACTCTGTTTGGCGACGTTGAGGTTGCCGGCGTCAACCGCATGTTGCAGCTCTCTGCCGCCACCAAGCATTTTGACAAGGAAGAAGAAGCCCAGACCGATTACGATGATAAACAGCAATAATGCTGCAATCAAAGCGAGAGTGGCTCCCCTACTGCGATTTCTGGTCATTTGTGCTAGTCCCCGATCTGATTTTTATAGATTGCGCGCAGGATTTTCCGTCGCCATTCGTCCTAAATTCGTTGCTAACGATTCAAGCCGTAAACGGCTCGGGCAGTGAAATTCGATGGATATCAGAAGTTATCAAACCACGTAACATGGGCAACGCTTGTTCCAAACCGCGTTCAATTGCGGAAAGTAAACTGGAAACATCCCTAAGATTAAGGATGTCTCATTATGCGCTTTTAATAAATGGAAGTCAAGCCTGGTGCCCGCTTCAGTGGGGAAAACACGATTTAACTGCTTGCTGCTCAGCCTGTTTGCTCCTGTTGAAGGGCTATATGCAATGAATATAATTCTGTTTTCGCGCCAGATATCGCTGGCAGCTGCCGTGTGGGCGGAGATTATCGTTTTAGTAGTCCGCTGTATTAGAGAGTGCTTATCAAAACAATTATTTTTTGCTAATACTCCGCCTCTGACCCTGGCGTATGGGTACATACCAAAAAGAGGCGTAATTTTGATAATGAAATCTTCCCTCGACGCCCCATTTGACCGAACGGAGTAGCGCGATGAAATACCGTGCAAAAGGACGGAAGTCCAGCGGACATGAGTTTGCAGAATTTGCCCCGGCGCTATTCATTCTGCTTGTCTGCATTGTTCCGCCTATGCTCGACCTACTCTATCTGGGTATCGCCTACGCATCCGGATGGTACCTGAACCACCTGGAGACTCGCGAGGCAGCTTGCGCACCACCTGCGCGAGTCAGCGACGCGCTGGCGAGGGCTCGGATCGCCTGGGAGGCCAGCAGCCTGGCCAAATTCACCAAAGGGCGCGAAGTATCTGCAGTACCTAATCCGAAGGACGTCAATCCGACAGACAATTTCTCACCAGACACAATTCAGATCACCACTCAAGTCCAAGTTGCTCCTTTTTTGCAGATTCCTTTCATGGGAAGCATTCCGGGGATCGGCGCGCCAGTCACCTTTGTCTACTCCTCGGAAAGAACCCAAGAAGAGCGAGGCATCAACTAGTCTTTGATCACTGATTGGCACCCACGGAGGGGGACGCACTCATGAAAACATCAGCCAGAAGGAAAAGAGGAACAAGCATTGTCGAGACTGCGGCAGGACTTTTCATCATCATCCCCATAGTTCTTTTCTTGTTCGACGTGGCTGCTTGTGTTCTCGCACAGACCGCAAATGACTCGATGTGCAAGAGTGCCGCCAGAGCCGCAGCCGAAACAGATGACGCCGGAAAGGCTCAGGCTGCTGCTCAGTCCGCCATAGACAATTTCCCTGCCGCTGGCTACATCAAGTCTAAGCGCCTCTTCAAGCCGGTTGCCTACGATCCCAATTCTTCAGTGACTGTGGTTACCGAGATAATCTGTCAATTTCCCGTTCCGATTCCATTCGGCGGACCGGCGCAAATGAACTTCGTGACCGATATGACCGAACCGGTCGTCGGCAAGCTCTAGAAATAGCGGCACAAGCTCGCTACGCTATCGGCTATCCGCCGGCAGTAGTCTGTGCCGTCTGTTTTGGAATTGCATATAAAGGAATGAGGATGCTCGGTATTTTCGGAATGGCATTGTCCACGGACTGCTCTATTCTTACGTCCTTGTCTTGCGACTTGGCTGTTTCCATAAGCTTGTCTTTGCTTACTTTTGTCGAATCGTAGATGATTACCGCGCCATACGGCTTTCTCAGCATCACCGCTACTTTGACTACACCGGGCATGGCTTTCACTTTGCGTTGAATTCCCATCAGGCATACTGCACAGCTCTTGCCCACTACTCTGAAGTCGAGGCGATGCAAGCCCTTTGGGTTGTAAGAAGCTGGTTTTGCCGCTTCGCTGGCTTGAATCATGGAAGGCTTGCCGGGCTTGTTTGCCTCTGTTGCCGCTGTTTCTGCTCTTGCAGAAGTGCCGGCGATGAGGGTGATAGCCGCGGCGAATGCCGCACTTGCCGCAAGGCTTGCTCTACCTGATGACACGAAGACCTCCTAGAAGAACCGCAAAAACGTCCTATCTCTGATTTCTCAGTTTATCTCATTACCTGTATTAGAAAACGGGCGCCGCAAGAGCGATTAGCCTCCTTTATTTTCGTTAAGAAAAGAGAACTGGAAGGCTCTAGAGTATATCCTCTGTGCATATCGGCTCGCAAAGAGGTGTTGCCCATGGGCAGTAGCGCTCCATCATGTGATTCGGCGTTTGTCGGACGCAAGGTTTTGACCGAAGACGGTTTCAAGGAAGCCGCTATTCTCGTCAAAGATGGGGTCATTCAAGCTGTCGTAGCAGTCGGCGAGGTGCCCAAAGATGTGCCGGTGGAAGACGCCGGCGACCTCGCGGTCATCCCGGGTTTGGTCGACTGTCATGTGCACGTGAATGAACCGGGGCGCACTGAATGGGAAGGTTTTGTCACAGCCACGAAGGCGGCAGCCGCCGGCGGTGTCACGACCATTGTCGATATGCCGCTCAATTGCATACCTGTCACGACGACACTCGATGCGCTCAAAGAAAAGCTGGCTGCAATAGAAGGATTGCTGAATGTCGACTGTGCATTCTGGGGCGGTGTGGTTCCGGGCAATCATGTTGAATTGGAAAAAATGGTGGCGCATGGCGTTGTCGGATTCAAGTGCTTCTTGATCCACTCGGGAATCGACGACTTTCCTAATGCAACGGAATTCGATTTGCGCAAGGCGATGCCGGTATTGGCCCGTTTGGGAGTTCCGCTACTGGTCCATGCTGAGATGGACTGCTCGACACAAGATGATCCCATCCATGATCATCCGTCCGAGAGGTTGGAAGCAGAGCCGAGATCATATGCGGCTTTTCTCGAATCACGACCGCGCCGCTGGGAAAACGAAGCTGTGAAGCTCGTTGCTCTACTATGCGAAGAGTTCGGATGCCGCACTCATATTGTTCATCTGTCTTCATCAGATGCACTGTCAATCGTCAAAGAAGCAAAAGAAAAGAAATTGCCTTTCACTGCAGAAACATGCCCGCACTATCTGACATTTGCGTCTGAAGAAATTCCTGATGGCGACACGCGTTTCAAATGCGCCCCGCCAATTCGAGAGAGAGAAAATTCGGAAAAACTCTGGCAGGCTCTCAAGGACGGCACCATCGATTTTGTCGTTTCCGATCACTCTCCCTGCACGCCGGAACTAAAACTTATGAAAGAAGGAGACTTCAATAAGGCTTGGGGCGGTATCGCTTCGCTGCAATTCGGTCTGCCTGCCGTTTGGACGTTCGCAAAGCAAAGGGGGCATAAGCTCGAAGAAGTCGTTGCCTGGATGTCGCAGAAAACGGCTAAGTTTGCCGGGCTCTATGGCACCAAGGGCAAGATTGCACCAGGCTTTGATGCCGATATCGTTATGCTCGATCCGGAAGATACATTCGTGGTTGAAAAGAAAAATGTTCATCATAAGCATAAGGAAACCCCGCATGAGGGTCGCAAATTCAGTGGCGTCGTAAAGCGTACTTACGTTCGCGGAACCAAAGTCTATGACGAGGGCAATTTCACCAAAGAAGGTCATGGCAAAAAAATCCTGAGCGGACGCCTCGATAGACAAGAAGCGGTTGCAGGCAATTCCAGGTAAGCGGCAATGACAGTAGACGCCAATTCGCAAATAAGATTGGATGCTTTGAATAAAAGAGCGGATAAGGAAGCGGTCGCCGAATTGGAGAGGTGCTGCGGGTCGCATGTCTGGGTAGAAAAGATGCTGGAGCGCCGCCCGTTCAAATCGGTGGATGAATTATTCTCCTCAGCCGATGACATTTGGTTTAAACTTTCTCCCGAAGACTGGCTGGAAGCTTTTGCACATCACCCGAGAATCGGTGGAGATTTAGAATCGCTGAGAGCCAAATTTGCATCCACTGCAAGCTGGGCTGAGAACGAGCAAAGAGGAGTTGCTCAAGCGACCGAAGATGTTTTGCGCCAGCTCGCCAAGCTGAATGACGACTACTTTGAAAAGTATGGCTACATCTTTATTGTTTGCGCGACAGGAAAGTCCGCTCAAGAAATGCTCGACATTTTGAAAAACAGAATGCCGAATGAGAAAGATAACGAGTTGAAAGTGGCTGCCGGTGAGCAAGCGAAGATAACCAGAATAAGATTGGAAAAATTGATTTCATGAGCAAAATTACTTCCCACGTCCTCGACGCATCGCGCGGAAAACCAGCCCAGGGAGTTCCTTTAGTGCTGGAGCGAAATGCTGATGGAAAGTGGGTTGAGCTTTCCAGAGCGTCGACGAATTCTGACGGGCGGGCCCCGGATCTTTGGTCCGACGGAATGAAATTGGAGACAGGAATTTATAGACTGACTTTTGACACTCAAAAATATTTCGAGTCGATTGGAGTTAGGGGTTTTTACCCTCATGTCCCGATTGTCTTCGAGATACATGATGCCGGGCAGCATTATCACGTGCCACTTTTGATCAGCCCGTTCAGCTATTCGACATACAGAGGCAGTTAGGCAAGGAAATAAGGAGATAAGGACATGAAAATTTCCCTAAACTCAGGGAATCTCGGCGAAGTCTTCAGCAAGCTGGCAATTGCCAATAGAGAATTCAATGCGCTGCATCCCGGCGATTCCGGAGCCAGGCAAGCTGTTCACACCGTATATGGTGGCGCTCATCTGTTCAAGTCCGATTCTGCCAAGAAGCTCGGTGTCCTCGCCCTGCGCTCGCTTGACGAATATGCTCCTAATTTCGTGGTTTTTGCCAAAGCTCTTCAATTGGAAGGGTGGGAACAACTGCCCGAGCATGAGGAAAAAATCCTGAAACTGGAACCTGTTCTTTCGGAGAATCCCGAAGGTGTTCGCAAAGAACGCCATCCGGCCTGGCTTGCGCACACTGTGTACCAACGCGTCAGAGAAAAGTTGGAACGCGAAGCCGTGGAGGATTTCCGCATCGATTTCGAGGACGGCTATGGAAATAGACCCGATTCGGAAGAGGATATGCATACTGAGCTGGCTGCTCTGGAGGTGGCCAAGGGCATGAAGGATGGAACACTCTCTCCTTTTATCGGTATACGCATTAAGCCGTTTACTGAAGAATTGCGAGACAGAAGCGCACGCACTCTCGATATTTTTCTCACTACCTTGCTTTCGGAAACAGGCAATAAGCTGCCGGACAATTTCGTCATCACCTTGCCGAAAGTGACTATCACTGAGCAAGTGACGGCAATGATGGATTTGCTCGCGCTGATCGAGAAGAAGCTTGGTCTTGCCCACAACACGATCAAAATTGAGCTGATGGTCGAAACCCCTCAATCAATCATCAATTCGAAAGGGCAATGCGCCCTTCCGGAATTTGTCAGAGCGGGAGAAGGTCGCTGTATCGGCTGCCACTTCGGCGTTTACGATTACACCGCTTCCTCGAATATAACTGCGGCTTATCAGTCCATGGACCATCCATCTTGTGACTTCGCTCGCGAGATGATGCGGGTTTCACTCGCCGGCACCGGCTTGTGGCTCTCCGATGGAGCGACTAATGTAATGCCGGTCGGACCGCATCGTCCGGATGAAAATGGAAATCTCAGTGAAGAACATCGTCGCGAAAATATAGAAACCGTTCATCGGGCCTGGAAACTTGGATTCGACCATGTCAGGCATTCTCTCAAGCATGCCTATTATCAGGGTTGAAGACGGTTCAGTTAGGGAGATTACCTTTGCTCTCCTAGATATTTTGGCTGGTTTGAGGATTCCTCCAAAGAGCATGGTGCTTAACGGCTCCATTTCGGCACTGGCCAAGAAGG
>JAIETE010000194.1 GCA_019745505.1 Candidatus Obscuribacterales bacterium | reverse complement strand
TAATGCCTCGCTTCGTCTTCATAGTACTCGGGTTCAAATGTTAAAGGCTGAACAGCCCGCGCGAATTGAGTAGTTAGTGCCTTAGATAGATCCGCCTTTGCGCTCCTCAGAAATCAGAAAGGCTATTGAATCAAGTTTAAGTGTCTTCCTTCTTTTTAAGCACTTTCTCGAGTTTTTCTATTAACTGATCGCGCTTCTCTTTTTGAAGTCTGCCAAGATTTTGCAGTTTCCAGCGCACCGCTGGCAATGCATCGATGCCATCAATCTTAAGCAGTTCCCACCTCGGACTCCCCTTCTTGATGGACAAGAGGAATTCTCTGTCTTCGTCGAGGAATGCATCTTGTATGCGCTTAACTAGTTCCGTTCTGGTGTCTTCGAGATCCTCGCGAGTGACTGGTTCAACCGTCATCCCTGTAAAACCATGTTCGAATTCATGACTAATGTCACGAAATCGGGGTGAGATAATTTCCGACATTGGCCGATCATGGCTAATTAGATAGACAAGAAATGCTCGAAATAAATCGCGCGTTAATCCCTCATTTGCCAGTAGCAGTCGAACGTCATATAGGTCACGCGGGTGTTGCCTATCGAGCGCAGCTACAAGTTTGCCGCCATAAAGGTCCTCAAATGACACTACGGCGATCTCAGCAAACCCAAATTCACTTTGCACTTTCTCCGAAATGGCACGAGTAGTGGGAGGGAAAACTGTGCCACGAAGCACCGGTGTAACTTCGATTTTAATTTGAGCATCAGCTGCATGGATGTTGAGTTTTACGGCACGATCCGTGCCCTGCAATAATGATGACTGCACTTTCGCATCTGTAATGCTCTTCTTGATTTTTTCAGCAATTCTCCCAAGAGCAGCGTCAATCTCTTGCAATGATTCATCACGTGGTTTGACTGGCAGGAAAGCCAAATCGATATCAACAGAAAGTCTCGGCATATCGCGAATGAACAAATTGATTGCCGTGCCGCCTTTCAACGCAAAACAGGTCTCTTGCGCGACAATCGGCAAAACGCGAATAAGCAGAGAAACCTGTTTTCTATATGGTGTGCTGTCTATCATTCGCGAATTCGTCTGGAACTGTAATGAGATACTTCGGATCTAACTTGCCACCGGAGACTATCATGCGCTTTCCTTTACCAATATCGATCTTCTCGGCATCAAGCAGCTTAAACCAAGCATGATTGTGCCTCTGAGCAAACCATAGAAAGAGGCGTTTTGTTTTAACGCTGCGACAATCTGCAAGGACCGCATTGAGATACTTCGGTCGCAAGTTAGCTAGACCGTCCATCAGAACATCCGCCTGGTGAAAGGTCTCATGTATAGGTAATTCATCAAGAAGTTCGAGGATTGCTCGCTCTGGCGTGGAAATTAGCATCGTCCATTCAGAAGCTCCCCATTTATGATCTATGAAATTCATTTGTTGCTGTGCTTTGCTATCGTTCAAGCATCCTTCGTTTGACTTGAATAGTTTCGTCGAATGAAACACTAGTTGTTGTTTCAATGGCAATTTGTTCACCCAGCCAGGAATACGGTCAGTTCCATATAGGTGAACTTCTGATTGTGCGTTCATTGGAAGATAGTGAGAGAGTCCATGCAAGTTCAGCGCAGTACGCCCTCCCACCGTGATCGAGATTTCGAGTAGCTTTTGCAATGATATGACGACTGGTTCCCAACTCTTCGGGTCCATCAACGCGCTGTCCCGCCGGTATACCCCTCGCATTGGCGACGAAAGCCAGCCATGTCGTGAGTATTTGGCGATAAGCTGGCGTGAATAGCCTTTCTTTTGAAGCCAATTTGAGTCGACAGGCATACCCTCTGGTAGGATTTGTACGAGCTGGTTTAGTTTTTTGTATCTTTGTATACCCATAATTGACATATTAGCACAAAGGCAAACCTTGTGGTTTAGGAAACATCATATCTGTCAACCCATGGTATACAACCATATAAGTATTCAAACCTATGGGGAAACATCCAATCAGCTCAAAGAACTAGGTGATCCACAAAAGATCCAATCGTGTTACAAGAGCCGCGCTGGGAGCTGATTTCCTTGACTTTACAAGTTCGGAGCAGATACAATCAACGCTTGTCGAAGACAATCCCGAAGGGAAGTTGATTGTATCTGCTCCGAAGTACACCTGATGCCGCAAACCTAGGCTAGCAGCCAGTTTTCGAGCATCAACCCCCTCAGGAATCACCCAGCAACTGCTTTATCACCTTTCCAGTCTTGCCGCCTGTCTTTACGGTCTGCAAGTACTCCCGTGCATCACCGTCTTCCAGTCTGCCACCCGACGCCGTCAAAAGCTCCAGAAGAAACTCAAACACTGCCGATGCTTCCCGATGTAAATCCCATGAATCACCATGGAACGAACTACATATCAATTGAAGAATTGCATCGGAATGCAGACTACTGACCCGGCTAACTTCACGCATTGATGCCACTAACCGTTTAGGTTTAGCCCGATCTGAATGCAAGAACTGGGCAATTCTCTTACCCATCTGAACTGGATCAAGTCGCCTCTCATCAATTGCTTGAATCACGGCATCACGGCTGAATGCGGCAAACTCTGGATCTTTCATCAAAAAACCAACCAGCATCATTACATAGGCTTTTCTACCTAATGGTGCACCGAGCTCTGTGATCAATTCAAAGAATGCTCTTATGCCGCGATCGCTTGAGCTAACTTCATCCAGCAAAGTGACGCCCCAATTCACCCCCAGACTCAGCAGAGACTCTCGCATTGAAGGAAACATGTTAGTTGACCAACGCGCAATCGCGTAATTTGGCATATGACTGAATAAACATCCATCGCCAATATCTACAGCCATCTCTAGCTCGTGAAGGTCTCTGTAAAGGCTAACAGTCATAGGTTGACGCCTATCTGAAACATCCGGTTCACGACTAATAGCTTCCCACTTCTGAAGTCCAGCCTTGAGTTGCTCACCAACAACCCCAAATTTATGATTTCTACTTCGTTCAGAGGTTGGCATTCTAAACAATGCCAACATTTGATCATACTCGTCAGCCATTTCTCCAGCGTCAGCCCACAGCTGTTTTCTTTCGTCAAATGTTTTTGCATCGATCCAACCACCGCTGAAACAAGGACTGCTCAGCAACGGCAAATGTACTCCAAACTTTACTCTTTCAAGAATTTCGAGCATTCGCCTGCTCATCAATTTCACGACGGCATGCGAATTTGCTGGACGTAACAGCACAATCTCTTTTCGAGGTTCAAGATGCAACCACTGAAATAAGAAATCGGCAAACAGCGCCCTGGGCAAATAGCGCCATTCGACATTCTGGCGAAGCCGTTTTGCTCTGTTCTCAATTGGAGCGCTAAGCTTCATGAATTCTGGATTTGCGCGAAGATTAAGTGCGGACACTGCTTGTAAGACTCTTTCAATCTCTAACGCATCTTCTGGATGTTCCAGACAATAGAGAGCCTTCGCAACAAACTCCTCTGCCGATACTATCGGCGCAATTGCTATGGCATGTCTAAGCGGCCAGCCATCAGAAGATCGAGAATCGAAAACATAACTTTCTCTTTCATGCTCTTCTGCCAGTGTAGTCACGCTACAAGTGCTCAGTTCTCTTAACTGCCCGGCGAGTATTGGTGATACTCCTTCTGCATAAAGAGCGAGTTTCTTCTGAAACATCTCGCTATCGCGATTTCCATACCGAACCAAGAAAGAAATCACTTGCTTCTGCAAATCAACAGACTCATGTTGAAGTCCTTCCATACAAATCATTGCTGCATCTTCAGCAAAGTTTCCGTTCTTGCGAATTGCATTTTCAAGTAAAGCTATAGCCGCAACGATAGTACTTTTTGCTTTTGCCGAAAGAACCAATGGCAATGCCTTGCGCAAAACGTCATCGCTCAAGCCAACTTGGCCTTCAATTTCCTTTAATGCCTTCAATGCAAACGTTACAGTTGTAGGCGTATTGCTTCCTAACAGCAACGCGTACATTTGTTCAAGCCTAACTCGCTCTTCGATGGTTGGCAGAAGTTTTTCATGAAATTGAGAATACCAGGCAGACCTGAACTGATTAAACCCTCTGCTCAACGCTTCCAGGCTTGCACTCAACAACCTATCTCTAGGCAATACCTTTTCTTCAGACAATTGAATGAGTGTGTCGCACCAACGGTGAGTCGGTGAAACGGACTCATCGATTTGCCGCAGACTATTTACTTGGTCACCTTCAACCTCAAAAAGACGCCAAACATCCTCTTCAAGCAAATCAGGATTGTCTTCCAACCACGATTTCAAAGTAGTGTGCTGAGTTCTCCCAGTGAAGGAGCGTCGCGATTGTAGCGATAACCCAACAATGTAATTTTCGCTCTCTGGCTTGCGGCACAAGCCACATTTCATCAATGTTCTCACGAGATCAAAGTTCCGGCCTGGAGAATTAACTAGAACTTCACCAAAGTGCTCAAGCGAGACAGGATGTAATTCCTTCACCAAAGAAAGATCAAAGCTTCCTTCCCAAATATGCCAAGTTATCTTTGCTAGCTGCTCATCCGATGCAGTTACCAAAACGGCAGTCGTACTCACATTCCGAACATTTTCTGGGTAATCATATTCAAAGCCGTAGGCATTTGGCGCTGGCTGTACTGTATGCATTTTCTGAGATTTCTTGTACCAGGCAATAGCTTTAGTGGCATATACGCTTCGTTCAATCTGGTCAGTTCCGGTCATGAACTTACACAAAGCATTTCCATCACCAGAGGCAATAATTTCTTCAAACTGTTGAAGTTTTGTCGGCACCCACAATATCCTCAAGACTTAGAATCAAAAGCAAAATCCTAATCCTGTCCGCTATTATCATCTACAACCATTTGAGCAGAAAGTATATGCTTGCAGGGTCCGCGCAAACCCTGATATTTAGAGTGCCACGGGCATGTACATTGCATTCCAGTCGGGGAAATCTTCACCGAGTGATAAACATCAGTTCCCTTCACCACTGCTTCGACTCTCTCCTCATCCCGAAATTTGATCCTTACTCCATCGTGTTCAACTAACTTGCGCGCACTCTTCAATCGCGGATGCAATTCTTCCACGCGTTCCATCTCAAATGGTAGTTCTCTATGAAAGTAAGATCCCATCCCCAAGTCATAACCAACCAACCCACGTGAACCTGATAAACTCAGGTTCTGCCTGACTGCATTATCCTGTAACCCGCTCAATCTGGAAATTTCGCTCACATCAACACACGATTGCCATTTCAAAGCCGACCGCACCGAACTTAGTTTCTTCGCATCAACATTTGCCAGGTCGGAAAGAACTTGTCCTTCACCGGAAAAACCACGTGAAGGTTCAGCCGAAAGTGTCAAACAAAATGTTAGTCCACCGCACCTCAGTCTCCACTCTGACGCCTCTCCGTCGGGCATAGCATAAACGCTCAAGTCATCGGCAAGGGGTGCTAACGCACGGAGGAGTAAAAGTCGTTCTGAGCCGCCCACCTTCACGCCCGAACCGTCATCTCTCTGGCTCAGGCGAAGCCCTTTACCAGATGGCACCACAAAAAAAACAGAACGGCTACTTGTGCTCGAAGGTAGGGAACGAAGAAACCGCACCGTCTCAACTTTGCCAATATTCAATCGAGTTTCCATTCTTGATTGATAAGCCTGGACCTCAACAAAACCCTTTATCCAACGAAGGGGAAGTTGAACCTTTCTTTCCTCAATTTTTGCAAACCCGTGTCTAAGAGTCACCTTTTCAGCACCGACCGACATCGAAAGATTATCTTCATCCCTTACCATAGCAAGAGCCGAACGCATAGGACTATTGAAGTCAACATTAGTAGTGCCAGTTCCCACTACTTGACCTTTGTACGCTTCTGGAGAAACATCAACACGAGCATAAGTGCTGCAACAAGCACTAAATCCTTCAAAACGCAGCATTTGTCCACCGCTAGTAATGACAGGGTCCCTCTCCAATATGAGCTTCTCAAGCATTGCGGGAGGAATATAGAATCTGGTGCTGACAATCTTGGAAAGAACAAAAAGCATCTGAGCAATTGCCCTTGGTTGCAGCAATTTACCCTCGAAGAAATGTGGAAATTCGTTGGATCGCTCAGAAGTCGCTAGGTTTAGCTCGCTGCTTCCACCATTCCCCTCTGCAATTGCTGATGCGAATGGGTATCGATAAATGTAATCAATATACGAGTCAGCCACTAACGCAGACCTAACGCTAACACAGCCTATGAACCTACCATCTCTTTACCGTCCACACAACCAATTGTACCTCTAAGGACAAGACGAAAAACGGACAAAGGTAGCCCCCTTACATTCTGCCCGGCGGAGAGCCTTGTATGTTGGTCTTGACCTCTAACAGAGGTTAAGCAAGACTGCTTTCGGACGCGAGGGCAGAGGAAGAAGGAGAAGCTTGCGAACAGCCTTAGGATTCAGAACCCGTGTGGTAGATCAAACTCCTTTTTCCTGTCTTGTCTACGAGGCAGAACACTATCATGAGAGTCAATCTCGACGAAGCTCGAATAACAAGGTTTGCCCAAGACTTGATTCTACCCGCTTCCGTGTAGGTCCAACACTCTAGAAAGAAGCAGAAAAAGATGAATAAGAGCATTTTGGGAATTGATGTTTCCAAAGAAAACTTTGATGCGTGCTTGATCCACAATGGAAAGGAAAAGTATCGCAAGTTCAGCAACAATGCCAGCGGCTTCGCCAAGCTACGAGCGTTCTTGAGTAAGGAGGTAGTCGATCTACATGTGTGCATGGAGTCGACAGGACGGCTCTATGAAGCACTGGCAACTTATCTGGTATCAGCCGGATACAAGGTAAGCGTAGTCAATCCAAAGTGCGTCAAGGGCTTTGCGCAGAGTGAATTGCAGAGATCAAAGACCGACAAAAAAGATGCTGGCGTCATCGCCAGATTTTGCAAGGCGCATGCACCGAGGACATGGCAACCACAGCCGCCAGGGGTCCGTGAGTTGCAAGAAGTTATGCGCTACATCGAGTCATTGAAACACAACATTCACCAGGAAGAGCGCAGGCTTGATTCAGGGCTGACTTCCGAGACAGTGAAGGAAACAATCAGTGCGCATGTCAAAGAGCTGAAGGCAACAGTCGCATCCTTAAAACGGTGGCTAAAGCAGCATGCGAAGAAGCACCAACGGTTGCAGAAGCACTATGAGTTACTCACGTCGATCATCGGAGTCGGAGACATGTCTACATTCACGTATTTGGCGGAGATAGGTTATTCTGACCAGTTTAGACAGACGCGACAATTAGAATCGTTCTGCGGACTGGCTCCTCGGCAGTATCAATCCGGTTCCTCAATCAGAGGTAAGGAGCGCATTTCCAAAGTCGGCAACAGTAGCATGAGGCGTGCGCTATACATGCCAGCTCTTGCAGCTAGAGATTATAATCCTGTTCTTCGAGCATTCGCAGACCGCTTAGAAAAGTCCGGCAAGCCGCCAAAGGTTATTATTTGTGCCATCATGCGCAAGCTGCTTCGGATCATGCACGCGGTCGTAACATCGGGCACACCGTTCGATCCGCACTACGTTCCTGGTCCAATCGAAGGCATGACATTCGCTGAACAGTAGGTGCGGCGGTTCCCGCCCGCCTTGCTCCCATGCCTGGCAAAGCAGCCTACCAGCCGGGAACCCGCATCAAGACCAAGCCCTTCGTGTCGCTCCTTCGTCGCGAGTCTTGACGCGGGGACCCTTCCGGCTGGTCTTCAGGCATGGAGGCATGGGGTGGCGGCGGGCGGCTACGCACTGCAAGGGTGTATTGTTGGCTAAGAAATTTACTTGACGGTCAGCACACTATCTACCGCCGAACGCCCATAGCGAAGCCCAAGTCCAATCGGATGCCTTCGGCAACCCAGAAGGCGATTTCGCGAGTGCATTTTCGGCATGTGTAGAATAGAAGAATAGTAACCGAATAGGTATCCAGGCATTTATTCAGGAACCGTCACCATGAGCGGTAACATCGTCCTCACAAACAGCAGCCCCGAGAATATATTGCAGCGCGGAATCGGGCGGCTACTGTTGTCCGCCGCATCCATGAAGATTATGTGCGCAGTAGCTATTGTTACCTTCTACGAAAAGAAGGGAGCGAAAAACCACACTTCGCACAAAAGGCAAAACGAAAATGAGAGCACAAAACAATGACCAAGGAACTTAGCATCTACAGTATTCACTCTCGGATTGTTTCCGAACAGTTCTTGTCCCAGAGCCTTACTGATACGGACTTCTTCCTACTTTTCTGCCTATTGCATTGTTACAGCCTGAAGCTAAGTCCAACTTGTTTCATCGATGAACAGCTAAAAACAAGAGAAATAAGTGGGTTGACTCAAAGAGGCGCAAGCGAAGAGCTAAAAATCCTTTGGAATCTACAAAATTCCTGCAATGAGACGAAATATGTCGATTGGTACTGGAAATGGAACACCGAGTGGAATGGATACGTTCATTTTGAGAATCTCTCGCTAGTTGAGCGTGCTCGCCTTAGCGTGCTAAAGACAATGTTTGAAAGCAGCGAATTGGTGGAAGAGTTGGTGCTTGCTGAGGCTAAATGAAAGTTAGAGAATTCGTTTTAGCATTAATGGAACTTCTAAACCGTTGCGAATTTGATTCACAATATTCGTTGTACAGGCAGTCTTGAAGTCCGAGGACAACCTTTCGAAAAATGCCGCCTACATTGGTCAAAGCCACAATTGAAGAAAGGCCCGAGGTGGCGCGCTTGTTCAGAATTGCGCGAGAATCCTTCCTGCCATGTCTGCACGCCCATACCCACTGGAAATGAGAAGGAAGATATTTCCATTCTTCGTTTAGTCGACGAGTCCGGAATTCTAAAACTAGAGGTCGGTTACCAGTCTGACAAAGAATTTCAAATGAAAGCTGCGATGAGCAGGAAAAACATATTTCGCGGGTGAGATTTCGTTTTTAGTAAATCTCTTGTCCTTTGGATGGATAGAGCCGCGCGAGCAATAGGAATACCACACAAAGCTCCCTAAATTCTCCTTCGCTTGGCGAAACTCTCCTCACCAATCGGTACTTACCTTCCTTCCAACCTTCCATTACCCATTGTGCTCCATCAAAACGGAGGAGTTTTGGAACAAATCTAAATCTCGCGCCAATGTTGCCTGAATTGCCCAATGGTGTGTTCCGCAATTCGGCGGGGATTTCGGTCGGTTGAATGAGATCGTCATTTGGAGGTATTGTCCAGAATTTTGAAGTTTCAATCTTCGCTGTCAATTCCTTTGCTAGCTTCGGATAATAACGGTACGAAAAGTTGCGCAGCTGCTTCCCTTTTGGACTGCCGTAAGTGTCTTCTCCATCGAGTTCAACCGCATGCAAAAGTGCTCCACCGTTTCCGTGGTTCAAGATTTTTATTGAAACGGAGATTGGATGATGAAATGAGCGCAGCCACAGAAACCTGTAGACAGTATCGTTCTTAGAAAGTGATCGAAATGACTTTTCTCCCATGGCGTCAAGGTAAAAGTAGTACCACTGCTTCAAGGAATTAGTCAATCGCGCTTCCTTTGGAAAGAATGTTGCCGCGGATGGATCTATTGGGTGCTCGATCTTTTTGTAGGGGTGAGACTGCAGCCACTTAAGTTGCTCGACTGGAATCCCAAGCAAACTATCGGCTTTAGAACTACCTGGCCTTACGTCGTCTCCAATAATGTCGGGCGGAAATGCGCGCTGTTTGCCGCACGCCGATGACCAGCATTGCAATGCAAGGGTAAACATGAGCGAAACTCCAAGAAGTTTTGCGGTTCGATTCATTTGAGCACTTCGCTCGGGCGTGTTCCGAAATTTCTGCCCAGTAATACTAACCAATTCGTTAACGGCTGAAAACCGTGTAATTACTAGGTTTATTGACCTATGAAGCCCTCGATTCGCCACTTGACGGCCGATTATCCAGCCAGTTTGCCACGTATGCCTTGCTCTTTTTGACCTGCACCATTTAGTTGCGCCAGATCAAGCAGGCGCGGCAGTCCGCTCCGGAGGGTAAAATAGTGGCATAAGGCGGAAAGAAAAACATGAATGAGCTGGTTCTAAATCAATTGTTCGACAAGATTGAACAGGAGCATTTCAGCAATCCAGCAAACATCAGTCAAGTTGAGGCGGCTCTCAGCAAATTTCGCAGAGATTTTGGATTTTTTCTTCCTTCAGACCTGGTCTATTTTTACAATCGGTTTCATGAGGCTGACATCTTTGATCACAGCTTCATAATGCAACCAATCAACGAGATTTATCTCGCTGGAAGTGCGATTTATGGACAACCAGACATGCTTCCAAATTCATGGTTTGCATTCTGCAAAAATGGTGAGGACGGAAACTATTTCGTAATTGATCTCGACTATGAAGATCGGTCTTACTTTCCTATCTTGGATTTGGATCACGAAGACATTTCCTACGATGTGATCGCAATGTCGTTTACTGAGTTCATCAGTGATGTTTTGAAGTATGCAAGCGAAACTGACCCACTCTATTGGTTCAAAGATCGGTACGGAGATTCAGATCCATCTGCAACAAAAGGGGTGTATGGGCGTGCACACACCATAGAGCATTTCAGCCTTGAAGAATGGGAACTCAGATTCATTGATTCTGAGAAACTTGAAACTGGTCAAGAAAGGTGCAAAATCAATGACTGCGAACGTAAGCACATTCCGTTAAGCGTCATGTGTGATCGACACCATGCGGAGATGCTTCTTTATCCAGGAGTTGGGGCGCCAAAAACTGATGTTCCTGCTACCGCAGTTTATACACTGAGTCGTCCTCGGATAAATACACTTTAGATTCCAATGAATCCATATGAAAACATCAGTGATCCGGTTGAGATGCTCAAGGTAATGTACCGAGAGAAAGACGAGGATTGTCTTATCAAAAATCGTCCGAACCAAGTTTCGTTGGTGGAGTTGCCCCCGAAAACTGAACTACTCCTAGCCGGTTTGCTGTAGTTTAAATTCCCGCGGAGACATCAATATTAAGTCCCTTGTGCGGGTGACTTTCGTTGTAATCATCGAACGCAACTGCAGCAGCACCTCCTCAGCAGTTGCAATTTCGTGAACACGAACATAATCCCTTTTAAAAGTCTTGACGAATGCCTCAGCCAATCCATTGCTTTCGGGGCTGTAGGCAGGTGTAGTACATGGGTCCAAACCAATTTCCCTCGCAAATTCCCTCGTCTTGTTTGAGCGATAAATTGCACCGTTGTCACTGAGCCATTCGATTTCATCCGGCAACACTTCAACTTTTCCGAATCTTGCCTCAACTGCTTCAGCCA
>JAIETE010000078.1 GCA_019745505.1 Candidatus Obscuribacterales bacterium | reverse complement strand
TCCATGCTGGCGGTGAATTACAGAAACAGTCCCATCGTGGCAGAAAAGAGAGGAATCAGCGAAATCCAGATCAAACCTTCGGATGATTCGGAAAAGCCCAGCATACCGGGATATATAGAATTCGCACGCGGCCCGCTTCCGGGCGATCGCGCACCGGATGCGGTGATGCTCGATCAAGATATGAATCCGGTGCGTGTTTATGAGGCTATAAGGGGCATTTCGCACAACCTGCTTTTGCTCGATGGAAAGCCCACAGAAGCAGGTTATCGAAACTTGGAGAAAATCGCCTGGGCGATTGGCGAGCAATTCGGTGGGCTGATTACTTGCCACTTGATCGTTGCCAGCGATAAAATGCCATCCCTGCGCTTCCCTGGCAAAGTTTTCCTGGACCCGGACTGGGCCGTTCATCAAACATATTTTGCCGATTCAGAGTGCCTCTATCTCATCAGACCGGACGGCTACATCGGCTTCCGTGGGCAACCTGCAAAAATTGGACCAATTGAGGACCATTTGAGCAAAATTCTCAAAGCAAATAAAATCCAAACAAAGCAGAGTTAGAAAGCAACCGCAATGACCACCAATATTACGCAGGAAGATTTTGCTGTCCTTGCAGCCGATGCTCTGGTCAAGAGCGGCGTCGAGGAAAGCTCACTTTCTCTCGATCATGCTCGCTATTCCCTTGTTGTAAAAGATGGGCTTGGCCGTCCTCTCAATACTATTTATTTGGCGAACTTTTTTGATCGCTATGTCTCGGCGTCAGGAGATAAGAGCACCCAGTCGAAGATACTCAATCAGATTGTCGGGTTAACCGCCCAGCTCGATTTTCCGAGAAGCTTCGAAGAGGCTCGCCCTCAGCTGAGAATACAGGTCAAGGAACGCTGGTTCTTTGAAGACGACAAATACACAAGAATTGATTTCGGAGAACATTTCTCCGCAACGCTCGCATATGACATGCCTGACAATATACTCTATGTCGATAACGATATTCTCGAGTGCTGGGCTGTTAGTTTCGACGATGCCTTCTCCGTTGCCCATAGGCAGTTGGCTCAATTAACCGAATTTGCATTCGATACTTATAGAAGCGACAGCAACAAGAATGATTGCTGCCACTTCTTTTCTGCCAGCGACTCTTACAGCTCAGCCAGAGCTGTTTTCACAAATATCATGGCCGATTTGCCGGTTATCGGTGACACACTGGTTATGGTCCCGCACCGCGATCATCTTTTCATAACAGGCAGCAATTGCAATTTCGGATTGAGACATACCCTGTCCGCCGTGAAGGAATTGCAAGGGCAACCCGGCTCATTGCCGCCCATTCTGCTGAAACTGGTCGATGAATACTATCACCCCTTCACCTTGCCCGAAGGGCATTCTTTGCGCAATGATTTCAGAGCTTTGGAGCTGGGATTCTTAAACCGTCTCTATGGCGCTCAAAAAGCCGATCTCGACGCAAGATTCGAGCACCTGACCGGTAAGAAATTTGTCTGCAAATTCAAGTATTGCGACGATCGCATCAATCCTTTTTCAACAAGTCATGTAGGTAAAGACTTATTGCCCTGCTTAATACCCAAGGTGGATTTCATATTTTTCGGTGATGGGGAAGAACCGGAGTCCATCTGCTCGTGGACGAGAGCAGTGTCGATGCTCAAAGACAAATTCAAAGAAATAAACTGTTATCCAAAACGATTTGAAATAGCCGAATACCCTACAGCCGGTGAGATTGAAGCCATGGGCTTTGAAGCTTTACCGGACTAAGGCTTATCAAATAGGCACATTTGGGAACCTGGCAACTTAGAGCTGGTCGATTAGAAGCGCAACAGCGTGGGTTGTGAGGAATCGACCATGTTGCACAAAGTCTTAACTTCAATATGCTGCGCGTCGTTGCTCATATGCTTGGGTCCTGAAGGAGCAATCGCGAAAAATTCGGAAGATCGTCCGGGCTTTTTCCAGCGACACAAAAGGCTCAAGAAGATTCTTCTTATCGGTGGTGTCGGTGCTGCTACCGGTGGGGTGGGCGCCGTTGTAATGGGTAACAGTATTGCCGGAGGGGCTGCAACCGGCGCCGGGACCAAGCTGGGTTTACACGCGGCCAAAGAAAAGTACAAGGAGCATAAAAATAGGAGGCGCTAATCATGAATAATCCTCCCTATGAAGAAGATTCGCTCGAGGTCAGGTCACCGAACGACTGTCATCACATTGGCTGTCACTGCCTGGCGACAGCAGAAGGATTCTGCTGCCCGAACTGCAAGTCTGCAGATACTAGAGGCGCTTTCGAATTGTCGTGCAATTGCGGACATAAAGATTGCCTGGGCGACTTCTTTTCAGACAGGCCGCTGCGAAGCGCCAACTTTTAATGCGCAGTAACGCGGGAACTACATAGGTTTTAGTCAGTCATCCTGCCAGTGTCACATCACTCGGTAAGAAAATCATGGCAAAAAGAAATCCCAAGTCTGCACCTAAGAGCAATTCGCCACCGCCGTCAAAACCCAAGAATGCGAAGAAATCGGCAAGTGCGCGTATAAGGCACAAATCCGAGTCAAAGAGCGTCAGTCACATGACCAAGAAGGTCACTGCCGAGGCTCTTGAATCTCGGCGAGTGCTGGCGATCGATATCGGTGGGACGAATGTAAAACTGCTGTTGAACGGTGAGATCGAACCGAGGAAATTCGCTTCTTCTATGGACATGGCTCCCACGGAATTCATAGAACAGGTAAAACAACACACCGAAGATTGGGATTATAACTGCATTTCAATTGGCTATCCCGGGCTGACGGGACCGAATGGGCCTCTTTCGGAACCTGGAAATTTAGGTCCCGGTTGGGTTGCTTTCGATTTTCAGGCCGCTTTCGCAATGCCTGTGAAAATAATGAACGATGCAGCCATGCAGGCCCTTGGAAGTTATGAAGGCGGCCGAATGCTTTTTCTCGGATTCGGCACCGGTCTTGGCTCTACCCTTATCTGCCACAGCACGGTCATCTCGCTGGAGCTCGGAAATATAAGATGGAATGATAAAGCCACATCCGGCGAAATGCTGGGACGAAAAGCATTGAAGAAATTGGGCAGAAAAAAGTGGCGGAAAATCGCCTGGTCATTTATCAACAGTGCAATCAAATCGTTTAATGCCGACTATATTGTCGTTGGTGGAGGCAATGCAAAACTGTTAGGCATGCTGCCGCCCGGAGTTAGAAGGGGACATAACCAGACTGCCTTCAGAGGCGGTTTTCGGCTTTTCGGCGTTGAAGACATGCCGAGCACGTCGCATGAGACTCTGGAGCACGACAAGAATTGGCGTTTGCTGTAAGCCTTTGTCCGGCTGCATTCTAGTCGTCGGGACTTAAATGCTCGTATTCCGAAGAACCGATAACCCAAAGGAAAGCCTGAGTATCCATGTGATCTTTCGGTTTGAGATCGGCGATATCCTGTTTGATCAAATCCGACAGATGCAAGAGGCGTTCATAGGTTCCAAAGTTCGGCTTCGACGAATAATCGAGGTCATAGCCGAGTTCGTAAGCCGCGTTTCGCATCGCCGTCGGTTTCATAATAATGTGATTCCAGGGTTGAGCGATAAAAGGAAACAGTGTGACGACCGGCCATGATAGAACTCGAGATTTGATGCGAGGCAGTTCTGCAACCGAAACTATCCATTGCACGAAACGCTCTTTGAGAGGCTCTCTCTGGTGGAGCAATTGAAATAAACCCTCAGAAAAGGAGCGAGCGCCATCTCGTGTTTTCACACCATCGCGCAATGCCATTTTTTCAAACGAGAACAAGAAATTCGTTTTTGCTTCTACTCTCAGTGCGCGAGCGGCTATTTCCTCGTAATCGCGGCTTCGCATGAGCGCTTTGAACTGGTCTTGACTGAGCAATTCCTCCCACAAATTATGGGCTGTCATTTTGTATGTGACTTCCCAGTCTATATAACGCTGATCTTTGAAAGCTCTGGGGAAAAAACGCAGAAATCTCTTCCTGTGTCTAGCCAGAGCTTTCGCATTCAGCTCTCCGGATTTAGTTTTTGTTGCCAATGGCTTGCTCTACTTGTCTTGATTGTCTATTTGCTGAGCAAGACTTCCATAGTCACCTTAAAGACGATATAGAACGCAATACACAACAAAAGGCATGATACCCAGAGATTAATCATAATCGAATCCTTGTCCTTTGTACTTGAGCCGGAGCTTTACTTGACTTCGGTCACGGAACCATCGGCTTTGAATTTAATGGTCCAGGTAGCGCCTTTCGAGTCTTTGACGGTGCTTGTGAAATTTCCGTCGGCTTCTCTTGAGGTTCTTACCTCAACAACATTCGAGATTGAGATTGGTTGTCCGCCCACGCCAATAAAATTCATGTCTTTGGCGGAGCCGTATTTGATGAAACTACTGACGAAGTTATTGTTGTCATCGAGTATTTCTTGTCCTTCGAAATTAGTGTCACCATTCATACCGAGAACCCAACCGGAGCTGTCTTCGATTTCTCCTTCGTACTTGTATGTGACCTTACCGTCAGAAGAGCGGGTCACTTGAGTCTTGCGAAAATCGAGAACATCATTGTCGCCGCCGGCCCATCCGGGGACAGCTCCACCTATGCCGATTGGTCTTGCTACGTGGTAGACCTCGCCGCTATTGGCGAAATTGCTCACATTAGCCTGTTTGAGTCCGGGAGCCTCGGCATTTACTTTTGTTTGCGCTTCGCTGAATTTGGTCACTTTGCCTGAGAGATCTGTTTCGGCTTTGTAAATTGCACCATCAGCGCATTCCATTTCGGTCTCGAATTTTTTGGTTGCTTCATTGAATGTTGTCGTGATCTTGTGTACGTCTTTGATTTCTCTAGGACCATTTTCAGTCTTCACTTTGTAGGAAAGGCTGCCGTCATATGTCATTACGCGTCTAAGCAATTGACCCGCAGGGCTGACGGTCTCTTGCGCGGTGAAATTGGTGTCTCCATCGAGACCCAGCAGCCAACCGTTACTGTCATCGATTTCGCCCTTGTAGTTGTAGACGATATTGCCTTGAGCATCGGTCTTCTTGCTGACCAATTCTCGCCAATCGATGTCCCATCCGCCCTTGCCGTCCTTTTCAGAGCTGAATGCTTCGCCCGGAGCAGATTCGCCTAATCCCGGAGGGCCGGCAGGCGAGTAGAGGTCGCCAGATGGAGCGAGCACTGTGATATCAAACGGCTTGGCGGCCGGCTGAGCTTCAGTTGGATTATTGGCGGGAGATCTTTCAGGAGGTCTTTGAGCTGGAGGAGTTTGCTCAGGTGGTCTTTGTGGAGTTTGCTCAGGTGGTCTTTGTGGAGTTTGCTCAGGTGGTCTTTGTGGAGTTTGCGGATTTTGCTCCGGAGGTCTCTGTGGATTTTGCGGAATCTGTCTTTCCGGAGGTCTTTGCGGCGTCACGGGCGGTCGCAACGCAGGCTGACCGTCGTTTGGACCCTGCAATTCGTACGGGTTCGCCTCTGCCGGTCTCAAGGGTTGATGTGAGGGCGGATAACGACGCTGCTCTTGCGCTTGTGCCATACGACGATTGTGTTCTTGATAGGCGCGATCGCGATGCTCGTTGAAATAGTAATTCCATTCGATTTCGGGATTTTTTTGAAGCGCTTGCCTGAGCAGATTTTCCCCGGTCCTAAAAAGCTGATCGTTGCCTTTGGCAATAAAACAGAATGCCGCATTGGCTCGTGCATAAATCGGCGCCATGCGCATGTTGTCGAGAAACTGCTTTTCTCGCTCGAGTTCAACTCGCTCGTCTTGCAGCGCCTTCATCTGCTCGCGCGAAGCGCCCATACGACCGGCGCGCATCAAGCGGGCTGAATTCTCATCGATGGCGCGATCGTTGCTTTGAATATCGCGAGCGACCTGGCGCTGATCGATTCTGTCGGCAGCCGCGATCGCCGACTGATAGTCACCAAAGGCAGCTTGTGCGCCATATCTGGATGCTTTTTCGTGTGCGTTCTGCAGATGCCTAAACGGATTATCAAAGGTTTGAGGATTGCGATAATCGTTTGCTCTCTCCAGACGCTGATCTCGCGAAGATCCATCGAACTGAAAATACTGCGGTTCGTTCTCATAGCGGACGGTACGCACGCTGCGTTCCCACAGAGGTTGCCTGCCGTCGAAGACTTGCGTAACCAATCCATTGTCGTAGGCATTGGGCTGCAAGTCGTAATTTTGCCCACGAGGATCTACTCGCTCAAATTGAGGAGCCATTTCTATCCCTCACTGATTATGCCTGGCCGTTCCAGTGGGATATATACGTAGTCCCCGAAAAATTCGACAAAAATATCAGGATCAATTCGAGCGGGTCAGCAAAGACCAGCTGGCATTGCGTTTAGACCTGCCTAGAAACTACCATTGCCCGGTTTCGTAGTTGATTCCTGTACTGTCAGGACGAGCTTCGCCCATATAACCGAATTTCGTATTGCGTACGGTAAAACCACCGGAGGCAGTTTTCTCGACTGTCGTAGTTGTATTGTCCGGACGGAAAATCGTCACGTCGTCGCCATGTTTCACCATGCGCCCGCGGGTTCCATTCGGATACTTCACAAGATAATCATTAGTATCGAAACGCGGGATCAAAACGGTGCCATCGGCAAAACCATCTTCAATTGCGTAGCTTCCATCAGGGAAACGTCTGAGAAAGCAACTGCTTCCATCAACCATATTGCACTTGAGCACAATTGCCGTCCGATTTTTCGGAGGTCCTTTTTTCTCATAAGGATCTATATCTTGCACGGAAAAGACAAGGACCATATCTTTTGCGAAATCGGAAGCGCTTGTTCCAAGCTCTTTGGCAGTACCTTTTGCAACACCTTTGATAAGTGAACGCACCGGGCCTGAATGTTTTTTCTTGTCAGACTCAGCATCATCCTTCGACAGCCAGGGCGAATTACGCGTCTTTGCCCATTCTTCCGCTTGCCAAATCTTGACCTGTGCATCGGCAGCAGTAGCCGCGTCGCCATGATCAACGGTTCCGGAAGCTAAGGCCGGAGGCTGAAGTGAAAAAACGGCAGCACACAAGAAACCGACCGTAAAGGAAGAGCGCATGAACTGGACCTCAGAAAGATAACCCTTGGGTCATGAACCTTATCATCTACGCAAAGAGCGCTCAAGATCACCTTGCTAATTTGGTTTATTGCTCTGAATATTGGCTGCTTGACTGGTTTCGATGTCTTTGACACAGCGAAAACCGAGATGATTTTGGGAAGAATCCGGTGAATTTTTCATGCGCGCAGAAGGTCGAAAGCTGGCGCAATAGTCCTCACAACACAGAAAAGAGCCTCCTCTCTTGACGCGCTTGTCAACGCCGGGCTCGCCCGGATCGCAGCTGTCCGCAGGGCCTTTGGGGTTGGCGGTTACAGGCTCGACAAGCCTGGAATAATAGTCGAATCGATACCAATCCGAGCACCATTCCCATACATTGCCGATCATGTCGTAGAGCCCATAACCATTGGCAGGGAATGATTTAACCGGGGCTGTGGTCAAATACTTGTCTTCAGCTCGATTGGCAAATGGAAATCCGCCCTGCCAGAGATTCGCCGGTGGCTTGCTCGAGTCCGGCGCCTGGTCGCCCCAGGAGAATTCTTTGGCGACCAATCCGCCTCGAGCTGCGTACTCCCATTCTGCTTCCGTGGGCAAGCGCTTACCAGCCCATTTACAGTAAGCATTAGCGTCATCCCAGGAAACCTGAACGACCGGGTGATTGCCTTTGCCTGCTATGGAACTGCCGGGACCTTCCGGATGTCGCCAGTCCGCGCCATCCACCCATTTCCACCACTGCGAATAATCACTTAGAAAGACAGGTCCCTCCGTCGCAACAAACACCAGAGAGCCAGGCTTCAATTCTCTTTCCGGAGGCTTGGTGCCGGGCGGCAACTGCTTACTCAATTCTTGCCAGTCAGGAACCTTTTCCGCAGTCGTTTTGTAGCCGGTAGCATCGACAAATTTCTCGAACTGAGCATTGGTCACTTCGGTCCTGTCCATGAAAAAGCTGTTCAATCGAACTTTGTGGACGGGAAACTCATCTTGCCTGGCTCGCGTACCCACGCCGCCCATGGCAAATTCTCCCGCTGGAATCAGGACCATATCGTCTGTTTCAACGGTTTTCGATGAGACTGGTGTAAGCCAAAAACACCAATAGAGCGCGAGGGCGAAGCACGCAAAAGCGGCAAGGCGAAGAGATTTTCGAATATGCATGGCGTATTATGATAGCTTAATTTCCAATATGGTACTGAAAGATAAACTGTTCAAACACCTTCAGACCGAGCGTTCATGAAAAGTTTGCTTTCACAAGCGTCACCAATTATCTTTGCTGTCGCCTTCAGTTTCCTCAATTGCATAGCTGCGTGCGCGGAAGAACCCGTTACAAAATTCGTTCGTGTGCCGATTTTCTTTCTGACAGACAGAAATATAGTCGGCGATCCCAAACAAACAGATTTTGATTTTGGACCTCATCGCAAGTATGTCGGAGATTGTCTCCACGATCCTTTTCTAGGCAATGCCTCGGTTGTAATCGAAAACGTCGACCGCAAACCAGTCACTGAAGCCCTCAAAAGAATCGGCTGGCAGGCGGTGGAAACAGACAAAAAAGAAGGATTGATTTCCAACACACTCTTTCAAGGCGAAACTCATGACGAGATCGCTGCCAAGTTTTACGGCACGCTGAAAGAGCAATGCGAGCTGACAAAGGACAAGAACGTTTTCGTTTTCGTCCATGGATACAAAAATTCCTTTCGCTCAGCGGCACATACTGCCGCTTGGCTCTCATACAATGCCGAACGACCGACCATACTCTATTCATGGCCATCCGTCGCGAAGTTGCGCTCCTACTCGTCCGACGAAAATAATGTCGAGTGGAGTCAAGAACATTTCAATGACATGATTTGCTCGCTCGATGATATGTGCAAGGACGATCCGGGCATCAAAATCAGATTGATGGCACACAGTATGGGGAGCAGGCTGCTCGTTCGTGCCATTCCGATTCTGCGTGATCGGCATTACATTTCCGAATTTGCCATGATCTGCCCTGATGTGGATTCCGGATTGGTAAAACACTATGCGCGCAGATATTTCAATCCTAGCGGCACTGCCAAAGTCAGACTGTACATGTCGCGCCGAGACAAAGCCTTGGCGCTCTCACAAATCGTGCATGGCGGTTATACGAGGCTTGGTGAGTGCGCGGATTCTCTAAGCGGAATATTGAACCAGGTGATGGGAAACAGACCAGAGAACGGTAACGAAGACAAGAACGAAGCAGCTGCAGATGATGCCGCTTTTAGAGAAACGATGAAATTAGCGAAACATCGTTTGCAAACCATAGATTTCACCGAAATAGATCGCGGCTTTATTGGTCACAATGTCCCAGCCAAATTGATTTGCAGCATGTCCTTCAGCGAAACACCTGGAAGTAAGCTCGAGCTTATACAGGAAGAATCGGGACAGCGAAGTAAGCTGAGCAATACATTTTCAAAAATCACGCACTTAAAGGACACGGCGCCGCACATAACAGAATCGTGTCTGCGCGTTGTGCGGACTGATCAGCAAAAACAGACACCAAAACCAAAAAAATGATCTTTATTGGGCTGGAGCCTCACCCTCAGCAGCCGGCTGAGGAGGAAGTCCATCCGAATTTTCGTCAGGCGATGGTGTACGCAACTGGCAAGTATAAGTCCAAGTGGAATGTGATTTGGCGTCATTCATCGTCAATGTGGGGATTTTCGCGCGTTCCATATAGTCCTTGATTGGATCGATTATCTGTTGGCGTGAATTCCTGTCGGCAAGCGATGTATCAACAGTCAGCTCTATTGGACTGGCAGAATTGATATCGCCGGGCTGCCCTGCGACCGTCCAGCTGAATTTACCCTTTGCGCCCACAGATGTGAGTCCCTCGGTGATGCGCTGCTCAATGAACTGTCTGGCTTGCAATTGGTTGAGTCCGCCCAGCGGATCCTGAGGCTCAGGTCCACGGCGCATTACTTGACCGATCCAGCTGCCGTTCATTGCGATAACTGCCACTATGCCCACAATGAAAAATCCGAGTACAAATGGAAGCGGATTGACTCCGGGAGTCTGAGGTCCACCATAAGACCGCTTAGAATCGCGCACTACCTGCTTTGTACCGCAAGAAGGACAATTCTCTTCCCAGCCGTGAAGCGGTACTTTGCAAGTCGGGCATTTATGCATATTTTTCTTTACCGGAAAGAGAAGTACTACCTACCAGAACCTATACCATACCGGCGAGCCGATCAACCGCCCCGCCAGCCATGCCAAGAGACAACGACTTGTTCGTTCGGTTGGAAAAAAGTCCGTTAACGGACTTTTTTCCAACCGTGAAATCAGCCCGGAAAAAGGGGCGTTAACGGACTTTTTTCCAGCACCCCATCGGAAAAATTTGATTGCAATGGAGAATTCGTCGCCGAAATTTCAGATTGCGACGGGATTATACTTAGCGCTTTATCGCTTTGAGGCATCAGCATGAAGACGGAATACCTGGATTACACTTCGGCAAGCAGTAATTTCGAATCGTTCGTTGCATATGACGACGCAAAGTCAGCCAAGCGCCCGTGCGTGATCATTTGTCATGCGTGGGCCGGGCAGGGACAAGCGGATCAAGAAACAGCTGAAAAACTGGCAAAGCTCGGATATGTAGGCTTTTGCGCCGACGTTTATGGAAAGGGACGTCGCGGCGAGCCGCTTGGCGATAACACCCACTTGATGCAGCCCCTATTAGACGACCGGGCAGAATTGAAAGCTCGCCTTCTTGCGTCTGTCGAGGCGGCGAAGAAACATCCGATGGTCGACGCTTCGAGGATAGCTGCAATTGGATATTGCTTCGGCGGTTTGTGCGTTCTGGACCTGGCGCGCTGCGGTGCAGACGTCAAAGGAGTGGTCAGCTTTCACGGTTTGTTCTTCCCGCCCAATCTAGGACCGCAGAAAGAAATCAAGGCTAAGACGCTGATTCTGCATGGATGGGATGATCCGATGGCAACTCCAGATCAAGTGGTCGAGGTGGCTAAAGAATTCAGCGATGCGAAGGCAGACTGGCAGATCCATGGTTATGGCGGCACCATGCATGCTTTTACAGCACCTGCAGCCAATCAACCGGAAAAAGGAATTATGTACAACGAGGCGGCCGCAAATAGGTCCTGGAAAGCAATGGAGAACTTCCTTGAGGAAGTTCTCGCATAGACTTCGAAATTAGGCTGTACAGAAAATTGCTTAGGCCTTTCTGTCTTCGCGTCTGCCGCGGCGCTCTTCACGCCAGATAGTGAATGAGTGTTTGATTTCTTTGCCGTCGGTGGTGTTGATTGCTTCACCAACCAGTGAGCTTTCCGGCAATCTGCTCAAAAGATCGTGTTCAAAACGGCTGAGAATGCCGCTGAAGTTTTGATTGCCGAGCGCTT
>JAIETE010000222.1 GCA_019745505.1 Candidatus Obscuribacterales bacterium | reverse complement strand
ACTCCAAATGAGAGACCCATGCCTAATGAGCCGGTGGCAAAATCAATTCCAGGTACTCCGATTTCCGGATGCCCGCAAAGAGAAGTCCCATCGTTGCAGAATGTGCCAAGCTCTTCTCTTGTAATGAAACCCTTTAGCTGCAAAGCTGCGTAGACGGCTAGGACAGCATGTCCTTTGGAGAGGATGAACCGGTCGCGCTCGGAGTCGCCGGGCGATTTGATGCTCAAAACACGGCTGTAAAGCAAGCCGATTATGTCTGCAATGGAAAGCGCCGAGCCAATATGTCCGACACCGGCTCGCTTTGATTCGAGAAGAACCAGCTTGCGGATCTCGCATGCGAATTTGTCAGGATTGAGAGCGGGGTTGACCCGTTGTGTCGCCGTCACTGCCAATGTTTCTCAGGGCTTGCGATTTTCGAAGATTCCAAGCCGATAGTTTACTAAGAGTGGGCTGGAGGTCGATGACAGCTTTGTAATCTGGGCGGTTTTTATCCTCTTCGTTGCGCTTGCGGTCAATCCGATTTTTTGAGAATGCGCCCGGTGATACTGGTTTCTGCCGGTCTCAAAACGCGCTTCAAGTATTTCTCATTCGTCTCCCAAGGTTTAGGCACGTAGCCAGTCAGGTGTTTCAGGCGCTGTTTGGCAATAATGTAGTTGCCTTCATCTCCGAAAAGAGAGTCGAAGACACCGAGCCCTTTGAAGTTTGTGCCTTTCTCCATGCCGACTCCGTTGCGCAACACGATCAGCCACTCTCTCACACACTCTTCGAATACCTTGGGATCTTTGTCCGCCTGGTATTCAAGTTTTCGATCCAGTGCTTCCGCCAGTGCTTTATGCACATCCAGATCGTCGGGATCTCTCTTCATTGCTCGGCGCGCCAGTTGGATTGAGCGTTCGACGCGCTCCGAGCGCAGCGCCATCTGCGCACTGATTAGTGCGGAAATACTTCGCTTCTTCGAAGGGTCGATGATTTCATCATATTCCATCGTCGGCGGAACATAATTCGGCTCGCTTTCTTCGCTTTGAGTGCTCCGCGGCAGGTGCCCGGCACTTCTGCGGCTTTGTTTACTCGCGCTCTGACCTTCTGCCTGGTTGACGATCATTTTTTCGCTGCCAGCGTCCGCCGAGTTCTGAGTTGCTGAAGGCGCCGCGTCGCAGTGCTGCGTATTCAAACATATGTTTGAGATGAGGAGCGCCAGCATAATTTGTTTCTGTAGGTTTGACTGCGCGCATGGTGATGACGCAGCAGGCTTTCGCCTGGCTTGCATTGAAAACATTTTGATTCTCTAAATGGTTTTTCTACTTGCCAGGGTGCCAGGGAGGCTTCCCGAAACTACCCATCGGAACCAATTCTAACCTGTCTTGTGCCAGGCGCATTTTCTTCCTTTGTTCTGGTGTCAGCACTTTGGCTGACTCAAGAATGTGCATTGAAAGGCGTTTGCTCAAATCAGCCTTATGCTGCGCGATTTGCTCTGCCAACTTGCCAGCGTCCGACTCGCTGATATTGTCAGCGCTCAGTTTTTCACGCATCTCATCTTCCAGTGCGCGTAACGTTGCAAATGAGCTGCTGCTGGCACTCTCGAAGGCTCGTTTCAATTTTGCTAATTGAGTAATCTGCTCATCAGTCAGGTCGAGATTTGCAAAAGGAGGAACTGGCATGCTGAATTTCGCTCCGAATGGTGGTCCGCCCGGCGGCATCAAGAAGGGAGGGCCGCCGGGTGGAGGACCGAATTCACCGGCACCGATGGCGAAACCCTGGATCGGTTCCGGTACGCCTGCTTCGTATGCAAAAAGTATGTCTTCCGGACCGTCTTTCGTCATTTGTATTACGGTCTGCTCCTGGCTGAAAACGGGTGGGGACGGCAAAAGGAGGGCGGCGGCCGCAATCAAGCCGCGCCACTGAATTTTGTGGCTCATATGAGTCTCCCTTGGAAACTGTTTTGTTTTTGTCTTTTTTAAGGGTCGTCCTTTACCCGGGGCTGAGTAAAAGCCGACCGACAAAGAAAATTGTACTAGAGTATAAAATTGTATGCAAGTCTAAAAAAGAACGACGATACAAAATTAGACTGCCGTATTATTAGAATGCGAATTGCCCTGAACGGTTGATGCCCGATGGAAAATACAATTAATAGCCGGCGAGACAAAAAGCGCGTGGAGCGGCAGCACCAGATTCTCGATGCTGCCTCCAGCTTATTCAAAGTACGCGGCTACGACCAAACTTCGATAGATGACATCGCGCGCGAAGCGGACATAGCGCGCGGGACCGTTTTCTACAATTTCGAATCCAAAGAAGATATCGTTTTTGCACTACGCTTTCGATCCGTGGATGAGGCTAAGGAGCGCGCTCTCGATTTGCTTGCGCAGGCAGTGCCTGCACTGAAGTGTATTGAGAACTTTCTTGTTGAAGTGGCTCAGTGGACAGAGAAAAACCCTGAGCTTGCCGAAGTCTTATGGCGGCACGGACCGGTTAGTGCAAAGCGTTTTCTTAAAACCGAGATGATGGACGAGAAAATCACCGGTGCAGAATCTAGACGCAGCGCGGAAACTAAAACTCCCCCTGCACCACCGAATCTGGTGCCGATTGAACTAGTGAAAAGCGCACAGTCTGAAAAAACGATGCGTTCGGATGTATCCGCAGAAAGACTCTCTCACTACTTGAATTTCATCTTGATTCACGGACAAATGGAGTGGTTGCAAGGCGACCGAAAATGTCCGCTCAGCCAACATATGTTGGAGTCCCTGAAAATTATTCTTGAGGGCTTGAGGGCGTAGGCTCGAGTGCGCCGGTCGTCTCATCTAGCCGCTTCGAGTAATTCGATCAGCATGTGAGTTGGTGTATACAGCCAGCAAATTTTCCTGCCGTCAAAAGCGACTGCCGGAACCGGTTCTCCAATCAGTTTGCAGTTAAGCGCCCGACTCTGCTGCAGGGCCTGGCCTAAATCGGGAACTTCGTAGCAGGTATGATAGGCTCCGATGCAGCGTTTGAGATACGCACCAATTGGAGAATCCTTTGATGTCGGGGCGACAAGCTCAATCACTGGATGTCCTGGCTCGTTTCTGCCGACAAAGCAAGCGCTGACTTTCTGCAGAGGATCTTCGATTGGTCCGCGGATGATTCGATAGCCCAAGAGATTTTTGTACAGTTCAATCGCCTCGTCGAGATCAAAGACCGCAACGCCTAGATGATTGAATTTCAAGTCCTCTGCCAGTTTCAATTTGCTATGTCCTTATCAGGTATAAGATGGTAAACAATTCCATGAATGTGTTGGCTAACAGGCTAAGGCTGCTGGTGACGAATATGAATGTTGCCGCGATGCAAATGTAGCGGACCAGATTGCTGCTGTTGTATCTTCTGAGCTGATCTTTGCTGAGATATTTCTTGAGTGCCAGACCATAGTAGTGGTTTGTCACGACCCCCAAAGCATGAACCGCTCCATATGCGACGAAATGCGGATCACGTCCGTGCCACATGCCAATCAGAGTAAAAACGATGCAGATGGTCAGAGCGATAGCGTGCGGCGCCATGGAGATCGGCATCCTGGCAATCAGTGCTTTGCAGAGAGGATTGAAGCACATATCGCGCATGAAAGAAGAAAGCGTTATGTGCCAGCGATTCCAAAAATCCTGAATGTTGCGCGCCGCAAAGGGATTGTTGAAATTCTCGCTGACTTTGATGCCGGCAAGACCGCTCGCGCCGATAGCCACATCGCAATATCCGGAAAAGTTGCAGTATAGATAGAGGTAGTAAGCGACGGCAGAGACAACTAAATCAACCGGCGGATGCGGGTGAAAATCCATCAACAATCCCTTGTAGGTCAGACGATTCAAGACACTGCCAAGGAAGAGCAATTTGCATGAGCCAATCAGGATACGCATCAGGCAATGAAAGGGAGGTGTTGTTTGAGTATCCGGTTGGTAATATGACTTTTGAAAAGTGCTGTAAGCATTTATCGGTCCGGCCAGAATTGTCGGTGCGAAAAAGGCGAAGTTCAGATAATCGAGAATACTCGGCATTTCGGTGATATTGCTGCGCACAATCACCACCAGCTGGCTAAGCCTGAATGCCATGTATGAAAAACCAATCCATGCAATCGTGCTGACTTGAATCGGCTGAGGTCCGTAGCGTAACAAAATCAGAATGGCAATCGGCATCATCGCCGGTATCCACCAGTGTTTGCCGAAGGCCAGAAGGCGCGTCAGAAAATAGATTGAACATACGGTGATCAAGTACGCTGCCAGTCCCGGCATCACGCTGAGATAGGCGTCGGCACTGATCAGTCCATCTTTTGCCGGCGCGGCAAGCCAGGCTACGGCGGCCAGGTTGATGACAAGCAAGCAGATTTGGCGCTTCAACCCCATCTTCAAGCGCATAATCAGACAGAGCAGTCCGGTATAAATGAGAAAGCCCGCTATGCTCGGAATCAGCCCGGACGGGAATAACCTTTCTCCTACATCGAGCAGGTTAGAATCGTTCATAGACTACACCGACATCTAGATTCACGGAGGCGGCCGCGACGACGATTGAAATGACAGACAGCGCTGCAGCCAGAATCGTGAGCAAGTTAAGGACTCTGAGTTGATTTTTCATATGCGCGCAGCACTCCCGGCAGTATCATGCGAGTGAAATATGAACCGCCATTTGCATTCAAATGGTAGTCGTCGTAGAACAATTCCTTGCTCTGCTTTTCTGTCATACCTTGAAAGAATGTCGGGCTCGGTACTCCTATTGTGTCGATTTCAAGCCCAAAAACCTTACCCCAATTCATTCTTAAAGGCACTTGTCGGCCGGGCGGTTCTGCCAACTCTGGAAAATGAAGGAAAACAAAGGGTATTCCTCTGGCTTTCAAAAGGTCAATATTGCGTCTCAAAAAATGCATTTGATAGTCGGGAAGAGGTTTGTCTTTAACAGAAAAACCACCGGTATTGGTGCTGTAGAACAGAGAGTCTGTGGAAAGTGAGGGGCACTTGATTTCGGTTGGAATGAAAGGTCCGTCGTTCCAGCCGCGATTCAAGATAATCGTGCCGCAATGTTTCGCCAAGTCGTTCTTTATCGTGCCTATCTTGTTTGGACGGACAATGCTTAGTAGTTGGCGCGGAGCGCCGAGCACTGCTTCAGCGTAGAGCGAAACTTTTCTTGCCGCTGAAAGCCCTTCGGCGATTTTCCAGTCCTGCAGCGAAAACCAAAATTCAGAATATTTCTCAGGCCAGGACGGCCAATACTTGTCCATGGGCGGATCTTGGACTACTACGAAATTTACCTTGCGCTGCTCGAGAACGTCTTTCAAAAGGGCATGATCTGAATCTACTCCACGCCATGGATGTACCAGCGCAACAACATTGGCAGGCCTGCCTAGTCTTTTACTCAGAGCTTCCTGGAATTTTGCAACCTGAATGCCGCCGCACCACATCTGGCATCCGCCCAGAAACAACAAGTCTATATCGGCTTTGTTCTCAAAAATTTCCTTGTACAGGTAGTGATAATCACCGCCTTCCGCTGATACTCCCGTGTAAATTCGCTTGGGCGTGCAGGCGCCGCTTGCCGCCAGAAAGACAGGCAGCAGCAGAATCGATGCCGTGAACGATACGAAAATCAGTGCTGACCACACATGCGAAAAGGCCGCTTTTACGGGAGTTCGGTCTGGCTTCACACAGTCCCCAATTTCTTTACGATCAAGTCAGCAAGGTCACCAACATTGTTGGTCGCTTCAACTTCGCCAATGCCAAATCGCACCTTAAAAGCTTTTTCCACCGAAACAATGAGAGTGATGTGAGAGAGCGAATCCCATTCATTTACGTCATTTGCCGACAACTCTTCGGTTACTTTTACTTCTTCGACAAACACGTTGTCGAAGACCTCTTGCAGTTTGGACATCACATCAGCCTTGGTCATTTGATCCTCTTCTTACTGAAATTTTGGTGGCAAACAATTGAAAATCGTCGGTCATCCGCTCGTATTGCGTATTCTCATCGCTGACTTTCAGTTGTGTGAAACCCATGAGCGGGAAGAAATCTCGAACCATTCCATTTTTTGCAGATGGTATGTAGACGCCAATCACTCTTTTGCAACCGAGTGCTTTGGCTCTCATGAATAATTCGTTCATGCAAACTTGCTCTACTTGCCGTTTCAAAACGCGGCAGCTCATCAGCCATGTGTCGATTACCAGATCGGAATTATCTTGCTTGGCGATGATAATTGATACCAGTCCTAGGTCGCCAAAACGGTCCTGCAAGCGCAGCGAGTAGCAAACATCGCTCGAATTTACCAGAGCCGCCACTTCCGCTTCGCTGCGTCGGCGTGTCGTCAGATTGAATTGATTGCTTTTGTTGATCAATTGCGCCAATCGGGGCACGTCGATTTCATGGAAGTCATTTATCTGTGCCACCATCTCCAGCGACTCTAGATAGGCATCCATATTTTCAGCGCTCAGCAATAATTCCTTGCGGTTTTCGTCTTGCTTGTATTGGCTGGCGCGATTGATGTCTTCTTGAGTGATACTCCTGGCTTCAAACAATCTCGAATCTTTAAGGCGAGCGACATATTCTGCCGGATCGCGGCCCAGCCACAGCCCCGTTACCGCTGGTGTGAACTGGCTGACAATGTCGATTTCGGCAGGATTATCATCGATAAATACGAAGCTGTCCATGCCCAGATTCAGCTCGGCGGCAATCTGGCGAATATTGTCGGGTTTGGGGTTGAAGTTCGCCTGAAAAGATGCGAAATCTTCCCTGCGCAAGACCATCTCGGGATGTTTCTCGAAGGGCTCTATGGCATTCTGGATCTCATTTTTGCTGCATACTGAAAGCACTACGCCGCGCTCCGTGAGCTCTTTAATCGCTCGTTGAAATTCTTTGAAGCATTCGCCTCGCGCTGATGTGTCGCCTATTTCTATGCCGTTCAGTCCGTCATCACCAATGACGCCGCCCCAGAGCGTTTCATCCAGATCGCAGACGAGTACCTTCTTGGATGGGTTACGAACGGAACCGACAAGATGGGCGACCTCATGCGCGACGGCAACGGCAAAGTCGGCGGAGAATGGCTGTTTGCTCTCGAACCAGGCTTTATCGTCTTTGGCGCTCAATCCACCCGTGCGTGCAGCCAGAAATTCGAGGTCGCATATATGAACGTAGCTCGGTGCATTCAAGCCGATTTCGGTGTTTAGCCACTTGAGTGAATTCCACTCCGAAGCCATGGAACGTGTTCTGATTTCTCCCGGATCGAAATAGCACGGCAGCATGAAATTGCAGAGTATGACCTCTGCTCCTGTGCCTTCGTGGGCGCGTTTGCACAATTCGAGGAGGGCGCTGCAATTTTTGGCTAATTGCTCTCGTACTTGTTCGCTGGAGTCCGACAGCTTTCCGGAATACTTGTACTTGGATGCTTGCGGCAGAATGAATATGAAGTCCGGCTTGAATGAATAGAGTGGACTCGACTCATCCATCAATTCCCAAATATAGTTATCGTAGTCGCCGCTCCAGATTTCGCAGCGATTATCCTGCATGTAGAGCGTGTGTCCGACCAGCTCGCATAGCGGAAAAAGCGTACCGCCTCCAAGCATGGCCAATTTCATTGGGACGAAATTTTGTGATGGAGGAAAGAACTCGCGAGCAATAGCCTTGCGCCGCAAGGTCGATAAGAAGCTCAAATCATCGAATTCTTTGGCTATAGCTGTTCTTTTCGCGAGCTGCTGCCAAAATGTGTCGTGCCCGGATGCCAGTAAGGACTTTAGTGTTTGATTGTCTGAAATAGGAGATGCCGACATTAATCAACACTGGATTGCGGTGAACAAAACCATTTTACTATGATCAGCTACGTTGACAGTAATAGCAATTGGAATCGACTCGAATCAATTCGTCCTTAATTCCATGCTTTGCTCGGTACTCTTCGACTGCTCTCTTGCACTCCGTCCAGCTTTCTTCTCCATAATCATCAATGATCAGATAACCGCCTCTGGAGAGCTTTGGATAGAGATTGTTTAGGCTGTCAATGGTAGATTCGTAGAAGTCTCCGTCCAGTCTTAGCACTGAAAGACTCTTGATGGGTGCATCAGGCAGTGTATCTTTGAACCATCCTTTCAAGAATTGAACCTGCTCATCCAGCAGGTCGTAGGCTGCGAAATTTCTTTTGACTTCATCGAGTCCGACGGCGAAATGCTTATAGACTTTGGTCATTACCGGACCTTTGAATGCTTTGTATTCGATCGGGTTAAGCTCGCTGTCCGGTTCCGGCAGTCCTTCGAAGCTGTCGGCCACCCAGACTGTTTTGTCGGTAATGTTATAAGCCTTCAAAATCGCGCGCATATAAATCGTCGCACCGCCTCGCCAGACGCCGGTTTCGATCAGATCGCCCGGAACGTTGTTCTTGATCGTGTCGACGACGCAATGGCGAAGATTTCGCATCCTTGCCATCGGCAGCATTGTAATGGCTGTGCCGGAAATGTAGTGTTCGATAAAACCTTTGACGTACTGTGCCTGACTTTCCTGATCCGGGTCTGGTTCGTCTGCGAAAAAAGTATTGGTCAGTGATTTTGCCAGTAGATCCAGGTAAAGGTCTTTTGCGTCCACTTCCAATCCTCTTTGATTTCGCCGATCACGTGCGCTGAGGCACTTTGTCCGGAGATCTTAGCTTGTTGAAATCTCGATCAATGACCCGGGTCTGTGCTTTCTGAAGAAGTATTCCGGGCGGCGGGGGGATGTGCGGAAGTCGCTGCATCGGGCTTCTTTACAATAAATACGCCGACACCGTCTTGGCATTTTACTTGCCAGTCCTTTCTTTGAGCCAATATTTGCGCAATTTGCGCTTCTTTTGGAACCATCACCCACTGGAAATTTCTTCTTTCGAAGATCTCTTCCCAGTTATCTTGAGCGAGCAGAATCTTCAAGTACTCTGAGATGAAATCCGGCGGAAGAAAATCGGTCCAGTCGTCGATGTAGACGGTTTTCTTTAGTTTGAAGTAAATATAGCCGCCCCAATTGTCGTAATTGAAGCCAAGCCCGGGTGGGTTTTCCTTTTGCAGGCAGTTTACCAATTCCACAGGAATTCGCTCGGGGTCAAAATCTTTTACTTTGAACGTATCGATTGAGAGAAATGCAGCGCTCATCGCTATCGTAATTATCAAGTACGTGAGTGCCAGTCTCAGGCCCTTTGGCTCGTCGCCTTCGATACGAGCTTCCAGCCTGACCAGCTTGGCAAGGGCCTTAAGGAGGGGATTTCTCGTTTCCAAATGGGGAAGTTTCGGCCTTAAGAGGTGCCAATAAGGACCGAGAAACGGTATCACCATCAAGGAACAGTAGGGCATGAATCTCATGCTGATTATGCTTGCTGCAAAGAAAATGCACATAACCACTGTTTCCGGAAATTTCAGACCGCCTTTTGTTTTCCATAGCGCAATGAAAGTGATTGCACCGAGAAGCAAGAAAAACCAAACGCCCACGCCGGCGAAAAGATCAAGAGCGCGCCACTCGTCGGTTTTGCTCAGTACGACAGGGTTTGAAATATAATTGATGACTGTATTGTAAAACGACAGTCCGCGCGGATTTAACGCGGTGGCGGCGGCGCCGCAGCCTGCCAGAACTATCAAGGTCTTAAGGCTCTGGTTGTCGCTGGGGCTCGTAAAAGGAAATTTGCCGCGCAGAATGCTCTGCGCTCCTGCTGCCAGGGCGCTGCCGGCCAGCATGACGATTCCCACTGTATAGCTGCCATGCAGGTTTGCCCAGAAACACATGATAAGGGCAGTAGCAGCGGCTCTTGTGAAGAGCGTGTGTCTACTGATAAAAATCAAATAGTACAAAATCAAAAATGGCAAGTACGTATAGACGTGACAGCGTGCCGACCAATGCATGCCGACTGCCGGCATGACGAGCAGCACCAGAAGCAGTCCGGCCAGAAGACCCATGCCGCGGCTGCGGGCCATCTGATAGCTCCACATCAATCCTAATGCGCCGACAATACTGAAAATAAGAACGATGCCGTTCATGCCGAATCGACTGAACACCGCGCCGCTGCAGATGTCTCCCAGCCAGCACCGGGTCAGGCAAGGCGAGGCATTGAAAATCGCTGATGTGTAGTTTGTATCGGGCAAGACGTGGTGGGCAAGCCAGAATTCACCATTGATTATGTGACGGCAAGTGCCCCCATCCCAGAGAAACATTTCCGGACGCATGAAAAGCATCCCGCCCAGGAGATAAACGAAGAACCAGCCCCCTGACTGCGGTGTGAAGATGCTAAACAACGAGGTTGGGTCGAGGTAGCCAGGGTTTTTATTGCCGTTTGGGGAAGCCATTTACTGCGCTGATTTTGCCTTTTTTGCGATGATCAGAAACTGTTTACCGAGAATTGGCCAGAAGATTGGCAGTCTCAAGTAAGTTCTTACCAGCAAGGGATGCGCAGGCGCACGACCTTGCATTGTGAACGGCAGAAATCGGTCGATTACCTTTTCCACTTCAAACCCCGCTAAACCCAGTGCCTCGACAAGAGAGCGATCGCTTAGGGGCAGATGGTGATCAAAAAAGTCCCAATAGACATCAGCGCAAAAGCGAATGTTTGGACCAAGCAGAATCAGAGTCCCATCGCGTTTTAAGACCCGATTTGCCTGTCTAAGGCAATCCATGAGCCCATCTTTGGTCGCAAGATGCTCTAGAAAATTGCTGCTGAAAACTACGTCAACCGTACCGCTGTCGAGCTGCCATTCAAGCGTGACATCCTGGGATAAGACATGCACATCGGGCTTTGCTCTGGACTGAGTGGTAGGATTGAGGTCGATGGCGTATTTTTTTTGAGCTTGAACGTTGTTTATGAATTCGCAGTAGCCTGCGCCCAAATCCAATATGACAGCTTGCGGACTGATCCACTGCTGAAAATATCGAGCAAGCTCCTTCCAAACGAGTGAGCGCTTCACTTCATCTTGAAAGCGGTTTGCGTAGGTTTCTTTGAGTTCTAAAGCAGGTTCCAATTAGTTAACCTATCGCCCTTGTAACTTATAACACATGACCAAATAAACTATCTTGCAAGCCAACTCCACTGCGAAAGGTTCTATTTTATGGCAGTCATTATCGTTTCTGGATCGGGCGGACTTATCGGCTCCGCGGCCTCTGAATACTTCGCAGCGCTTGGGCATGACATTGTCGGTATCGACAATGACTTGCGCAAACAATTTTTCGGACCGGATGCGTCTACAGTTTGGAATCGCCGGCGCCTGGAAGAGAAATTAGGCAAAAAATACAGGCATTTTGATATCGATATTCGCGATATCAACGGTCTCTCGGATGTTTTTCTCAAATTCGGCAAAGACATAGGCGCAGTTATTCACACAGCGGCTCAGCCCTCTCATGATTGGGCGGCGACCAATCCTTCCGAAGACTTCACTATCAATGCCAACGGCACGCTCAATCTGCTGGAAGTAACCCGCAAGGTCAGTCCGGAGGCTGTTTTTATCTTCACTTCCACCAACAAGGTATACGGCGATACGCCCAACCGCTTGCCTCTCATTGAGCAGGAA
>JAIETE010000052.1 GCA_019745505.1 Candidatus Obscuribacterales bacterium | reverse complement strand
AGATGGGCTCAAACGCTTCGTCAATGTGGTGAAGACATTCTTGGATCAAGAGAAGATCGGGATCATCTGCCTGTACATATTTATATTTAGATTCGGCGATGCTCTCATGCTGAAGATGACCATGCCTTTTTTGCTCGATCCCAGAGCGAAGGGCGGTCTGGGTCTGACCACCGAGGACGTAGGTTTTATATATGGAACGGTCGGTCCTGTTTTCCTTCTTCTAGGAGGGCTGCTTGGCGGATATCTGGTTGCGAAATTTTCGTTGAAAAAGACGCTTTTGCCGACCGCTCTCATTCAGAGTGGAGCCTTGCCCCTTTACTGGGCGCTTGCATATTTAAGACCGACCGAGCATTTTTGGATTCTCATCGTCAACTCTTTCGAGCAATTCTCTTATGGACTGGGTGTAGCTGCTTACACGGTTTTTCTGCTTTCCGTTGTGAAACCGGAATACAAAGCCGCTCATTATGCGATAGCGACGGCAATCATGGCATTGGGCTTGATTGTTCCAGGTTATATGAGCGGCTATATGACCACGTGGCTTGGCTATTCGAATTTCTTCCTGGTCAGTTTTCTCGCCTCAATTCCCGGTCTCATCACAATTTTCTTTTTGCCGATTAAGTCCCAAGAAAGTTGATCAAGTGCGAATTCGCGCTACAACATCCTTCACAATCTGATCCGGGCTTTGTTGTGCATCGACAATGATTGCATCCCCGCTTTCCGGTTCTTGCAGCGTTTCAAATTGACTTTCCAGAAGACTGACCGGCATGAAGTGACCTTCGCGTTTCGACATTCTTCCTCTGGCGCTTTCAAAAGGTAAGTTCAGAAATACGAATTGCACTCTGTGGTCGATCTGCAGCCTCTTTCTGTAGCTGTTTTTCAGAGCGGAGCAAGCAAGCACTGCTGGAATTCCCTCTTCAAGGCAATTCTCGATTTCAGAGCGCAGCCTGTCTAACCAGATTGCTCTGTCCTCATCGGTAAGAGGCACGCCTTGGGACATCTTTTCTACATTTGCCTGCGGATGAAACTGGTCTCCTTCCATGTAGGACCAGCCAAGGGTTAGAGCCAGTGCTTTGCCGATGGTTGTTTTTCCGGATCCGGAAACCCCCATTACAATGAGAATTTGTGCAGAGTGTTGCTGTGGGGGCGGCTGGCTCATGAGATTCCCAGGTAAAGCGGTGTCAAGTAGAATCTGCCGATTACGCAGATATTACTGTATATTAGCTAAAGGGTTATGGATGGATTCCGAAATTGGTCACTAGTGCCCGCTCCCGGGATGTTTATTGAGATGGCACTGCCCGTGGTATCAAGTCGCAAAACCGAACCAAGGTGAAAAATGGTTAGCAAATTTAAAAGCAGAACAAGTCAAAAATTGTTTGCAATGAGCGCAATGACATTGATCTTTGCCGCTCAAAGCTTTCCATTGGCAGGTCATGCTCAGGGATTGCCGGATGCTATCACCGGTCAAGTCGAAGGCAGCAATCCTTCTGATACGACGGTAACGCCGGCACCATCGCCGACTCAGGCACCGAAAACCGAAACGGTAAAAGAAGAACCAAAACCGGAAACCACATCTGCTCATATGGAGCGTCCTCGCGCCGGATTGCAGGAGGAAAAACCCCTCGAGGCTCCCAAGGCGGCTCCCAAGAAACCGGTTATGTTGTACGGACGTTTGGAAGAAATTGCCGGCAAAGCCGCTCCAACTTTTCCTATCGTTCTCAAGTCACTGACACCCAAGATGGACCAGACCGGCTTGATGAAGGGACAGGCCTCCACAGGCACTCTGGCTGGAACGGTTGAACGGTCGTATCCGGTTGATTTCCGCGGCACATGGGGCGGCACCCTTACTCTCGGTCAGTTGGTCATCACGCCTCTCAACTATCAGCTTGATGAGGAAGAATCGCGCAAGGTCGCCAGTTTGGTGAGACCAGGTTCGCAAGGGACGGTCAATTTCACTTTCAATCAGGATGCGCGCGGCAATGTGATTGGCTCACCCGTGACAATCACTTTCATGGTGCCGGCTAATCAGACCAATTCTTTTCAGGCTCTGGCGCAGCAAGGTGGCGCCGGAATGGCCAACGGAGCTATGGCCGGCATGATGCAGTCAATGATGGGCAATATGAAAGTGCCGATTGCCATGCGCTTCGGTGATTTCCAATCGGATGCGAGCACACCCGGTGTTTCCGGTAATTCAATCGCCATAAGACTCTTGAGCAACCGCATCAAACAGCTCAGTCCGGGCATTATGGAACAGCAATTGATTACACAAGAAAATTCCAGAACGAAGTCCGGCAAGGCTTACAGCACTTTCAACGAAAACGTTTTCCGTTTTACCCAGCGCGGCGCCAGCCAGATGTATGTTGAAGTAGCAGCCGTTTCGTACGACATGTCTCGCCGCTTCTTGCGCAAATTCGTTTTCTATGGCTATGTCAATAAGGGTGCTGTGCAACAGGACTTCAGCAATCCATATTCCGCACTTCAGCAAATGATGGGCGGCAGCGGCGGCGCCGGCGGCATGCAGATACCTGGCATGGGCGGTGGGGCGGGTAATCCGCTTCAACAGTTACAGGACTTGCAAAAGATGTTTGGTGGGCAATAGTAAATATGAATCTCGAAAAGCTGGCCGGTGTTGTTGAAGAACTAATCGTTCAACTCGACTACCCTGGCTTTGAACCTCGCAGTCTGAAGCTCGGTCTGCCAGAAGAGTTGCAAACTATGAGCGCAAAAACGTTTGCCAGTGCGCTTGGGCACGAAAGTGTCTATGTGAAACTGGCGGCATTGCGTTGGTTTCAAGAACGCCCTGGAGTTGCAAAATCCCATCTTGCAGCCATTCTTGGTTTGATCGATTCCAGTGATGAATGGGTGCGAATGGAATCAATTCGCGCTGTAGAAAAAATGTGGAAGCTTCCGCCTCATGTGGGCGGTGTCGTTTCTAAGGGACTTACTGATCAGTCGGTCGAAGTGCGCAAGGCGACAGCAAAAGCGTTGGGAAAAATTCTAAAACGTTCTGTTACGAAAGATGCATTAGTTATTGACGCGCTCAAACAAGCCACTCAAGACAGCAATGTCGATGTGCGTTTCAAAGCTCAAAAAGCATTGCGCAATATCGGTGAATTCGTGGTCTGACATGGTTCGGAAAGTTATTCTGCCGTCGCTACTACAAGAGTGCGGTGATTGAGACTGGCTATTAGTGCAGGTTTCAATAGGGGCAGTCAAGATTTTAATTTGCCGGCGAATTCGCGCGCTTTCTCTAAAAGATGCGAATTCTCAGTAAGCTCCAGGTAAAAACCGTGCTCAAAATACTGCTCCAGGTAGTTCCAATCATAATCAATGGCTTTATGAAACTCTTGCAATCGCTCTTGGATCGCGGTCGTCAATTGGATTGCTGCGTCGTGGTTTTCGCTGGTCCAAGTCGATTTCTCTTCAGAAAGCAATCTGTGCAGGACTGAAGATGCGTCGGAAATTTCTCCGGCAAGTTCGTGGAAGTAGCGTTTGATCATCTTCTCTTCCAGGGTTGCTCGTTTTTCCGCCAGTTTCTGCACGGCACAAGTCAGGCTCGTCAGACATTCTGAGAGGGCGCCTGCTGCCCTCAGGGCAGGCGAAATTTCAATTTTGGTCTCTTCCATGCATTTCTCACTTTGAACGTTGCTGCCGCGGGATGGTGATTAGTCTATAACATTGGCTTCCCCGAACCCAGAGAAGTGCACAGGCCGGGCTTCTGTAAAAAGGGGCTTAGAAACTTTTAGCCGCCGCAGGGGTTGCATCTGCGACGGCTTATTCGTTTAAAAGTTTGTGCGCTATCTCTTGGTTTTGACTGCCACTGTCGGTAGTTGCGTCGTCTTCCTAGAATGGAGCCATTTTGCGAAGTCTCAAGAGAGTCGGGCTTCTAACCAGTCAATTACGAGAGAGTCGGAACGTAGGGCTCATTAACTTCCATCGTGCTTACTGCCAGGTGGGCTGCGCCTTGCTGTCTTCTGAAATTATCCAGATAACGGCGAAGAGCTTCTCTTATCAGGTCGCTTCTAGTGCGGTGTTCGTGTTGAGCAATGAAGTCTACTTGTTCCAACATTGCAGGTGGGAGAGCAATCAGTACTTTTTTGGGCATTTGCAGTTCCTCGCAGAGACAAAAGTGGACGCCGGGACCATCTGTGACCGCTATCATCAATGGTCCCTGTTACACGGTTCTTAATGTATGTAAACCGCGCTTCGCATTGGTGGGGGATTCATCAACCACCCTCGATGAGTATCAACTTTACACACCAAAACGAATATCGTAAAGGTCTGAAAGGGGCATAAATACGCAATTTGCTTCCAATACAGCTTAAGTGTTTTTCTGAAAGTCTGAAAGCCTGACACAACAAGACTCCTTCCTCGAAGCCCTGTTTCCATGCGGGTTTTGTATAGACAAAAAGATGCCCTTCGGACATATCTACCCCCTTGCCAGATGAATACCCTCGTGTTAGCGAGTCTGCGCCGCTGCTGCATGAAAACAGCTGATAGACAGGCTTATGGATATGCAGGAGTGGTAATTTCGGATTTGCAATTGATCATGTAGCCAGGAAGCAGCCGTTCATGCGCGTTTGCGTGGTATCGATCCCTGGTATGTCCAGCCTGCTTACTACGTGCGATTCCGTAGATATCCAAAAGTGTATAAACCGCATCGCTAGTAGCTTTTGGTTGGCAGGGAAACTTGGTCTCAAAGTGGTGCGCCTTGAAAAGCAGTAACTCAAAGGCTGCATCTTTCGTTTTTCTGCATAATTTCTCTACCCCTCTTCCGCTTAGTGTAAGGGGTTTCATTAGCTGCGTGACACATACGAAGGAGCGCATGAATAGTGGTGTTCAATCATATTTTTGATTTCGTGACTGGTATGCTAAACAGGGCAGGACTCTTAAATGGGTCGACACCGAATGTGATACCGCACACTTTCATTCGTTGGTTAACTGGCGATGTGCCGAAGAGTTTTCTACAGGTTCGCGGATTTTTGCGGTGGCTCGACCGCGCCAATTGGCGCGTGTTACAGGCTTAGATTTCAGCGCTTTCACTTTCACGTCCTGTATCAAAGTGATCGGCTGACGGCTGGGCGAAGAGTACAATTCCTTATCTATATAAATTGATTGACTGCGGCTATAGGAGAGACTCATGATTCTGGCAACCTGGAATGTCAACTCGCTCAATGTCCGCCTTCCCCACGTTCTCGACTGGCTGAAAACCAATCAGCCGGACGTGCTGGCAATTCAAGAAACAAAGCTCACCGACGAGAAGTTTCCCAAGTCAGCATTTGCCGAACTTGGTTATCTGGTTGAATTTTGCGGAGAAAAGACCTACAACGGCGTAGCCATCATTTCCAAAAAGCCCATCGAAAACGTTTCGCGCGGCTTGGTTCAGCAGGGCACGCCACAGCAGTGCAGATTGATCGAAGGCGACGTGGACGGCGTACATATAATGAATGTCTACATTCCGAACGGTCAGGAAGTTGGATCGCAGAAGTATGAGTACAAGCTGTCATGGCTCGACCACTTGCATGAGCACATAATCGCATTCTCTACAAGTAATCCCATCTGTTTATTGGGTGATTTCAATATTGCACCTGCCGATGAGGATGTTTATGACCCGATCGAAACTCGAGGCACCATCATGGTCAGTGACGTGGAGCGTGCCTCGTTGAATAGATTTCGCGACTGGGGCTTGTCCGATGCATTCCGAGAGCTGAATAAAGAACCGAAGCAATTTTCCTGGTGGGATTACAGAATGGCAGCCTTCCGGCGCAATCTGGGTTATCGAATCGATCATATCTGGGTGACCGAGCCTGTCAGGTCGACGCTCAAACGTGCCTGGATAGACAAAGCTCCCCGCAAGCTGGAGAAACCTTCCGACCATACACCGGTAGTCATTGAATTCTAAGACGTGCAAAAAGGGAGCCCCGAGAGGCTCCCTTTTCTTTTCAATCTTCGTTTCTTACTTGACCTTGGCCGGCTCGCGTTTCTTCTCCGGACGGTTGTACGGGAAGATGATGTCAGCGCGATCGATTTCATTCAGTCCCGGGAATCCGCCGTCAATGATCATGTCGGCAAGTTTCGAACAGGCTTTGAAATAGCTGTCGGTTGGTCTTTCACCGGACAGCTTGCGACGCAGATCTTGGCAGAGGATGTCAGCCGACATTTCCAGGACAAGATTTTCCTGCTGGTGTGCCCAGAAGCATGTGACCAGCATTGTGATGGCATCCTGAATGCGCTGAGACATCTCGGCAATCCGGCATTGTCTGTCCGCCAATTTGAGCTGATGCTTCGTCATGGCATCGCTCAACTCGATTGGAGACTGCTCGAGAATCTCGATGGCAAAATCGATATGCGCTTTGAGAGCGGCGCCCAGTGTCGAGCCTTCGTAAGTGTCCGGAGCAGCGAATTGTTTTCCCATTCTCCAGAAAGCGTAAGGGAAAATCTCGTTGCGCAGTTTCCAGACATGGGTCGGGTCCATCGGATTGAGACCCTTGAGTCCTTCTCTTTGAAGCGCTTTTCCGACCGGCTCCATGAATTTTTGTCCGTGGTTCTTAGCCAGCGACTTGAAGAACGCCATTCCCAGCATCTCGCCCTCGCCTTCGTAAATGCACGGGGCCAGGAAATCGTGAACGTTGTCGCCGAACAGATGCCCGTCAACAAACGAGCGTCCGCCATGAGTCTTCATGAAAAGTTCGATGGCGCACTCTTTTTCGGCTTCACTGCCAAAGATTTTGGCGATGATGCATTCCAGCTCACCACGATATCCTTTGTCGAGCAGCCAAGAACCCCAGCTGTAGAGCGCCTCTGCACCGATAATCAGAGCGGCGGCGCGGGCGATTCTGCGCTTGACCAATTCTCTTGTCTCGATGGCATGACCGTAAGTCTCACGGAAATGCGCCCAGGGCAACATATTGGCCAGCATCAGTCGCATGACGCCGGAAGCGGTCGCGCAAAGGGCCAAACGTCCCAGGTTCAGACCGTGATAAGCGACTGTCAGTCCGTCGCCCAGAGGCGGCGTGAGCAGATTCTCTTTCGGTACTGCAAAATCCTTGAATACCAGACCCTGGTTGTAGGCGTGTTTCAAAGCATGCAGACCATACTTGACGATCTTGAAATTCTCATTTTCGGTCTTCGGCAAATCAGCAATGATGGCTGCCGGTTTGCCGTCGATAAGACAGACAATGCCGATGGTCCGTCCCGGAATGGCATTGGTGATAAAGAGCTTTTCACCGTTGATCAGCCATTTGTCACCGGACAGGGTGGCCGTCGTCTTCAAGGCCGTAAGGTCGGAGCCGGCTCCGGGCTCGGTCAGCGCGAAGGCTGATAATGCTTGACCGCTCGCCAATTTGGGCAAGAATTGCTTCTTCTGCTCGTCGTTTCCGAAACTTCTGACCGGGTCGACTGCGCCGATACAACCATGAACCGAAGCCAAACCGGCAGCCGTCGGCTCGATCGTGGCGATGCGGCTGAGGAAGGTCATGAATTGCTGGACAGAGCAACCCTCACCGCCGTATTTCTTGTCGATGAGCATTCCCCAGTAACCGGCATCGGCCAGGTCACCAAGCACGCTTTCCGGAATCTTTCCGTCCGGACCGTACATGGTATTCTCGCGCTTGTGCTTCTTTAGAACTTCGATGGACTTCTGCATTGACTGCAGACTGAGCTTGTCTTGGGGGACCTTTTCGGCCTTGAAAAGGTCGAAGGGGATCTTATCGTCCCAAACTGCTTTGTGAATCGGACTATTTGACGTCTTGTATTCTTCGGCGAAAAGGGACTCGACTTCGTCGTCGGCGCGGTCTACCGCACCGGTTCGGCGGGATTCTTCTTCGGTCTTGCCGCTCAGTCTGAGCGCGGTTTCGGCAAAGCTTACGTCTGATTTGGTGTTTTTATCGGATGTCATGATTACAACTGCCTGATAACTCTATTACTTCTGCATAAAGGATCATACTAATTTGTGCACTAATTAGTGACAAAAACGGGCAAATAGCAAGGGAAAAGCGTCGTTTAATTTCGGGCGGCGCCCGATAATGCCCGAGAAATCGGTGCTGAGCCAGTGAAATTAGGTTGTATCTGAGGATTTCTCGATGGCAGGCGAAGCCAAGAATCAAAACCCTGTGACAATTCCCCTCAAGAAAGTCACTCTCTACAAGCATGGTATCGGTCACTTTGAACGGCGCGGCAAGTTTAAAGGTCCGGGCGAGATCGAACTTCTATGCGGTCCTGAAGACATCGACGACATGCTCAAATCGCTTTTCGTCCTAAACGTCGAGGGTGGTGGAGTCGCTGCTGTCACTTATGATTCCGCCAAGACATTGCCGGCTCGTTTGTCTGAATTCGGCTTCGATTTAAGAAAGTGCCACGGTTTGCTCGAGCTCATTGCTCAGATCAAAGGCTCTCCTGTGACAATCAAAGTAGGCACTCAAAAGGTCGAAGGACGGGTTGCCGGTCTTGATGAGGTCGAGCAGGCAGTCGGGGAAAACAAGGTCGTCGAACAGCAACTTCTTCTCTACTGTGGCGGAGCTGCTCTGCGCCGCTACGGATTCTCAAGCATTTCCGAAATCACTCTCAACGATCCCCACCTTGCCTCGGAAATCCAGCAACAGCTCGAGCTTCTTTTCCAGTCCATCCGTAAGAAAGATCGCAAATTGCTGAAAGTGGAATTGACCGAAGCAATCGAGCGTGAAGTCGTTATCGCTTATTCCATTCCAAACCCTATCTGGAAGACCAGTTACAGACTGATGGTCGATGATGGCGGGCGTGTTCTCTTGCAGGGAACCGCAATTGTGGACAACGTTCAGGATGAAGACTGGCAAGAAGTGCAGATCTCTCTTGTCAGTGCGGCGCCAGTGTCATTTATTCAACCCCTTTATGATCCGGTCCAGCCCCACCGGCGAAAGATCCAGGCGCAGGGACAATCTTCGCAGGGTCCTTATGTTGCCGAACGCGGACATAATTTTGGAGATGGAAATTTCGGCTCCGCGGAAGTAGCTTCATCGACCAATTCTTTTGAATTGCAATTGCAGGAAAGGTTCAAAGCCAGCAAAGAAGCAGATCAGATGCCGATGTCCAGCGCGCTTCCGATTGCTGCCAGCGCCAGCTGGAGGCGACTTGGTCCGCTACCGAACCAATCGCGAGAGGCCGAGGCGGTCAATGCTTTCGATGCGGCACAGTTGCAAAATGTGGAAGTGGAAGTGAGCGAATCGGGAGAATTGTTCGAGTATCAGATTTCTCTGCCGGTCACAATCCCCAGAAACAGCTCGGCGCTCATACCGATCGTAAACGAATTGATCGAAGGTGAGCGCATATCGCTTTTCAATGCGCAGCGCAATACACGCTTTCCTTATGCAGCCCTGCGTTTGAAAAATACTACCGGTCTGACTCTGGAATCCGGGCCGGTGACGATTTTGGAAACCAACACATACGCAGGCGAAGCTTTGCTGGACGTGTTGAAAAAGGACGATACTCGCATCCTTCCTTTTGCACTCGACCAGAGCGTAGCCGTCGTAATTCGCGACAACTTCGAGCGCAAGCCGTTTTGGCGTGTGCGTGCCTGGCAGGGCTTTCTCTACCTCGACTACAAAGAGGAGACTCAGAAAACATACAATTTGGAAAACTTGGCCGAAAAGGAGAAGATTGTTTATGTAGAGCATCCCGTTCAATCGACTCTGTCTCTTGTTTCTCAAGAGAAGCCGGTTGAGGTCACGGAGAGCTTTTACCGATTTCGAGTTTCACTGAAAGCGAAAGATTCGCACTCTCTTTCGGTCGTAGAAGAAGGTCAGAATTATCAAACCGTTCGTTTGGAAGATTTCGATTCTCCCGATATGGCTGCAGTAAAGTGGCTGATGGATCAAAACTTTGTCGACAAACAATTTCATGCATTCTTGAAACAAGTAATCGAAAAACGCACGGTCATTCGTTTGTTACTCGAGCAGAGAAAGACTATGCACGAGCATGTGGCCGAACTCAAGGCCGAACAGGAGAGAGCTCGTGAAAATGTGCGCACACTGGGTGCTTCTTCGGAAAGATACCGAACCGCCATCGATGAGGCCGAGGACAAAATTGTAGCCGGCATAGCAAAACTCAATGAGTTGACCGGACAAATTACCGAATTGAGAAAAGACTACATCAAGTTCATCGGTCAGACTTTGCAATCGGAAATCATGAGCGAGATGGCGGCTACTTAGAATTCGCGTTGAATTTCATTTCGATTGGCGAGCTGTCCATGCTTCCGATGGAAATTGTCAGGTCGTTGCCTTCCAGCATGCCGATCAATCTCTTGCCGGCTAGTTCATAACGCCATCCTTTTGTCAGAGCGGTTTGTCTTTCTCCACCTAACTTGTTCTCTCGATGCAGCTTGATCAGTTGTTGCAAATCATCTCTGGTCGAAAGCAGTTCAGTAGCCAGATCTTCTTCGTAGGCAATCACTTTGAGAACTGCAAAGAGCATGTCGCCGATCAAAACATCGCGTTTGCTTGGCCCACGAGAAGCCGGCCAAGAGGGTAATTCCGCATCAGGAGTGGAGCGGCCTTCCTGAGCGGCACGCACGATGCCGGGGCCAAAACCTTTTATCTGGTCGGGTCTCATGCCGCGAATTCGATTCAGATCTTCGACTTTTGCCGGAGGTTTTCTGCTTACTTCTACGAGCAGACTGTCTGACAAAATTGTTCTTGGTGGTTTATTCAAGCGTTGCGCCGTCTGATCTCGCCATCCAAAAACATACTTCAAGACTGCCAATCCGCGTCTGTCTAAAACACTTGCACCTTTGACTTTCAGGTATGCATCTTTGTCCTCATCCTCGAAGTGTTCGGGAGCGCAGTAGCGTTTGCACTCTTCATCCGCCCACTGGAAGCGACCCATTGTGTTCAGGCGATCGGAGATGGCGTCGTAAAGCGGCAATAGATGCCTGACGTCATCGGCCGCATACGAGAGTTGTGCGTCCGTGAGCGGTCGCGTTAGCCAATCTGTGAAACTTTCAGTCTTGGAAAGTGAGACATTGAGCAATTGGGCTACCAAACGACCGTAGCCAATCTGATATCCCAAACCGGCAAAGCCCGATGCGACTTGTGTATCGAAAATATTTCCTGGAAGGGTCTGAAACTGATCATATATAAGATCGAGATCTTGGCTGGCGGCATGAATAACTGTTCTTATCTTCTCGTCATTGAACCTCCGCCAGAGAGGCATAAGGTCCTGATTCGCCAGAGGATCGATTAGATGAACACCCCTGTCGGTTGCAACTTGCACCAGGCAAAGCACTGGACGATAAGTTCTTTCCGGAATGAATTCGAGATCTATTGCAAAACGACCACACTGATCTATCTCTTCGCAGAGTTTTTCCAGGGCGTCCGCAGTAGTGATGAGCGTCATTGAAAGTTTCTTTTATGGCTGTTGAGCAATGTAAGTACGAGACCAGCTCAGACAGCCGGGACGTCCGATGATCACCGACGATTCCAGGCGAACGCTGTCCTTGGGAAAAATGATTGCCTCACCCTGCATGGGGCCGACTTCCAGCTTGCCGCCCAAGGCGATGGCAATCGGACCGGCAG
>JAIETE010000175.1 GCA_019745505.1 Candidatus Obscuribacterales bacterium | reverse complement strand
AGAACCCAAACCACATAAGCCGGACACACAACATCACAAGAATAAACACGTCATCACTTACTCACAAGCACCCAAATAAAAACAACCGGTCAGGCATGGTCCACAGGGGCTTCGTGCCTCCTGTGCATCACTTTTTTGGAGTGTTTGTACTAAATAAGGTAGTAGTGGTCGCAAAGGGCGGGAGAATTGACATCTCATCGTTTCGCTTTGGTTCCAAATGAAGCGGAATGTGGGTCGCTCTGCGGTTTTTAAGTGACGTGTATTTTTCTGTTCAGTCGCCTTTAAGGCTGGTAGAATTTGACGTTACGCCTTTGCTGCATAACCAAGGGACCATGAATCGCCGAGTTGTTTATGTAACACCCGTATTTCCATCCTTCACCGGCAGCGGGCTGGCGATGCGAGCTGCTGCCGGCTTGAAGCTGCTTTCCAGGTGGGCGACTATCGACCTTCTGGTGATTCCGATCTACAACGACCGCATCGATGCGCCACCGGCCGATGTCGTCAATTTATGTCAATCATGGAAGTCCGTTCCCAATCCGGACTGGTCTAACTTTGATCCGCCTTCTTCCGACATCATCAAAATCGTCGGCAATGAGAAGAACATTCCGAGGGAATGGCGCTGGTGCAGCGCCGAATGGCGGCGCAGAATCAAAAAGGCCATTCACTCGTTCAATCCAGACCTGGTCTTCGTCTTCAAGTTTTACCTCGCTCCGTATGTTCTTCCCAATATTGGCGGACTTCCGTGCTGGCTCGATATCGATGAATTAGAATCCAGCTACAGAGCGCGTTTGGCGCGAGTTTACTCCTTGTGCGATAAAAAAGAGCAGGCCCGCGAGATGGAGTTGGAAGCACAGGGTTATGCAAAGCTGGAAGCGCAGTATTTGGGAAGGTTCAACAAGGTCTTCGCTTCTTCCAAGCGAGAGGCCGAGGGTATTCTCTCCCGTTTCAAAAAGGCAACGGTGCGAGTTCTGCCCAACTCCTATCCGAAATCGCTCCCCTATCCGCAGCGCACCGCCACAGGTAATGCAAGACTTCTTTTCGTCGGCAGTCTGGGATATTTTCCTAACGAAGATGCCGTCAAATATTTCAACCGTGAGATCCTGCCTCTGATAAAACAGCGCTCGCGGGTGCCTGTAGAACTCGTTGTCGTGGGCGGTGGTTGGAAACAGGCAGTAGAACCGGCAAAACTGAAGACCTTCTATACAGACGTCAAATTCGTCGGCGAGGTAGAGGAAACCACTCCTTTCTACGCAGAGACCGACATAGTCGTTGTTCCGCTGCGTTCCTCCGGCGGAACGCGAATCAAGATTCTGGAAGCTTTCAGTCATTCGCGTGCAGTGGTATCGACGAGTATAGGTGCAGAAGGACTGGAATTACTCGATGGCGTGCATCTGGAAATTGCGGACAGGGTGGAAGATTTCACCGAGAAAGTGGTCAATCTGATAGAGGATTCGCAGCGGCGCACGGAGCTGGCGAAGAAAGGCCACGAGCTGTTCAAGAATCAGTATTTGATGAAGAATTTGGAATTGCAGGTACCACATTATTTTGCCGATTGAGGCTGCCAATGCAAATTTCAATTGTTGACGGAGACCTGCTTGATCAGCCAGTCGACTGTATAGTCAATGCGTGGAATAGGAACATAATTCCTTGGTGGTTGTTGCTGCCCCATGGTGTTTCCGGTGCGATAAAAAAGCGGGGCGGCTTGAGGCCGTTTCAGGAGATTGGCTCTACTGGACCACTTCCGCTCGGGCATGCGCGTCTGACGTCAGCCGGCAAACTTCCTTTCAAAGCAATTATTCATGTTGCATCGATAGATGTGTTCTGGAAGGCGAGTGAGACATCAATTGCGCGTTCTGTTGAAAATGCACTGAAGCTGGCTGAAGACTCCGGTTTTAGATCAATCGCTTTTCCTGTTCTGGGCGCTGGTTCCGGCCGCTTAGATGCCGAGCGGGCGGAGGCGATAATGTGCAAGACTTTCGAAGCAACGAAATCGAGGATCTCCATAATCTTAGTCCGCTACAGAGGCTGAAGGTATTCCAAGCGGCGGAGGTCTCTTTTAGGTCTGACCGGAAGTGATTTTGCTTTTTTGGTATACTATAACAGATAGTGTAGCGGCTAAAAATGTGAAGAAGAGCAGACAGGTGGCTTTTGACCGACCTATCCGCTCCTCTTCAGCATGCGTTAGCTACGCGTCAGGTGCTCTGCAGCCAGCGAGTCGACCTCAGACCGACCGGAGCCGGCTGAAAGCGGAGTTCGCCGCCGCGGAATGCCAGAACCTCTCCGTCCGCCCAGAGATCGATGGGCTTGTTGTTGGCGTCTTCGAAGATGATGTTGGCCTTGATGCAGTCGCCGTCCTCGAAGATGCCGAGGAAGGTGTACTGCTCGTGGCCGGTTGTCTTGCCCATCACGCGGTTGAGATGACGGGTGACGAGAGGCTGGAAGCAGAGGTTCGGGCCGATTGCCGTGCGGTAGCCTTCCGGCGCCGCATGCGAGCCGAAATCCGCCAGCCCATGGTCGATGGCGCCGAGAACCAGAGCGTTGCCGTCGGGCACCATCTCGGGACGCAATTCGCCGCCGGCAACGATGCAGCGATCGACAACGATGTCGTCGCCCTCGAAGTGCGCGCAGCCGTAGCGCAGAAGGTCGTCGACCGCGCTGACTTCGCCGAAGTGGTCTGGATTGACATGCACGAAATAGCGGGTATTTCCTCCCGGAGTCGATGGCGCATCCTTCCGCAGGCGGATGCCGGCGGTGACTGTGCCACCCAGTGCTGTGAAGCATTTCATGATATTTCTCCTGTTTCTTTTTGGAACCCCAGGGACGACAGTCCTCGGCAACATGCCGGGGACTGTCGTTAACTCCCTGTTGTCCAACTGATGAACATGCGCAATGCGAGCCGTCCGAATTGCTTCAGACGACTCGCCTGCGCGACAGCACCACTGAGTGGAGCCGCTTCACGAGCTGGTCGCTCGCTTTCAGCTCCAGACAATGGTTAACCCGCGATTCCCTCGATCCACGAGGCGTACTCGTCGTGAGCTCGACCGGACAGATATTTCTTCTGCCAGGCCGACGTCGTCGACAGTTCACCCGAGAACGTGCTGCGCCCGGTGTTGACCAGGTAGCGCCACATGAAGTGGCTGTACACGTCCATGATGTGAACGAAATACGCCTGAGCCAACCGCTTGTTGCCGCGGATGGCCAGCATCGTCTCGTCATTGGCGATGCCCGCCTTCAGGCCCAGGTTGTCGCTGGCCGCACCGATAAGCCACGGATCATCGCCGAAGGGATCGATGACGATCACCTTCGAGTGGATGATGGCGTGAGCATCGGGCAGCTTGAGCAACTCCTTGTGCCAGTCTTCCCACCCTTCCTCGAACGCTGAGGCCGCGATGATGGCCGGCGTCTTCTTGCGAGGACGGAAGAGAGCCACCGCCGGTTTGGCGTTGACTTCCTCGTTCTCGGTCGGGTGGTCGGATTTGAGAAGGCTCTCGATGGAGGCGTTGATACCCAGCTGGCGGAGTCGCTGGATGTCGGGGAATGCGTCGTCCTCGATGCCCTCTTGCTGCTTGGGCAGCGCCTGGGCTGAGGACACCGCGCCGCGGATGAAGAGATTCGGCTTCTTCTTCTGCAGCCAGGTGGCGACGTCGAGAAAGGACGGCGAGCCCGGGTAGAAAGCGAGGAAGTAGACTCCCTGCTTCGCCGCGAGCAACCGCTCCTTCACCAACTTCGTCGAGGCTGCAAGGTCCAGCAGTGGGAAAGTCCGTTGGCCCTTTTCGACCTTCGGCTTGCTCCGCACTTCCGACGACGGCGAGAACACCGCCTGGACCTCAGTTCCATCACCGATGTCGACCAGCGGCATGACGGCCGCGTTCGCTTTGCGGTAGGCGGCGCTCTGCGTCTGAACGTCGTCGCAGTCTGCCTTGGTCCGCTCGTAGTAGTCGACACCATGCTGGGCCAGAGCGGCCGAGGTGATGTAGATGCCGTGATTGGCTTGCGTGTAGTAACCGGTCATCGTGGGGTTTGCGCTCTGCAACATCCACGAGACCGGCTTTCCATCAGGACCAACCAGGACTGCCGACTTGTTGTGCGGCAGATTCGACGACGGCAGCATGCGGTCGGTGACATCCGCACCAATCGCATGGAGCGCCTCGCGCGCCTCGGCGTTCGTCGCATCGTCCTTGCCGGCATTGCCGAGGACCATGCTCCAGACATCCTTGTTCGCTTTGAGGTACTCGACCATCTCCGGCGATGAAAGCTCGTAGTACAGAGCCAACACGTGACCGGCGATGCGCTTTGCGTCCTCGTAAGGCAGCCGGGTGAAAGTCGGAAGACTCGCGCCAAGCAACTTTGCGATTTCGCTGTTCGGATCCTTGATCGCTTCCACAAGCGCCGCCGGATCGGGTTTGCCGTCTGCCAGCTTGGGAAGCTTCTCAGCGACCCACTGGGTGGAAACGAGGTGCCCGCGGTTGAAGCAGGCCTTGATGTACGGACCGTAGTCGAAGCCCAGAGTCACCTCGTTGGTGTAGATGGGGGTGCCATCCTTGAGGTTGCCGGGTTTGCCGATGCGGGGAACGATCTCGTACTTCACTGTGGCGCCTTCGTCGACGCCATCGAACCATTTGCAGCCCTGAATGGGATGCGAGTCGGTGTCACTCTCGGTGGCGTCGGACGTCTCGCCCTTGAAACGAACAAGGCGAGAGCTGAGAACCGTCTTCGTGCCAGTGGCGACATCGATCCGGCGGATCGAAAAGCCAAGGCAATTCGAAATCAGTTCATCCCAAAGCCACACGATCATGACGCCCGCGTTGTTCGCCAACGCGATTGCCTTGATTGTGCTCATGAGATTCTCCAATTTTTAGATAGTTCTGCTCACCGGGATTGGTGAGTCAGCTCTGCTTCACGTGCCTGAGCGGCGCACGACGAGAGGCGAATTCGAAAAGGGCAAAGAGCGCGTTGCCCCTTTCGAATTCGTCTCTTGAGCATCTGGCTGAACTAGCCGACCCACGCGTTCTCCCGAACAGCTGGATTGCTGTTCAGGCGTGCGTCGATTGGTTGAGTCAGATGGTTGTCGTGTTTAAGAGCTCAGGGTTATTTGAGAAATGAAGAGATAACCAGGGGTATCAAATGAGCTATGTATAAGACAACTAATGCTTGGTCATGAGTGGAACACGTAATCGCGCGGACTGATCACAGTTCCGGGGCTTAATCTCTTTTCGCGTTCATTACTTCCTGTGAGCTTTAATCCAGATCTGAGCTTTGTAGCCTTTGGCAGATGTCGCGCGAAGGTTTTTAATGTTTGGAATCAGGCCTTTTCGCTGTCAGTATGTGCAAAGACTGACATCGCTGTGCGAGCTTTTTTAATGTGGGCCGATTTTGAGTGAATAGAGCATGTAAAAGGCGAGGCATATATTAAACGCCGGTTTGAAGCGGGTTTTCGAGCATTTAATGAAGCGCTGTTCTCCCTCGCTTCATCAAATTTGAATTTATTACCGCGTCTCTCTTTGAGAGTTTCAATGTGACTCTCTCCTATTTTTCACAAGCGGTTTTTCTCCAGAAGAACATTCCCAACACAGAACGCTGACGCTTAATCGCGCTCACTCAGGTGATGTGTTCCAAACCGGCTTTTGCATGTCGTGCTAAACCGCCGGGCGTTCTTGTGTTTGTAATTTCGCCGCGAGAGTCTGTTCGTAACTCTAAATCAACCGCGCGATTATCGCGTGGCTGAAACTGGAAGGACTAGATATGAGTAAAACGTCGACACGCATGTCGCGTTGGCTCATGGAGGACCTCAACTCCAGTGAGAAACATGACTCGCACCAGAGCACCTCGCCCTGGTGGAAGGTCATGTGTTTGACCGGCGTCGACTACTTTTCGACGCTTGGTTACCAACCGAGCATCGCATTCCTGGCTGCCGGGCTTCTGTCTCCGGTGGCGACACTGATACTCGTAGCGGTAACGCTGCTTGCAGCGTATCCTGCGTATGCCAATGTGGCTAATCACAGCCCGCACGGTCAGGGTTCGATCAGCATGCTCGAGCATCTGCTGCCCAAATGGCGCAGCAAGATTCTCGTGCTGACGCTGCTGGGCTTTGCCGCTATGGGCTTTATCATCACGATTACGTTGTCGGCTGCCGACGCCGCCGCACACGTGGTCGACAACCCTTTTGTCGGTGGCTACATCAGCTCTCGACTCTGGGTGACGTTCGCACTGATTACTTTGCTGGGAGCGCTATTCTTGAAGGGCTTCCGTGAGGTGATTGGCATAGCGGTCGTCCTGGTCGCCGTCTATCTGACTTTGAACGCAATTCTGGTCGGTGTCGGCCTTTACCAGGTCGCCATGCATCCGGAGCTGCTGTCCAACTGGTACGGCTCGGTCATGCAAGCGCATGCTTCGTGGTGGGACATCCTGGTTGTCTCGGTTATCGTTTTCCCGCGTCTGGCGCTCGGCCTCTCCGGCTTCGAAACCGGTGTCATGGTCATGCCGCTGGTCAAGGGCGATGCCGGCGACGACCCGGGTCATCCCCGCGGACGCATTCGCAACACCAAGAAGCTGCTTCTAACAGCGGCGCTCATCATGAGCGTTCTGCTTATCTTGAGCAGCATCGTTACGACGCTTCTCATCCCCGCTGAAGCCATGGTCAAGCATGGCGCAGCCGATGGTCGCGCCATGGCGTTTCTTGCGCACGAATACCTCGGACCCTGGTTTGGTACCGCATATGATATCGCTACCGTGGCCATTCTCTGGTTCGCCGGAGCGTCCGCCATGGCCGGTCTCGTCAATTTGGTGCCCAAATATTTGCCGCGTTTCGGCATGGCTCCGAGTTGGGCTCGTGCAGTTCGTCCGCTGGTCGTCTTCTTCACGGCGGTGTGTTTCTTCGTGACCTGGGAGTTCGGCGCCGACGTGAGCAGCCAGAGCGCTGCTTACGCTACAGGTGTTTTGGTCTTCCTGACGGCGGCATCGCTCGCGGTGGCGCTGCAACATTGGAAACACGGCTGGCTGAAACGGCTTGCCTATCTGCTTATCACGGTGGTCTTCGTCTACACGACGGTGGTCAACGTGATTGACAGCCCGGAAGGGCTCAGGGTGGCGGTCTTCTTCCTGATCGCCATAGTCGGCGTTTCGCTCTTCTCGCGAGTGCGGCGTTCGACCGAATTGCGCATCCAAAACGTCGTTCTCGACGAAGCGGCGCGCGACTTCATCGCCAAGACGCTTGCCAATGACGGCTGTGTGCGTTTGCTTGCTCACAAGCCTGGAGGCAGCGCCTATGAGGTGAAGGTGAAGGAAATGGGCCGTGTGCACAACCTCGACATCAAAGACGTCATCCTCGTGGAGGTCAAAGTCGACGACCACTCCGCTTTCACGCACGATGTGCTGGAAGTGCGTGGTGTGCGCAAGGGTGATAATCACTATCCAACCCTGAAGTGCAAAGGTCCGGCGATTGCCAATTCCATAGCGGCTCTGTCCCTGTACATCCGTGACGAATTCGGCGTGGTGCCGGATGTCTATTTCGGATGGACGGAAGGCAATCCGCTGTCCGAGGCGCTTCGCTTCGTTTTCTTCGGCGAAGGTGAAACGGCGATGGTGACACGTGAAGTGTTGCGCAGCGCCGTCAGCGAGCCGAGGGAGCGTCCGCGGGTGCATGTCGCCTAACCGGTGACCAAACGGAAACTGCGAGCTGTCGGGTCGAATACAAACGCCCGCCAGCCTCGCTGTTTTCTTTCAAGTGTAATACTAAAGCAAATAGTAAAAATTGATGAAAAAGAACTCGGGCAGGTTTCCCTGCCCATGAGTTCTTTTCGAACACAGTAATCGGTTTAGGCTTTTGGCGTGATTCAGTTTTGCTTAGCGGCAGGAATGGCCGGAACGGGAGGCGTCGTCACGGTGTAGGTTTTGCCGCCGATCCTCAACTCGACCAGCCCGGTCAGGTTGATATTGCGGTAGCGGTTGAGGAGGCTCTGAAGGGGGTCGGCCAGATATTCCTTCTCCTTCTCGAGGCGCATCTGTGTTTCGCCGAGACTCTCGAGCAGGTCTTTTGTATCGCCTGTCGCCGCGGCGATTTCGCTTTCCAGCTTGGTGATTTCTTCCTGGCGGTTGGAGATGCGTTTCTCGATTTCCTGCTTGAGCGCCGCCAGGTGGTCGGTTCTCTTCAAGCGGGCGAGAGCGAGTTTGTCGCGCAGGTTGGCCAGCTTGTTCGTCTTGATGCGCACGGACTCGATGTTCTTCTTGGTCTGTTTGGCGCTGAGCTGTTTGTTCGCTTCGGCGAGGGCTTCTTCGGCCGGTGCGATGAGAGGCTCCAGTTCAGCGATCTCGTGCTGCGCGGCATCGCGGTAGCGCTTCAGCGCAGTGGCCGCGTTCATCACTTCGAACACGCCCATCAATCCATGTGCGTCAGCCTGGTAGTTGCGTTGCCCACCTTTCAGGTGTTTGCGAACACCCTTCTTGAAGGACATCGTGCAGAGGTAGGGGCCGCCAGTTTTCTCGTCGCCCCGTGCGACGAAAGTAACTCCGGCGATGTCGGAAGCCGTCATCTCTTGCAGCAAAGCGATTGCCGCTGAACGAGTGATCTTGGTGGTTTTGCTCATGATATTCCTTGTCAGCCCGCTGCAGTTTTCATCCAGATGGCGAGGCCGAGCCATTCTGGAGGCTATTGGTCGTGCGCCCGGCGCTCTTTTGCCGGGTTCTTTCAAATAGGACTGGAGGGCGCCGGACCCACCCTGCAAGAGGATGGCGGCGCCCCGTGGGGAGATCGCAGGAGTGCTGAACACTCTCATCGGTTCAGCAGGCGGACTTTACCGGCAGGGATTCTTCGCGGAGGAAGGCAGTTGCGTCTGGTCGACCAGCACTTCGTTGCCGGCTTCCAGTTTGCGGTTGTGGGAAGTGCTTTCGATGAAGACATCGAAACCGTCCGGGAGCATGTCGGCGTTGATTTCGAAGTCCTTTCGCGCTGCGACCAGAGGCAGACCGAGCAGCTCGCGGACGGCGTCGCCGGAGAAGAATTCACCAGTGGCGGTGTCACGCAGGATGACGTCCTTGTACCATTGCACCTTCTCCTTGCGGGATTTCCCGCCACGGCGACCGGTGTAGCGGTAGAGACGTTTGACGGCGTCGCCGCCCTTGAGGATGAAGCCGTTGGTATTGAGGAACTTGGTGACGTCGGTCTGGATATTCACGTCCAGCAGCTGGAGCTGTCCGGAGGGGACCGGCTCCATATCTTTGGCGAGCGGATTGCGGCTGAGCGTATTGAACATGCGTCCGGTCATCGTGGAGAAGGCCGCCGCAATGTGCCGAGTGAAGCGGCCTGCGCTGCGCACTTCTTCTTGGAATTGACCGATCGGCGAGCTGGGGCTGGAGGTATCCTCGCTCAGCGCCGTGTAGATACGGCCAATGGCGAGCAATTCGAGATCGTTGAACTGATCTTGAGGGAAATAGGAGCCGCTGCCGATGCGCGCGAGTTCGGTGTAGAACCATTTCGTGCGCTTTTGCATGCCGGGGAAGCAGTGCACAGCATCGATGGTGCAACCCATGTTGACCAGCTGCTTCGCTTCGAAACGCCAGTCGCACGTGGTGCCGTCGAGATACTTGAATCCGTCGTGCTGCGGTTCCTCGTCGCCGATCATCTCGATGATCTTGACGGCATCCGCCGCCCAGGAGAGCTGCCGCGCCGCTCGCAGAGCCAGAGGATAGTTGGCGTGGGCCCCGCCGCCGTAGCTGTTGCCGATACGGTCAATCCAGCGCACGATGGCATTGATGTCGCGGGTGAAGGGCAGGGTTTCGGTGGAATACTTCTCCTTCTTGTTGACGTCGTCGCCGAAGAAGATAAAGGCGATCTCGACGTTCTGGAAGACGCGGAAGAGCTTCTCTGCGCGTGTCAGAAGCGCCTTCTTCAGAATCTCGCGCAGCCAGCCCATCGAGGCGGTGGTGTCAACGGCGAACACGATCTGAACTTTCTTCATATTTTTGTCTCCGGTTCCCTTTGCGGGAATGCTCTGGCCGGCGCAGCTAGCGCAGCCATGTTTCGGGGTGTTGGCGTTGGGCACGCCATTGCGGACCGATAACACCTGGTTTCGTTGCAACTTAATTGCGGCACTCACCGGCAGACGCGCCAAAACCTTCGACCTGGAGTCGAGTGTTTTGGCTGTGAATCGTGAGTGTCGGAATTAGGGAGAGGCGTTAGCTCAACGAAAGGGGAAGGGACCAAGGTGTGCCCTATCCTTGCGCAGGTCGCAGGTCGGCTGCCAGCCTGAGCTCGGTTTTTCTTGCCTATCGAAGGCAAAGACCGCTAGCGTTGCTCGCAGTGGTATACAACGTAGGGGTGCGTATGGAAACTAGGTATGGCAAAGCCACGCCGCTAGCGCGCTGGCGCTAGAGTGCCATCATATATAGTGCCAAGGCGACTAGGAGTTATCTGGCTGGTCCGGTCAAACAACTCGGTGTAAATCGTATTTTTGTCGCTGATGAGCTGTTTTCGCAGCCCTTAGAAGAAGTGAGAGAGGGGGCTCAGCGTTTAGTCAGGGTAAAGCGGCTCAGTGGATTTCACTGGTTTTTCATAGGGTGCAGGTAGCAAAGTTTGGAGTGGTGCATGGCAAAGTTGATTAACTGGTCGAAGTGCTATACAGGGTAGTAAGCAGTGAATAAAAACGACGGTGACTAAGAAATGCAGAAGCACCTCTTGCACCGTCGTGATTTTTCGGTTGTCTGTGGCGCCCGGTTTCTGTCTCTACCTGAACACCGGGGGCAGCAGCCTAGTTCTTGTAGTCGATACTGCCCGTGATGTTGTTGCTCACCCAGTCGGAGAACATGGAGCTATCGGCAAGATTCCAGCCGATAGAAATGATGTGCTGTTCTATGGAGGAGAGCGCAACAGGCTTGCCGGTGCGCCCTTGTTCTTGATCGACGTAAGTTTGCACGTCTTGGCGCAATCTGGCGATATGTGCTGCTGTCATCATGTTTCTTTTCCTGACTTTCTTCGAAGGCGATTTGATGTCTTTCGACAGCGAAAAGGAAGGAGGAAGAATTCGCTCGCACGAATCTTCCCCCTTCCCGGCTCATCGATTTTTGAGGATGAACCTTTTGTTTGTCACTTGCTGCTGATCGTACGGCGACCCTTGGGCAGTACGAACTGGTGGTTGTGCGGGCCCCAGATATCCTCGGGCGGTTCGGCGCCGAAGAATTTTCTGTAAGAGTCGAGCGTGCGATTGTACTGAGCCTGGAACTTGGACTGATCGCCCTTGCCGCCGGTGCCGGGGTCGTGGTGAATCAGTCTGCCCAGGATGTCACCCAGTTCCTCCCAGTAGGAGCGGGTGTAAATGAGGTGCATGTGCCACACCTCGTCGACGACGTGGGAAGGTGTCACTGCATGCCCGGCGATGGCGGCCAGGAGCATGAAGCGCTTGTACTCCTCGATGGCGCGTCCGGTGAATTCCGGCGTCCAATCCTGCTCGTCGGAAAGACGCGAGGAGAGGGGATAAACGGCACCCTTCTGATCAACCGAGAATCGGCTGACCTTTTCCCACAATGTCTTAGGGTCTACCTTGCCGCCGGTGCTTGTGGCAGATCCGGCTGCGCATGGACCATTTGCTGATTCAGGCATAGTTATTCTCCCTTAGAGTCGAGGGAAAGTGGTTAGTTTTGTTTA
>JAIETE010000018.1 GCA_019745505.1 Candidatus Obscuribacterales bacterium | reverse complement strand
TGATGAGCGACGCTGCCGGTGTGCAGGCGAAATTTGCCGCCAGAAAGGGACCGCGGATGAACCAGCATCTCAAGGGTGCTGACTATTGGGTTTGCGAGGAAATTCAAGTGCCGCCTCAATTGGCCGACTTGATTTCCAGTATGTACGGGCTTCCTAATACATTGAATGTGCCTTTGCGGCTGACAGTGACGACGGCGGAGCAGGGAACGAGGACTCAGCTCGATACCTATCGTTCTCAAAGCTGTCCGATTCCGATATCTTATTATTCGATGCCCAGCGGTTACCGTCCGGTAAAGAGCAGCGTCGAAGTCATGGCCGATGAGGACACCAAGCAAATCATCGACGACATGGCGAAGGACCTCAGCAGTGAAGGCGGCGGTAACAACAGTAAGCCCATAACCAATGAAGACTTGGACCGTTTCTTGAACAAGTTCAAGAAGCGTTAGTGAAGGAGATCGTTTGAACCTGCAGCGAGTTAATCTCAAACTGTCGCACAAGGGACTGATTCTTGTTTCAGTGCCTTTGCTGTTTGAGTTGATCTTCTTGCTCACCCTGACGATGCTCCTGCGCCAGGCGGAAATCGAAGTGCAGCGCCAGATTCGTTCTAAGGCGATTATCTCTCAAGCAAATACACTCTCGAAACTTTTTTACGACGCCGGCGTGGCGATGGGCGGATACTCAATTACTAAATCTCCGCTTTTCAGCGACCGCTATGACAAGATTGTGCGCCAAATCCCCCAGGATTTGAACGAACTGAAAAGTCTGGTCGGCGACAACCCCAGACAGCAAAAGATTTTGGAAAATCTTGCCGACATCACGGTTACGGGTTTGAAAATCCTGGGCGAAGCGAAAGCGGCAATCGACGATAACCGGGTCGACGTGGCGCAATTCCGAGCGCGTCACATGTACAAAGAAATCCGTTCACTGGCCGACCGATTGCAAGACGAATTGCGCGGATTGACCGAAGACGAACGGAAAATTGAAAGTGAATCGCCGGAAGTTCAGAACAGAAACAGAGCGACTGTAAAACTGTTCCTCGTTGTAGGCGTCGTCTTCAACATCTTATTGGCAGTAGCTCTTGCACTATTCTTCAGCCGAGGAATCGGTCGTCGTTTGAATGTTCTTACCGACAACTCAATTCGCTTGGCTCGTGGAGAGCCTCTCAATCCGCCGCTCACAGGGGGCGACGAAATCGCTCACTTGGACGGCGTATTCCACAGCATGGCCGATGCCCTCACTGAAGCATCTCGTAAAGAGCGCGCCGTTATCGAGAATTCTGCCGACGTAATCTGCTCCATCGACATCGACGGAAAATTCGTAGCCGTCAGCCCTGCCTCGATGTCCATGTTCGGCTTCTCTCCCGACGAGCTGATGGGCAAGCGCTTCATCGACTTGATCATCCCTGAAGATGTTCAAGAAACAATCAAGGCTGTTCGTGCCATTCGCGCAGAGCAGGCGACGATGAACTTTGAAAACCGCATCAAACGCAAAGATACGAGTACAGTCACTGTTTTGTGGTCAGCATACTGGTCGGAATCGGAGCGATCGATGTTCTGCGTCGCGCACGATATCACCGAGCGCAAATTGGCAGAAGAAGCCACTAAAGCGTCGGAAAAGAGAATCCGAACCATTATCGAAAACATGCTTGTCGGTCTGATCATCATCAGCCCCGAAGGCATTATCGAGTCGGTAAACCCGCGCACCGAGCAAATCTTCGGCTTCACTTCCAGTCAGATGGTCGGTCGCCACCTGATGACTCTCTTTACGGAAGCAAGGCTCTATTCTATGAACAGCCGCGAAGATTTGCAGCAGTTTATGGATAATCTCTTCCACAAAGCGTTGAACAGAGTGGGCGAATTCGACGCCTTGAAGCAGACAGGAGAAGACTTCCCCATCGAGCTTTCGCTCTCCGAATTCAACATGGCCGACGGGCGTTTCTATCTGGCCAACATATTGGACGTATCGGAAAGACGAGAAGTGGAGCGCTTGAAAAAGGAATTCGTCTCGACCGTTTCCCACGAATTGCGTACTCCGCTCACTTCCATTCGCGGCTCGCTCACCCTGTTGAACGTCGGCGCTCTGGGCGCTTTGCCGGATCAAGCCATGAAAGTGGTGAATATCGCGGAAAGAAACACCATTCGTCTGATCGGGCTAATCAACGACATTCTCGATATCGAAAAACTCGAATCCGGAAAGATGGACATGGTATTCCAGGATGTGGACATCACCTCTGTTCTCGAGCGTTCCTTCGAATCGGTCAAGACATTTGCCGACAACAATGGCGTCGTGCTCGAGATGGTCCCCTCTTCAGTGCGCGTAAATGCTGACGGCGACCGTCTTGTGCAGGTAATCGTCAACTTGATGTCCAACGCCTGCAAATTCTCGCCCAAGGGGGCGACTGTCACCGTGCGGGTCGATGAAATTCCCAACTGGATCGAAGTAAAGGTCATCGACCGCGGTCGAGGCATCCCGGCCAAGTTCAAGAACCTGCTTTTCCAACGATTCCAGCAGGTCGAGGCCTCGGACGCCAAGCGAAAAGGCGGTACAGGCTTGGGTCTTGCCATTTGCAAAGGCATTATCGAAGCCCACGGCGGCACCATCGGCGTTGATTCGGAAGAGGGCAAAGGGTCCGTGTTCTGGTTCCGCATACCGCTCGCTCAGGCCGGCTCCAAAATTGTCGTGCCGGGTGAGAAGGAAAAAATGGTCTCGTAGTCTCTTGAGCGGGATTGAGTTTTTGGAGTCGAAAACCCCGAATCTGTGGGGAATAAAGGCGCTCAAAGATTCTTGTTAGATCTGCAAAACCGGGTATATGAAAAGTGTAGGCACTCGAGCGGGGCTGATATCAGCATGAAAGTTCTCATCATCGATGACGAGGAAGACACACGCAGCATTGCCGCCATGAGCTTGAATATTCTCGGCGGACTGGACGTTGTGGAAGCGGAAAATGGCAAGGTTGGCGTCGAAAAGGCGGCGGCCGAGCAGCCTGATTGCATCCTTTTGGATTGCATGATGCCCGTCATGGATGGTGAAAGCACGCTTGCCGAGTTGCTCACCAACGAGCAGACCAAAGGCATTCCGGTGATATTCCTCACCGCTAAAGCTATGACCAGTGAGATTGAGCGCCTCAAGCGCCTGGGAGCAGTCGGAGTTTTGACCAAGCCGTTTGATCCCACAGCGCTGGCGGGGCAAGTGAAAGCGCTATTGGGGAGATAAGCCGGCTAAATGCAAGAGTGGAAAGAGACATTCGGAGAACTGAAAGAGCAGTACGTCAGGCGCTCGTCGGAGAGGCTCGGCAAGATAGTCGAGATGGTCAGTATTCTCATTGAAAAGCCTGGTGATATCGATACTGTCAAACAGTTGACCCGACATTTTCACTGGCTGGCCGGTTCGGGAACCATGTATGGATATCCGGCCGTCTCGATGCTGGGCTCCGAAGGAGAATCGCACTGCGAGCAGGTGATCCGCGGTACTTTGCCTCAGGCTGATGTGGACAGGCTGAAAGCCCTTCTTCACGAGCTTTCCTTTCAATTCTCAGAACAAGATACGCCGCCTGATACGGTCAACCTGGGCGCCGCGCCGACTGCAGAGCAGAAGCGCACCGAAAATGACATTCTCATCGTCGGTGAGGATTTAAACGACCTGCAAAACATGGCACGTCTGGTAGAGGCGGAAGGCTATCCGGTTCGCACCGCGCGCTCGATGTCCACTGCGGTCAACGAGATTCAGGCTGAACTTCCGGTGGGCGTGATAATCGAAATTCCGCTGCCCGACGGCGATTGCTATGAGATGGTCGAGCAGATTCGTTCGATGAATGGAGGCGATGAGCCGGCAATCATTATATTGTCCAAGCGTACCGGCTTCCTGGACAAAGTGCGTTCGATTCACTGCGGCGCCGATTCCCACTTCGAGAAGCCGATCGACACGAAGGCCATGCTCAGGAGACTGCGTTATCTTCTCGACAAGCATAAGAAGGAAGTAGTAAAGATTCTCTCTGTCGAGGACGATCCCGATCAAGCTGCTTTCATCCGGGCTTTCCTCGAGTCCGCCGGCTATCAGGTGCGCACAGTCACCGACCCCAAACACTTCGAGTCAGCGCTGTCTCAGTTTCAGCCCGACCTGGTCCTTCTGGATGCTATGTTGCCGGGAGTGACCGGCTATGAGTTGGCCAGATTCATCAGGCAAGACGAGCGCTACGCCACTTTGCCGGTGCTTTTCCTGACGACGCAGGGCCATCTGGAAGCCCGTATCGAGTCGGCCAGAGCCGGTGGCGACGACCACCTTGTGAAGCCGGTTCCGCCCGCTCTATTGCTTTCCGCGGTTTCTTCCCGCATCGAACGCTCGCGCTTTTTGAAGACTCTCCTGCACCGCGATGGTTTGACCAGCATGCTCAACCACTCGGCTTTCATGGATCAAGCCCAGCGCGTCATTGCCGAGCGAAAGAGGCGCAATGAGCACACCGCATTGATTGTTGTTGATGTCGATTATTTCCGTTCGATCAACGAGCGCCATGGATATCCCGGCGGTGACAAGGTTCTGCAAGCGCTTTCCTTGCTTTTGCGCCGTCGTGTCCGGCAATCCGACATCCTGGGCCGCATTGGTGGAGACGAGCTTGCTGTCATTGCCGAAGGACTCGAGGAGACTGAAGCCGTGACACTCGCCAGTCGCTTGATTGCTGACTTCCAGGGCATCAGCCATACGACCCCGTCGCATGTGGGCTTCTATGCCACTTTGAGTGCAGGCGTTTGCATGCTCGATCCGAAAACAATGGATCTCGAAGGATGGATGGGCGAAGCTTACAAAGCTCTCAAACAGGCGAAAGATTCGGGACGAAATTGCGCAGTCGCCGCTCCAAGCAATCGCAATCAGCCTGTAAGCAAATAAATTTCTGCAACCGGCAAAATTGATCCGTCGTCTATTGGTACTGAATATGGTGCTGCATCTTTGTGTTTCGGAGTTGGAGAATACCTGTGAAAGTTCTGGCAAAACCTCGTAGAATATTGCTTTCACTGGCGAAGACGGCAAACTGTGGCTGACAACGCGGCAAATTCCGTTCATAAGAACGCAGGCATTTCGATTCTCGGCGCCGGCAGCTGGGGGATGACCCTGGCCTGGCTGCTTGGAAATGTCGGCGCGGATGTAATTCTCTACACTCGCAGCGCTGAGAAGGCGGCCAAGCTGTCCCAGGAGCGAACTGTCAGCGAGCCGGTCAAAGTCGAGTTGCCGGCATCGCTGAAAGTGACAAGCGACCTTAGCGAAGCCGTCAGCGCTGAGCGGGTGATGATTTTGGCCTGCACCTCGCAAACGGTGCGCGAAGTTTCGTCGGCGATGCAGAAGATTCTATCGGCTCAGCAGTCCAAGCAGGCGCCGGTTGTTGTAAGCGCCGTCAAGGGGCTGGAGCTCGAGACATTAAAGCGCATGTCCGAAGTGATTGCGCAGAATATTCCCAATGCCAATGTCTGTGCTCTTTCCGGTCCTAATTTAGCCGACGAGATCCTGATGGGCATGCCGGCTGCTACGGTTGTCGCCTGCCAGGAGCCGCAAGTGGCTGCTTTCGTGCAGAGTGTTCTGACATCAAAGCGCTTTCGCGTCTACACCAATACTGACATCGTCGGCGTCGAGCTGGGCGGATCTCTCAAGAACATCATCGCCATTGCCGCCGGCGTGTCGGACGAGCTGCGCCTGGGAGCCAATTCGAAGGCCGCCCTTTTGACCAGAGGACTGGCGGAGATGACAAGATTGGCTGTCACTCTGGGCGGTCAAAGTTCAACTATGGCCGGATTGGCCGGTATGGGCGACCTCTTTGCCACATCCGCAGCGGTTACATCTCGCAATTACCGGCTGGGCACGGCAATTGCCGGAGGCGCCACTGCCAAAGAGGCGGAAGCCTCGCTGGGGGTGGTTGCCGAGGGGGTGGCGACGACGTTTGCCGTTTGTGAACTTGCAAAACGGCTCAATTTGGACCTTCCCATCGCTTCTGCCGTGGAGTCGATGCTCTTAGGAAAAACTACGCCGGAAGGCGCGATAATGACTCTGATGTCCAGACCGCCGGTCCCAGAAGCCAGACCTTCCAGTGAGACGACTGTTCTAAATTAGGAGACAGAAAGTAATCTATGACTGACAAACGCCTGCTCATGCTCTCCTGGGAATACCCGCCACGCATCATTGGCGGTTTGGCTCGTGTAGTCGAGGCTTTGTCTCGGCAGCTGGCCAATGACAAATGGGAAGTGCATGTCGTCACTGCCGACCATCCTGGCACCCCTGAGCATGAAGTGATGAACGGTGTTCATGTGCACCGTGTGAAAAATCAAACCGACACTACGCCGGATTTCCTCACCTGGGTGCATCGTTTGAATTTCGGCATGTTGCAGCATGCAATTCAACTGCATCGTAAGCATCCATTTTCAATTGTGCATGCGCATGACTGGATGGTCACCGACGCCGCCTGGACGATTAAGACAGGCTGCGGTATTCCGATGGTGGCCACTATGCATGCTACCGAAGCGGGACGCATGCACGGCATCCACAATGACCTCAACCGCTACATTCACCAGATGGAATGGCGCCTCACTTTCGAATCGTGGGAAGTGATCGTAAACAGCCATAGCATGCACGCTGAGTTGCAGCGTCTTTTCGGCGTGCCGAAAGACAAGATTGTTGTCATTCCGAATGGAACGGATCCCGATACGTTCAATTTCGATTTTGATCCGTATCCGATGCGCAGCCAGTACGCCGGCGAACACGATCAAATCATTTTGTATGTCGGCCGCCTGGTCAACGAGAAAGGTGTGCAGATTTTGCTGGACGCCGCTCCCAAGATTCTTTCCGCTTGTCCTGGAGCTCGTTTTCTCATTGTCGGAACCGGCTATTACATGGATCACTTGAAGCATCAAGCGCGATCTCTCGGTATCGATAATTATGTTCGCTTCCTCGGATATGTTGATGATGATTCGTTGAAGAAGTTCTTCAAGATCTCGGATGTAGTCTGCATCCCCAGTCTCTATGAGCCTTTTGGCATTGTTGCGCTGGAGGGCATGGCGGCCGGCAAGCCGGTAGTGACTTCAGATACCGGCGGTCTGACTGACTTCGTGGAACACGGCGTCACCGGTCTGACCACCTACACCGGCGACTCGAACAGCCTGGCCTGGGGAATCATGGAAGTGATTCGAAACCCGGAACTGGCGCAGCGTATGGCCAAAGACGCATATGAGAAAGTTCAGCACATCTACAACTGGAAAGTGATCGCCAAGCGCACTGAAGAGTTGTACGACAAAGTCTTGCTTGAAGCCGGAAAGATCGGCGAGGAAGGAGTTTCCTCCCGACCCAAGGTTCCGGTGAGCGCAAGTAAGCCGGCTGTTTCACCCGGTTCTTGATCTAATGTTCTGTTATTCAGTTAGAGTCTGTCCCTGATTTGATTGATATGGAGGTCGCAAAGATGAAAGCGGTGATCATGGCGGGAGGATCCGGGACCCGACTGAGACCCTTGACCAGCAACCTTCCGAAGCCGATGGTGCCCGTTTCCAACGCGCCGATGGCGGAACATATCGTCAACCTTCTGAAGACTCACGATTTGAAGGACATCATATTTACCCTGCACTACCTGCCGGATGCGATTCGCGATCACTTTGGCGACGGCACCGATTTCGGGTGCAAAATCTCCTATTCGGTGGAAGAAGGAAAACCGCTTGGCACAGCGGGTTGCGTCAAGCAGATTCAAGACCAGCTGGACTCCACTTTCATTGTTATTTCCGGTGACAGTTTGACCGATATGGATTTGACCAAAGCGGTCAAGTTCCACAAAGAGAAAAAATCGAAGGCGACACTGGTTCTCAAACGGGTTGAGAATCCCCTCGATTATGGTGTCGTCATTGTCGATGGAGAACAGCGTATCAAGCGCTTTGTGGAAAAACCGGGCGCATCGGAGATATTCTCCGATACAGTCAATACCGGTACATATATTCTCGAGCCGGAAGTGATGCTCTATGTCATTTTGGGCCGCGAGCAAGACTTCTCGAATGATCTTTTCCCGCTCCTTCTTTTGAGAAACGAGCCCATGTACGGATACGTAGATGATGGCTACTGGTGCGATATCGGCAACCTTGCCGTTTATCGTCAGGCGCACCAGGATGTCCTGGAAGGAAAAGTAAAACTCAAAAATCTTTCTTCCGAGATTCGACCGGGTGTTTGGGTCGGCGAAGGAACAGAGATCGATGCTTCTGTCAAAATCGAACCGCCCGTCATGATTGGTCGCAACTGCCGCATCGGACGTGAGGCGGAACTCGATCAGTACACGGTATTGGGTGACAATGTCGTCGTGCAGGAAAAGGCCAATCTGAAACGACCGGTGATCTGGTCGAACTCATATATCGGCAGCAATTCCAACCTTACTGCTTGCGTGATTTGCAATGGTGCCACCGTTCACAATTCAGTGGAAATTCTGGAGGGCGCGATCATCGGTGCCAACAGCAATATCGGGCAGGAGGCGCAAATCAGCCCGGATGTGCGGGTTTGGCCGGACAAGTTGATCGACTCGGGCGCTCGAGTGACATCGTCGGTGATCTGGGGAACGAAAGCGCCGCGCACCTTATTTGGTGCGCATGGTGTTCGCGGTCTGGCCAATATCGACATCACTCCCGAGTTTGCAGTCAATCTGGCTGCCGCTTACGGCTCCACTCTGAAGTCAGGCCCGGTGCTGGTCAGCCGTGACTACTGGCGGGTCAGTCAAATGATTTCCCGGGCAGTCGTGTCCGGTCTGGTATCGGTGGGGATTGAAGTGCAAAACCTCGAGTCGATGTCTTTGCCGATTGCACGGTATTACGTCAAGACTCAGCGTGCTGCCGGTCTCATGCATATCCGCGTTTCGCAAAGAGAGCCGGACAAACTCTCGATCGAATTTTTCGACAGCGAAGGTATCGCTATCACCAAGGCGATGGAAAGAAAAATTGAGACCACGTTCTTCAAAGAGGATTTCCCCCGTTGTCTGCCTGCAGACGTGGGCAGTATTACCTTCCCCAGTCGAGTTCGCGAATACTACGCTGATGAATTTCTGAAGCACGTCAAAGGGCAGGTTTTCGAAGAAGACAAAGTTCCTTTCTGCATCGTGCCCGGCAGCAATTACACAAGAAAAACCAAATCCGGTGCCATTGCAACTCAAGCGCCGAAGGTGGTGATCGACTACGCCATGGCTGAAACAGGGGTTCTTCTTCCCGACTTGCTCGGGCAGATTGGAATTGAAACAGTCGTGCTCAATTCATCTATCCGCAATATGCCGCCGCGTCCGGAAGAGAGAATCGGCATGCGCAAGCAATTGGCGGACGTCGTCAAAGCCTTGAATGCGGAGCTTGGTGTCCAGATTGGCAGAAACGGCGAACAGATGACTCTGGTCGACGAGACAGGCCAGATTATTCGAGGAGAGCTTCTCCTGGCGGTTGTCGCCGATATCATCTTGCGCGACAAACCAGGTCGCTCGATTGTCGTGCCCGTTAACAGCAGCTCGTCTATCGAGCGTATTGCTGCTAGATACAACTGTCGAGTGGTTCGCTGCAAGGCCTCCGAAACGGAAATCGGCAGCACGACGGCGAAACTGGAAGGGGCTGTTTTGGGCGGCAGCGCCAACGGTTGCTTCATTTTCCCAGAGTTCCAGAATGGCTACGATGCCATGTTCACGGTCGGGCAGGTGCTGGAGCATTTGACTTTCCAGGGACGAACGCTCAGTGAAGCCGTGGCCGATCTGCCTCCGCTCATCTATCAAGTCGACTCTGTCCATTGCCCGTGGGAAAGAAAAGGGCGCGTAATGCGCCTTCTGGTCGAAAAGCATCAGGACCGCCCGATGGAATTGCTGGACGGAGTAAAGATTCAGACTCGTCCAGAGCATTGGATCCTCGTTTTGCCTGACGCGGTGGAGCCGCTGGTTCACGTCTATGCAGACGGCCTCGACCTTCAGCAAACCTCAGCCGACTTGAACGAGTACACGCAATTGGTCAGATATCTGCAGAACGCGTAAGCGAAAGTTCAAATAATTAAATCGCTGGATCATGCCAACCTGGGTATATTGCTCTGGGGCACATTTCGACACGCTCGTTTGCTGGTGTCGTATTTGGTGTCAGTTCATAGAAATTAGGCTGTTCAATTTTGCGCTCGAGCTTTGCCGATGACTTCGCAAGACGAATTGAATATAAAAGAAGAACCTCAACTTTGGACGGAAGACAGGACGCTTGCGATTGCGTCGCAAGACCCATTGTCGATTGAATCTAAGCCGCAAAATTTGCTGACAGCCGGACAGATTCTCGCTGGAAAGTACAGGGTTGAGGCGCATATTGGTTCGGGAGGTATGAGTGTAGTTTACAAAGCACGCGATCAAGTGCTCGGCAGAGACGTTGCAATCAAGATGCTCTCCGCTTCACGAGTGTCTGACGAAAAGAGCGTGCGTCGCTTCCATCAAGAAGGCACGGCTGTTGGCCGATTGAATCACCAGAACATTGTAAGCGTCTTTGATGTAGGACTTACCGAGAGTGGCGAACCCTTTCTTGTGATGGATTTCGCATCCGGAAAAATGCTTACCGACCTGGTCAGTTTTTCCGGACGATGTTCTGCCTCGCGCGCCTTGCGCTTGATTGATGAAGTGCTCGATGCGCTCATTCATGCCCATGAAAAAGGAGTAGTGCACAGGGATTTGAAGCCCAGCAACATAATCGTTTCCAATCCTGGTGAGTCGAATGAAACCGTAAAGGTATTCGATTTCGGTATCGCAAAGCTGATGACCGGGGACGAAGCCAATAACAGCGAGCTGACTCAGACAGGCGAAATTTTCGGCAGTCCTCTCTATATGAGTCCCGAACAGTGTCTGGGCAAGGCTCTGGACGGCCGGTCCGACATTTATTCAGTGGGTTGTATTCTTTTTGAATTGCTGGTCGGCCATCCTCCTCATCAAGCGGAAACTTCGGTCGAAACCATAATCAAGCATGTGCAGGAGACGGCTCCTTCATTGAATGAAGCCTGCCCGAGTGAGAAATTTCCCCCGGGCTTGGAGCAACTGGTTGAGAAAGCTCTGGACAAGGATCCTGGAAAGAGATTTCAGAGCGCACGCGAGATGAAGCAAGCGATTGCGGCACTGAATGTGGAATCCGGCTCCAACCAACGGTCTGAGCGGCACAAAGCCAAGTTGCTCGGTATCTTCGACATCGACGCCATATCTATAGGATTTCTTGCTGGAATCGGATCGCTCGTGATTGTTTTGCTGGCGTCGCTTGTCTGGTCGAATGGGTCTGCACCCGAGAAAAGCAAGCCTATAAGAGTGGAGTTATCTTCAGGCATGATGCGTTATGCCGTCGATGAAGCGCAGTTACGCACCGAGAAAGAAAACAAGCCGATTTCGAAAGCGCAGACCGTCTACAATTTCCCGGGCGGCATTGCCAGTTTGTCCTATCAGGACATTGCAGACGGCGAGGTCGGGCGGCTTACAAACACGCCGAATGTAAACAAAATCAGATTCGATTACTGCAAAATTTCAGTTTCTGCCCGGATTTTGGAATACTTTTCGCGAATGAGCGCCAGAGAGCTAGATATCAGCGGTGCGAAATTTGATCTCGAATTTCTTCGGGCAGTGGCTCGGATGCAGAATCTTCGGATTCTTTTGGTGAACAATTTGAAGCCTTCTCTTACTGAGCAGCAGATGGAAATAATCTGCGATACGCCTAATCTAAC
>JAIETE010000208.1 GCA_019745505.1 Candidatus Obscuribacterales bacterium | reverse complement strand
GACCATCTGGAAGTTCCGTCACCGATGAAGATGGGCGGCGAAGGGCTATTGAGCTATGCCGAAGAGTGTCTGTTGGGTAATTTGGCTGGTGAACGCCTGGGAGAGCCGCTCTCAAAGAAGATTTTGAATTTCATTAGAAATGAAGCCTGCCTGCTCGACGAATGGTCGGGCAAACCATGCTTGAGCCACTGCGATTTCAATGGATCGAACATTCTCGTAAGGAAGGCTGAGAACGGCTGGGAAGTAGCTGCCGTCATTGATTGGGAATTCGCTATCAGCGGAACTCCGTTTTTCGATCTGGGCAATCTACTCAGAGCCCCTCTTGGAGAGATTCTAGGGATGGAAGCTGCAGTCGAGCGGGGTTATCGCAATGCCGGCGGGGAGCTTCCCGCGGAGTGGAGAAAGATGAGTAAATTAACTGACCTGACTGCGTGGCTCGAATTTCTCACGCGTAAGAATGCGGGTATTCAATTGATTTCCGACTGTAAAACGCAAATTTGTAAAACCATGGGTGAGTGGCTCTAGGGGCAGGAACCTTTAGAGGGGCGCCCAGTCTCTCCAGGAGAATTGCTTCGGCAATCACACAGCGGCGCCCATGGTTCGCATTTGAACGAATCGCTGTTGCTGGAAGGAGGATTCCCAAATGTTTAGAAATCGATTACTTGCAATAACACTCCCGGCGATTGCGCTTTCGGCATCATTACCGGTATTTGCAGACACAGTAACACGCTATGAAATTAGAAGCACCACAGGTGGTGTGGCGCCGATTTTGCAGCCTGGTGTCGTGGAGTATAGAAGGTTCAGTTCGGCGACTGCACCGAATGTTATAGAGACGCGCACTGTCACCAACAGCGTTGTAGCGCCGTCACGTCCACTATTCGTACCGTCCGTTGCCTCATCAGTGAGATTGATTGAAACTCCTGTTGTGACGCCGGTGCCTAGCCGCGTGCTCATCGAGAACTCCGCTCCGGTGTTTTTGGAAAATCGCGTCATATCCCAACCGGTTATCATCCGCCGCGCTCCGGCGCCTGTAGTGATGGAAACCTACAATCCGCCAGTTGTTGTCGAGAAGCGCTATAAGCTCAAGCACCGCAGCGAGCATCATCTGCTTGATGTAGGTGCCCCGCTCATACATATGAGAGCGTTCTAGCCGCTCGGCAGTGAGTCGTTGGCGAGCTTTGTGCTCGCCGATGTGAGGATGAGGAAGGTGCCCTGCCCCGGGAGCCTTTCTCTCCTCTCTTTATGTACGCGAATATGCGCTGCGAAGTCCCAAAAGCGCTTTCAGGGTTGCAAAGCCCGTAATTTCACCATGATCTCTTCACATATAAGATGAAATCTCTCGCTGCGGGTGGTGGAAACCGGGGGGTAAACGGTTGTGCCCTGCCTGGGGGCGGCTTATTCTGGACTTAATCCTTGGTTCAGACCTCTTCACTTCACACATGACCTACGAAAATTTTGGCAACCCTGGGTATTCCCAGCCGGAAACGGACAGCAATGGCGCCTTTGAAGACGCCTATCAACGTGCCAACTGGAGGGCTACCTTCGGAGGCGACGTCGGCCAGAATTATCAGGAAGGTCAGCAGCGGCAGCAGCAGAGTGGGGGCCAGTGGCGCGCTACTTACGGCAGCGACGTCGGCAACACTTTTAGAGCCGGTCAGATGAATGAGAATTCCGGCCAGTGGCGCGCGACTTATGGGCGCGATGTCGGACAGACTTTCAAACCGGGTGTGATGAACGAAACGTCCGGTGAATGGCGGGCGACTTACGGTCGCGACGTCGGCCAGACGTTCAGACCCGGCGTTGCGAACGAAAATTCCGGTGAGTGGCGTTCAACCTATGGTCGAGACGTCGGACAGACTTTCAGACCGGGCGTTGCCAATGAAAATTCCGGTGAATGGCGCTCTACTTATGGTCGAGACGTCGGACAAACATACAGACCAGGCCTCCCAAATGACGGCTCCGGCTACGTGGATAACAGTGGTCAATGGAGGCAGAATTACGGCTCCGATGTCGGGCAGACCTATGTGCCCGGTAATGGTTACACGGACAATAGCGGACAGTGGAGAAGTGACTACGGCTCCGATGTCGGGCAGACTTACGTGCCCGGTAATGGTTACACGGACAATAGCGGTCAGTGGAGGCAAGACTATGGCTCCGATCTCGGCCGCTATCAGGTAAGCGATCCCAATGCTGCCGGCTATGTAGAGCCATGGCGACTGTATTACGACGACTCGCTGCGTACCGCCCAGAACGGCGGCAACATGCTCTCATACGACCAGTATCAGCGCTATTCTCAAGATTATGGGCAAACTGATCGCTATGCGTCGGTAGACCCGAGCATGTATTACGATCGATATGAACGTTCGGCCTATGATCCTCGCCAAAACGTCTTATACGATCGCTACGGACGCCCGATGGCTTTCGGCAACGAGTACAGCTATGACTTCGATCCGCGTCAGCAGCAGTATCTTCAGGCAATGATGCTGCGGCAGATTCTCGGCATGATTCACAACAACGGCGGACGTGTAAATATCATCCGCGACTCTGGTTTTGACCGCGGCTATCAAGGCAGTCACCACCATCACTATCGCCCATACAGCAACGCTCCAAGAGTTCAACTTCACTTGAATTTCTGATTCGGCGTTGCCCGTCCGCGGTATAGTATGCCTCTGTGACTGCATTGATTTGCAAGGGTTTTCAGGAGGCGATTGTGGCTGCTGTTGAGCATTTTGACTACCTTATCGTGGGTGGCGGCAAGGGCGGTAAGTCCCTGGCGATGGCGCTCGGACCAGCCGGCAAGAAAGTGGCGCTCGTTGAAGAGGGTCAAATTGGCGGCACCTGCATCAATGTTGCTTGCATTCCTACGAAAACAATGGTGGCCAGCGCAAAACTCCTGCATCACGTTCAAAACGGCGAGCAGTTCGGATTGTCCGTCAATGATGGAGGCAATCAAATCAGGGGCGTTATCGACCGCAAGCGCCGCATCGTGAAAGGCATGGTCGATACCCATAAGCAGCTTTTCAGCAATACGGCCAATATGGAATTCATTTTGGGCATTGCCAGGTTCGTCGATCATAAGGTCGTTGAGGTCAGCACCGTAGATGGTGGCACACGAAGATTGACTGCGCAACACATCGTCATCAATACGGGCAGCGCTCCTATGGTGCCCAACACTCCGGGCCTTGCTGAAGCCGGCTATCTGACAAACGCCAGCATCATGGAATTGGAAGAACTTCCTGCCCACTTGTGCATTGTCGGTGGAGGCTATATAGCACTCGAATTCGCGCAAATCTTCCGGCGGCTGGGCAGCCAAATCACCGTTCTCTTGCGCGCGGATAGATTTCTGCCGAAAGAAGATCAAGATATAGCAGCGGCTGTTAAAGAAGTGCTGGAAAAGGAAGGCATTCGCTTTATTTCAGGCGTCGAAGTCTCGGCCGTGTCACGCCATGGAAAGACAGCAAAGCTGGTGCTGAAGAGTGATGATGGGCAGGAAGCTCTGGAGTGCTCGCACATTCTTGTTGCCACCGGGCGAGTTGCAAATAATGAGAAACTGCACCCTGAATCTACGGGAGTAAGACTCGATAAACGCGGCTACATCGAAGTCAGCGAATACCTGGAAACATCCGCCGAAGACATTTGGGCTATTGGTGATTGCAATGGTGGTCCACACTTTACTCATGTCAGCTGGGATGATTACCGCATTCTTCGTGATTTCTTCCTTCATGGCAAGAAGCGTTCCACCAAAGGCCGCTTGATACCTTATACATTGTTTGTTGATCCCGAACTCGGGCGTGTCGGTTTGACTGAGCAGGATGCGCGCAAAGCCGGATATGACATTCTTGTCGCGAAGATGCCGGCGGCGAAAATCCCACGCGCTTCGACTTCCGGTGAAACGCGTGGAATTCTGAAAGCTGTCATAGACAAACAAACGGGCCGTATCTTGGGATGTTCGATCTTCGCGCATGAAGGCGGAGAGATTATGTCAGTCGTTCAAGCCGCTATGCTGGGAAATCTGACTTATGAACAAGTGCGTGATGCGATCTGGACGCACCCGACTATGGCTGAGAGCCTCAATCTTTTGCTTGCTAACATAAGCGCCGAATGAGTCTCGAGATTTCTCTGTCTACGGTTTATGCAGTTTTGCTTCAATGACCGGTGCCAGTTCAGCGCACAATTGTTTTGCCAGCAGTTGATGCCCATTTGAACTCAAGTGCGGGTCGTAGAAGAGCGGCACTTTCTCATCGTCAAAGTCAGCAAATATCTTCGTGCTATCTATGAATTGAATGGCATTTGATGCTGCGAATTCCTTCAGCAACTTGGTTTCGGCTGCATTATCGTATGCGTTGACCTGTGGCAAACGCAGCATTACCATGAGAGCATCTGCTGAATCGCACTCTTCTTTCATCTGCTGCAATAACTCAGCATGAACCGGCCACCATTTTCTCAAGGCCGCCATCTTATGCGGAAGATTGACGCTGGGCAATTCGGGGCTGAATACAGCTTCCGGGGCTATGAAGACGCCGTTTATGCAAGCCGGTCCACTCGTCTTCTCGAAGGTGGTTTTCTTCTCTGTTACGGGGGCTCCGAATTTCGCATCTCCTCTCTCCAGCTCGTCGACAAACATGGTAATTTGCTCCGCGGCTTTCGCGACGACGCCCCAGATGTGGCTATGCTTTCTGAGCCATGCAGTGGAGCGCACTCTTACGCCTTCCGGGGACTGCAGCCAGGCTTCCTGCTTGCTGTAGTCGCAAACAAGCTCATTTTTCTCGTTCAAGGTGAAAGTAGGTCTGGCGCGGAAGAAGCCACCACCCTCCGGCGACAGATATCTTGTCGCATCGACCGATTCGGCGATGATGACAATGTCCGGATTGTATTTAATCGCCAGATTCTTCAAGCGCATATACAGTTGCGCCGTATTGTATGCCGAGATGCCGAAATTCAAAACTTCAATTTTCTTGCCGCGCGCTTCAGCACTTTTTGCAAAGGTCTTTTCGATCAGTCTGCAGAAATTCTGCTCTCTGGGCACTTGAAGAGCTTCTACATATGAATCGCCAATGACGGCGATTCTCAGTGTGTTTTCCTCTTTCGCCCGTGGCAATTCTCTTTCCACCATACCGGCGCTGTTTACCTGCGTTGTCGAATATCCCTCATGCCGCCAGGTAATGTGCTTTTTCGGTATCATCACCCAACCTACTTCCGGGTCGCGTTGCAGATATTCTTCCTCGCCGACGCCAGCGACAGCCAGGCAGAATTCGAGCATCAAGATTGAAACAATCAGGCTTGCCGCTACCGCCATATATGTAAGTGCGAAACCTGAGAAACTTGAGCGTTCGTGCTGAGAAGAAAGTGCATCTGCATGCGCTTCTTTGATTCTCGGCGATATCATTGTCTTTGACATTAGGGAAGCATGCGCCTCAGAACTGGAAGTAAATGAAAGAGGATGGCTGCGCAGGAGCAAATGCTATCGCTGCAACAACTACCGCCGCATAGAATGGGATTCGCACAGCCCAGCCGATTGCGTCGAGGGGCTGCACTTGAACGTTTTTCTCTTTGATGATTTTCGGCAAGCAGAAAATAGTTGCATAGCTGCTGTAAATCATCAGCGCCGTTATAACCGGCGAACGAGTCAGCGCAGTCCATAGCGATGGAGCCTGGGCAGAAGTTTCGCCCGCGCCCAAGAACATGACTTGCATTATGTGCCCGGCCTGGCTTACGGTTTCCGCTCTAAAAAGAGTCCAACCGACTACGATCAGCAAGAATGTGAGCACTACTGAGAAAATCTTTCCGACCGCATGCGCATGGAAATTGGTCAAGGTTGAATTGTTCTTTGCTCTTTGGTCATACCAATTGTTCAGAGCAAGCATGCCGCCTTGATAGGCTCCCCATGCCACGAAGTGCATTGCGGCGCCATGCCAGAGCCCGCCCAAAAGCATGGTAAGAAATAAATTGCGATTCTTGTTGGACCTTCCGCCACCCAGCGGTATGTACAGGTAATCACGCAGCCAGGTAGACAATGAGATATGCCAGCGGCGCCAGAAGTCGGAAATGCTTTTCGAGAGATAGGGGAAATTGAAGTTGTCCGGAAGGGCGATGCCCAGCATCAGTGCGCTGCCTCTGCCCATATCCGTATATCCGGAAAAGTCGAAGTAAATCTGGAATGTGAAAGCGAGAACGGCTATCCATGTGTCCCCGCAGTTCAAGTTGACCGAAGGGTTGAATCCTGCATTGGCCAGAATCGCTAGATTGTCTGCAATGGCCGCCTTCTTGAACAGACCCTGAAGAATCAGGGCAAGACCTGCGTGCATGTCCGTGCTGCGAAACTTAAGGGCGGTGCCCGTCTGCCCGGCGCGAGTATCGAGTTGTTCGATGAAATTTTCGAATCGTTTGATGGGTCCGGCAATTTGCGACGGGAAAAAGGCTGCGAATAGCGCGAAGTCGATTGGGTTTCGTACCGGTTTTTCTCCCTTAGCCACGTCCACAAGATAATGAATAAACTCGAAAACGAAGAAAGAAATTCCCAAAGGCAAAATGATATCGAATGTGGTGGCGTAACATTTCGGAGCCGGGATGTGGAAAAGATTGACGCTGTAATTGAGCGCGTCTGTGAAAGTCGTGCAGATGAAATTCACGTACTTGAAGTAAATGAGACATCCCAGGTTCAAAGCCAGACCAAGTATGAGAGTCAGGCGGGTGGCGCTCGACATGCCTGAGGTCGGGGATTGCTGAGTGCTATTGAACTTAGCCAGCAAAAGACCAATCGCATAGTTGACCCCGGTTAGAGCCGCGACCAGTAGCCCATACTTGGGGATCCAACTCATATAAAAGATGTAGCTGGCCAAAAGCAAAACCGGCTTTTTCAGCGCGCGGGCAGAGAGCCAGTAAAGCGCGAAGACCACCGGAAAGAATACAAAGTAGGAAAGGCTATTGAAAAGCATTATCGAAATGCTGCCGATCAGTCGTGCGCTCTGCCTGTATGAGGCATAGCGGGTGTTGCCAATGGATATTTTTGCCGGTTTTTCGAGGGATTACTTTAGCCGAGGCTCAGATTTCATAAGGGATTTGCATGTTGATTCAATGTGAAGATTGCGAATCCAGCAAAAGTCGCCCTGTTGCGCTCTTAGGACGAATATGCCTGCTCTTATGTTCTTCTCATTTGATTGTCAAGCGATTGTTCGGTGCCACGCAAAGCGGACAATGGACTCTAGAAGGCCGTTCTTCCTAAAGGTTTTGACTTATTGGTAGAAGCTTTAGTCGGACGTTTGAACAGGATGATTTACCAAAATGAACACTAAAACTCGCATCGCTTCTCTCTTGTCTATCGTTGGCAGTCTGGGAGTCTTGAGCATCCCTTGCGCCTTCGCTGAAGATGCGAATCCTAGTCCTGAATCGGTTTACACCAAATACCATCAGGCTCTTATCCAGGCAAAAAGCGTTGAAGAAGTGATGCCGTTTATGACCTCGGGGCGCGTCAAAGAAGTAAATGCAAGTCCCAAAGAAGAGCGCACTCTATTCTTCGGCTTCATAAAGGAAGTCTGCCCGAAGGATGTTCATATCATTTCGTCTAAAATTGAAGGCGATAAGGCTAGTCTGAAACTGATCGTCGGCGATGGAAAGCCAGTAATTCTGGACAGGCAGCTGCTCGGCAAGGTGAAGGAAGAAACCAAAGGTGAATGCACCATGGTGATGGAGAATGGAGCCTGGAAGGTTGATAAGGAAAGCTGGAAGTCCAGCTCGGTCTCTGTCGATCCCTCAACCCCTCCAACAGAGGCGCCAAAGAGTAACTGACCTTCTGCGCGGTTTTTCCACTAATGCAAATTGAAGAGCGCCCTCTGTCTGCTGTTTTGAAGTCCGAGTTTGACGCCCATTTGCGCGATGGATTGCGAACAATCGGCGCTCAGAGTTTGACCAACAATCCGGACAAGCTTACCGAGAAGCTGACTGAATTTCTCGTCGAATTCGAGAAAGCAAGATCGCAGTTCAAGGAAAGTCAAATTCAGTTGCTCTTGGTGCAACTCGGCGCCGTGCTTGCTCACTTGTTCGTCGAGAAGTATGGCTGGACCTGGACTTGCGCAAAGGATGAAAAAGATCAGGACTTCTACTTCGTTGTTTCGCGCGACAGGAAATTAATGCTTCAGCCGTGGGCATTTTTGCAGGACTGCATTCAGCAACCAGATTGCTTCGAAGTGGTGAAGAATATTGTCGCCGTTCCGGAACTGGCTTTGCAGAGTGATGAAGTTCGAAATAGTGACTTGCAATATCAGGATATCGGTATGGCATTCATGGCGATGGGCTCTCTTGTTTCAATTTCTCAGGGCATCGGAACGATTCTGGAAGACGACGGCGACACCGGCATGGAATCGAACAACTAAATCGACCCGTCATATCCGCGATTCTAAATAACTCTTTTCTGCTTCTCTAATTGCGGATGAAAACAGGCGCAGGTTCTCCGCATTTTTTCCGTAATCAAACAGCGTGGTTGAAACGAGAGGCTTACTCGAAATATAGATATTCGAAAAATTGGAGTCGACTTCTGTAATTTGAATGCGGACGTCTTCTCCAAGGGATCTGATTGTCGGCTTTGTGCGAATGAATATGAAACCGTTGCCTTGATCGTATTCAAGGCGACCGACTGATTTCAGATTGGAGAGCTTTTCAGACAATATTGCGTAGATTTCACTGGTTGGTATTGCCAGCTGCAGATCCTTCGCCTGTTGAACTCCGATTGCCAGTTCCGTGTAGCCGGTGCCAATTCTCTTTTCTTGCAACCTTTGAAGAAAATAGATGGGTGTCATGCAAATCCAGCAGAGGACTGCCAACGGCGGAAACATTAGAGGATTACCGGTGACGCATGTAAGCAACAGCGCGCAGAATAGTCCGATTAGTAACAGATGTCCAACTTGTCTAATGGCTCAGTTAAGTCCGCAGGTAGGGGAGCCTGAATCGTGATGATTTCATCGTAACTATTCTTTAGAGTTAGTTCAAGGGCATGCAGCGCCATTCTATTGAGCCCGTAATTCTCTCTGAAAAAGCGGTTGACGTCGCCTTTTCCGTATCGGACGTCACCTACGATTGGGTGGCTCAGATGTTTTAAATGCCTGCGAATTTGGTGGAGCCTGCCGGTTTTTGGGCGCGCTTCAACCAGTGACCATCGGTCTTTGTGGGCAATTGGAATGAATTCCGTGATGGCCGGCACACGCACATGATACTTCTCTTTGGGAATTGGATGGTCCAGCAAGCAACCTTCTTTCATCGGTCCGCGCACGAGAGCAAGATAGCGTTTTTGAAAGCCGCCTGCTTCCATTTGTTTTTGGAGATTGCGTGCGGTTTGGGCATCCAGCGCGAAAAGAAGGACTCCGCTTGTGGCGCGATCGAGTCTATGAGCGGCAAATACTTGCGCGTGTACGATGTCGTCTCTGACAATGTCTGAGGCGGTAACAGGATCGTTATCCCACCCGCGATGCACAATCATTCCTGATGGTTTGCCGACCGCAATCATGAATTCATCGCGGTATAAGACTGGCAGCTGGGGTCGGGATTCATTCTTCATCCGCACCTAGTGTCCGGCACCGCCGGTGGTTTCTACAACTTCGCCCGAATCTTCGACTCTTGCAACCAGAAGGGACGCGACAAGCAACGATGCCCCGCCAAGCATGACAACATACAGAGGATTGTTGTTGAAAACGTATTTGACCAGCGGCTGGAAAGACACCGAGGCCAATATCTCCGGAATGACGATAAAGAAGTTGAACACCCCCATGTACACGCCGGTTCTTTCCGGCGGAATAGCTGCCGAAAGGATGGCATAGGGCATGGCCAAGATAGACGCCCAGGCTATTCCGACTCCAATCATGGTGAATTGCAGTGTGTTTGGATCGTGGATGAAATAGACGGAAAGAAGACTCAGCCCACCTAGAGCCAGAGCCACCCCATGGATGAGTTTTCTGCTGAATATTTTGGCCAGTTTTGGCAGCAGGAAAGCGACGATAAAGCAAACGATCGAGTAAACGGCAAAACACCAACCCGCCCACTCAGTCGCTTTGTCGAATATTTCGGAGCTTGGTCCGGGTGCTTTGAACACGTGATATGCAGTGGTCAAGCCGAAAAACATCCACATGCAGAAAAGACCGAGCCATGTGAATATCTGCACGACTGCGAGCTGCTTCATCGTCTTGGGCATTTCGCGGACGGCCTGAGGTATTTCCTGAAACACTTCTCTCAGCAAACCGAGAGCACCGGGATTTTGAGCGCGGTGTTTTTCGAAGGCTTCCATATCGTCCGGCGGGTATTCGTTAGAAAGAAACACCGTCCACAGGACGCAGAGCAAGAACATCGCTGCGCCAATTTTGAATGAGTACTGCACCGTCAGCGGAATGCCATTAGACGCAAGACCAGTCACCCCGCAATTCCTGAAAATCAGGGGCAGAGCATTAGCCATGGTGGCACCGATGCCGATGAAGAAACTCTGCATGATAAAGCCGGTAGTTCTCTGCTCGGTATTCAATTTGTCCGCAACGAAGGCGCGGAATGGTTCCATGCTTATGTTGATGGATGCATCGAGTATCCAAAGCAGAGTGGCCGCCAGCCAGAGTGCGGAGCTGTCCGGCATGAAGAAAAGAGCGGTCGAGGCCAGAATAGCACCGACCAGGAAGTATGGGCGGCGGCGTCCCAGTTTGCACCAGGTGCGGTCGCTCATCGCTCCGATTACCGGCTGGACCAGTAATCCTGTTACCGGTCCGGCTAACCACAAGATGGGTATATGTTCGGGATCTGCACCAAGTTTGGTGTAAATGGCGCTCATGTTCGCCAATTGCAAACCCCAACCGAACTGAATTCCGAGAAATCCGAAATTCATATTCCAGATTTGACGGAAGCTCAGCCGCGGCTTCATCTTATTGCGCCAGCGGCGGCTGAATTACTCTGTCGAGTACATGCAGCATTCCGTTTGTGCAGGGAATGTCGATGACTTTCATCAGCGATTTGTCTGCGAAATAGTCGCCGTTCGGACTGGAGAAGCTGACACTGTGTCCTTCGTGTGTTTTGACAGTGCCCATCTTTACCAGGTCGGCGGCGCTGTAACTGCCGTCGATGATGCAATATTCCAAGACCTGACGGAGCTTTTTCTTATTGTCGAAAAGCTGCGAAAGATCGTCTGCCGGATAATGCTTGAACGCATCATCGCTGGGTGCCAGAAAAGTGAAGGGACCTGCGCCTTTTAAAACCTTGTCCAATTCGAAGGCTTGGGTAAGCCCGTCGCGCAAAGTCATAAAGCGAGTTACTTCATTCTCCTTGAGGGTGTTGACGATGTCTAGTTTCTTGCGCTCAAAGCCTTCTTTTTCAGTGTACTTTGTCGTCTTTGCGGCAATCTTTATGCGGTTGGACTTGTCAGAAGAAGATTTGGCGTGGACTGCATTAATGCCGCTGGCAACGCCCACAGCCAGCAGCAGCGTGGTTGCTACGGCATTCCGAAACTTGGACATAATGTGACCCCCATGAAGTCCAGTAAGCTAGTCCAGAATTCTAACCCTTTGGAAACTTCAAAGCGTTAAACGAGAGGGCGATAGCAAGCATCGCCCTCTCGTCAATCAGCAGTTAAGGCCACTGGGGCGGATCTAGATTTGGAATTCCGTCTTCAAATGTATGTTGTCTCAAGGAATTTTCTCGGACTTGAATGACCCCGTATACCAGCGGTTCGTCCCCGGTATTGCGCCAT
>JAIETE010000200.1 GCA_019745505.1 Candidatus Obscuribacterales bacterium | reverse complement strand
CTTCCAATCCTTGGACTCGGGAGGATGACCGATGACAGTGAAAATCGTGGCCAAAACAGTAGATAGAATCGGACCGTCATTTTCGATGCGCGCCGCTATGTGCTCCTGTTTCAAATACGGGCGCACGTCCTTGCCCTTCATAGCATCGAGAAAGGCAGTGCAAATATAATTGGAGCTTTTCTGATAGTTGCGCGAGTCGGCAAAGAACACTGTGCGCGTGTTGGGCTCGAGAAAATCATGGGCCATCGAAGCGAAGAGCGCGACGAGGAACACGCAAAGATACGGAAGAACTCGATTCAAGAACAGCCCTCTAGAGCTGCTCATTTTCGCTTCTTCAACTTTCACTTCAGGACTGGAGATAGAAGAATTCAATTGCGACTCGGTCATAACACTGACGGGCGCTGCTCCGGCAGCGAATCTCGTAGTTTATCAAGCGCCGCGATTATCTGTATAAGAACGAATTAAAGCCTAGATGGCGACCTAGATAGCAGATAGGTTCGGGAAGGTGCCTGTCCAGTCTTTTGGCTGTCCTTCTTCCATCTTCAAACGATGAAATTCAATCAATGCTTGCTCGATGGAAAGAACCTGATCGAGCGCAAGCTTATATGTATAGGCGGCACGCTGAGCGATTACCAGCTGCTCATCTGAGATAAAACCGCATCGCTGCAAAAGTGAGCGCACATCATCAGGAAGCGAAGGCACAACAGGCTCGGCCAGTGGAGATACAGCCCGCAGCTCTTGCCAGGTCATCTCCATTTCGCTTTGCACAGCTTCACGACTGGACGGATCTTGCGCAGACCCGCCGCGAGAAATCACATCCGGCAGCGCTCGCGTCAATTTCAAATAGCGGTAGAAGGACATCACCAAAGGCTTATGGCGTTGCGGATGCTGCCCTGATTCAGACTTGATCTCATCTCGTCGCTGCGCCGCATGCACATTTCGCAAGACGCTCAAACCTTGAGGAACAGTGAATTTGTGCGCCCTAATCAGCTTCTGCACCTCCAATGTCGAATCGATCATCTCCTGCTTGATCACGCCCTTACCCAGAAGAATCTCACCAAGCCTTGCGCCATCTTTGGAACCGGAGTTCAAAGCATCCTTTACATTCCCTTCCGAAATCACGCCCGATTTCACAAGAAGGCAGCCGGTGAGTGTTTCGGCATGCAATCCGATGCCGGCCAAAATCGAGTTGCGGGCGCCATCCTCCACATACTGGCTCAATTTCTCGAATGCTCCATTTCTGTCGATTTCGCCACGACGGATATTGGCCTGCAAAGCCAGGGCAAGCTGAATCAAATCTTCAGTGATACTGCCGTGATTGAGAAGAATGCGACCGAGAGGCAGCCCGGTTGCTTTCGCCAGCGTGAGCACTACTTTCAGCTCGCCGCCGGAAATTGCTCGCGAGGCGGACAACAAATCTCCAAGCCGATTACGAGGAATAGGCTCCGGCTGTATGGCCAGCAAATTGAAAGCAATGCCCAGCGAAACATGCTTTCTTTTCACCAGGGTCATGGCATTCGCCGCTTCCTGGGTCGTAATCGCTCCATCACGCAGATATGACTGAGCGCCAACCGCCGACTGGATCGTCTCCGCGTCGACTTGCTCTCGCAATACAAGGCACATTCCAACCGGTAACAAATGCGTGCGCGAATCATGAAGAGCAACTTGCAGCTGCTTTTCAGTGATAAATCCCCATTCGACCAGCCAGTCTCCAATGGGGCGCTCGACGACATTTCTGTCCAATCTGCCTCCAGAGTTACCGTGAGTGCCAGTACCGAAAGACTCCGAGTTAGTCATTCACAATCTACTCATTCCCGAAAGCAGTCGGCCCGTCACCGATCTGACCAAAAATGTGTTGCTGTTGTCACAAATTTTCGGCAATCCAAAAGGCAAAGTCCCCGGTTTTATCCGGGGACTCTGTATCTAGTCTCATCTGCTGCCGAGGTAGATGCGACTAAGAACCTAGATTTAGAACAAAATCTTGCGATCGAAATCCTAAATTCTAAAGAACGGAGTCTCAACGACTTTATCAAGCCAGATCACTTGAATCTGATATTGACCCGGTCCGCACTGCACGCTGGGTGCAACAACAGAACCGTCTTCGTTGGTTTTGCGAGAGAAAACGACGCCACGTTCCATCTCTGTGACTCTAACCTCAACATCGGCAAGGGCATTTTCTTCCTTGTCTTTTGCTTGCAAGAGAACACGCAACTGGTCTTTGTCTACCAACCAACCAAGATTGACTTGCACTGTGGCATCATCAATTTGCTTTTGGAAAGTACCCAGAGAAACCAACTGAGTTCCCACACCCCTGAGCGCGCCAGCCGGGACCATTTGTTGCCATTGCATGGCGCCCAGCATGTCTTGCCATGCGCCGATTGCCGTTTCTTTCGTACTGCCGACAAGGTCCTTGAGCATCAGCACTGCCGATTCTGCCTTGGCCACTACTGGCTTAACGACAGACTCTGAGATCATTCGAGCGGTGACACGCTTGAGAATCGCTTCGTCCTTCTTGGACAAAGTTGTGTGCTTGGAAGCAGCCCACATGGCTTTGTCGAACATGCTGTTTTCGCCGGGCATCGGCAAAATGTCGGCATGTTCCTGGCAGAACGATTCGAAAGTCTCAGCGCACGCACGCTCATCCTTTATAGATAGAATCTTTGCCAGTTTTTCTTGAAGGGTGTTCATGGTCATCTCCTAAATTCGTGCCTCGTCCCTGTCGAGTTTTTCTTTGAATGCTTTCAGCGTTCGGACGATCTTCTTGTCGACCGTATCTATACTCTTGGGGTCCATTTTTAGACACGAAATCAAATCTTCTCTTTTATGACCTTCCACATACTTCAAAAGGAAGCAGGTGCGGTGCAATGGGGTCGGCAGCTCGGCCAAAATCTGCTCAATCAGATCATTAAGTAGGGCCTTAACCGCCGGGTCGGATGTCTCAGAATCGCCGGCAAGAACAGAAAGCTCCCAGCCCAGAACGTCCTCGGGATTTCTGCCGTCATCTTCGTCGAACATGCTATCTAAGGATGTGGTTCGCCACTGCGTCGAATTGCCGGGCGTATCGTCAAATGACTTGCCAGGGGCAAGCCCGGTCACCTTCATCGCCTGCCCGTCCACTTCGGTCTCGGAGCTGGAAACGCCCACAGGTATTACGCGAGGCTTGTCTTTGGCGTTTGGATCACGCTTCTTGAGCTGAACCTTGTGATAGCGCTCGAGGTTCTGAGCGATAGCCTTATTGCAGGCGCCTAAACAATATAAGGATAGGTTGGCGTCCGGGTGGGTCGGGTCGAAATGCTGGCAAACCAGTACCAGCGCGTTTTGAAGGATATCTTCGATATCTTCGTCCGTCGCAAGGCGAGCGCGTGAGCGGATGTACCGCATCATGCGCTGGGGGGTGAAATCCATCTCCCCTCTTAGAAAAGCCCTACTTTCGCTGTCCTTCATATCCCCCGACTGCCCGGTTACGCACAAAGGATGTATATACGGATTTCAGTCAATCTCGGACACCCTCTAAAAAGTCGAGCAATGCGCCGACCGGCCCAATGTTAGCAAATTATAAGTGCGACGGCGCAAGCGCATTCTCTCTTCGCAGGCGGGAAATAGCCATCCATAGGCACTCTTCCCGCTCAGGGTGATGTGTAACAGCGGAGCTTTGAGGTTTTTCACCGTCTTTTCAGTCATTTCCTGACCAAGCTTCACCGTACTGGCGGCTTCGAGGCGCCACTTTCCCGGGCCTTTCGCTATCACTGGGCTATACTAACCTTGATAATGAGCCCCTTTACCAGACAACGCTTCGTTGGATTCTTACTTCTAGGTGTCCTTACTGCTCCCAATTCGGTAGCAGCACTGGCTGCCAATTCCAGCACCAGTAAGACTTTCAGCCCAAATTTCAAGCACTCGCTTAGCCTGGGCACGCGCTTGCGCATCGCTGCGGCGAAGAAAACGACTCCGCCAACATATACGGACGCTCCGCCGGTTATCCTTCCGGCCGCCAGCCCGCAAGTGATAAGACCGGTCGATGCACCGACTCAACCATCTCTTGATTTGCCTATCGCCGTTCCATCCGGTGGCACAAAAGTACCCTCCGAGGCAGTTGAAGGTCCCGGAGGCCCCGGCAGCACTGTCGATCCCAAGGAACGGTTTACACCCAAGCCGACCGAAACAATACCGATCACCAACACGCCGGTGACGTCCCCAATCGAGCCGGCCTCTCGCGGCGAAAGCAATCCATCCGGGATTCCCGAGCAAGGTGCGCATACACCGCCCTCGACGAGCCCGCAAGATGCTCTCAACCTGCGTGGACCAATGGGCGACTCTATGAGCATCGGTCAGGCCATGAATGAGACGCTGATTAACAGCCCTCGGGCGGCGGCCGTGCGTTTCAATCTGGGCATTACCAAGGCGGAGCTGATTCGAGCAACAGAATTGCCCAACCCGACCATATTCATGGATAGCGGCTACAAAGCTGAATTCACATACCGCTATGGCGTAACGATACCGATTGAACCGCCCTGGAAGCTGGTTTTTAGAATTCTGGCCGCGAAAAAACAAATCAAGCAAACCGATTTCGAAATTCGCAATGCGCTCTGGCAGCTGCGCGGTGATATCAGAAAAGCATACACGGAGCTTGTTGTAGCTCAAGAAACATACGAGACCCTCGTCGATTTGTATGACTTGAGTGCCAGACTATACGAAGTTGCAGCCAAGCGATTCCAGGCTGGAGACGTACCAGAGCTGGACGTTCTCAAAGCAAGATTGCTCAACGGACAGAACGCCATCGAACGCGATGTGGGCGCCAGAAGGGTAACTCAAGCCAGGCAGGCGCTGGCGATTTTGCTCGGCAGAACTGTCGACACTCAAGTGCAGGTGCCTCGTTTGCAGCCTTTTCAGTTGCGTGCCGAGAAAATTGATTTGTTGCCCGACTTCAATAAAGATATGCCGAAGCTAGATGTATTGCTGGCGGCTGCGAAGCAAAACCGGCTTGAGCTAAAGGTTTTGGCACGAGCAATCGACACAGCAAAAGCACAACTGAAAGTAGCGTACGGTGAAATCCTTCCTAACCCCACGCTGGGTGTCGGCAGCTCAGTTGTAAACGGTCCGCCGCTCGATCCAAGTCAAATCGAGCCGGGCTCGATATTACCGAAGAACGTTTTCCACGGCTACTTCATTCAGGTATTCCAACCCCTACCCATCTTCGATTTGAATCAGGGCGACATCAGCAAATATAGGGCGACTATCAGAGCCTTGAACTCGCAAGTGATCTCACAAGAGAACGTCATTCAGCAGGAAGTTTCTGCTGCTTATCAGAGGGTACTGGCCGCTAGACAGCGGATCTCCACCTATCAAGAAAAGCTGCTGAACGACTCTAACGAAGTCGCTCGACTGGCCAGACGCAGTTACGAAGTCGGTCAATCGGACATCACGTCGACTTTGCTGACACAACAAGCAAACATACAAATCCGCAATCAATATCTCGATGCGGTGAACTCATATCAACAAGCCTTCACCGATTTGGAACAAGCAATCGGTACGGTCCTTCAGTAAAGAGAAGACCGTCAGTTTATTTGACCAGTCGGGCAGAAATGGTGCCTTTTGTAATTCGAGTGACGTTTTCATCAGTTTTCTCGCTGTCGAAAACAGACTCATATGCTTCCATGTCATGTTCCAAATACCGATGAAAGACCCGCCATGTAGCAGGATCTTGATCCGCTTCGAAATCCAGGAAAAGATAATTGCAATCTCCGGACGGTGGAATTATAGGCAAGCATTCATTGAGAGCGCGCTTGGCTGCTAGCACATCGACAAGACCGCCGGTGCGCTGGAAAACATTCAGCTCTTTAACTTTACCTTGCCCGTCCAGAGTCACTTCCAGACGGACGCCCCCGGTGAGATTTTCCCCTGGGGCAGGGCGCCAGTGACTGAGGACGAGCTTTTCAGTGTTGGACGAAAACCTCTTCACATCAGGTGACTCAGCCTTGTAGGCAATCACCCGGGAATTTTCAAAAGGCCTGGTTCTTGGTCTAAAGGATACGAATAAATAACGACTCCCGCTTCCTAAAGGAAGGGGAAGCAATTTTTTGTTGGCATTGATGAGGCAAAGAGCAGCAGCGCTGACAGCCGGATCTGGCATTCCGGCAGCGTCATTGGCATACAAATCCATCAATCGGCACTGCTCGACGCTTCCGTCCGGCGCAATCTTCAGCCGCAAGATCGCCACCACCTTTTTACTCTTTGCCAGCGCAGGGTCAAATTTCCAGAGCTGAATAAGCTTCTCTTCGAGGGCGAGCGGATAGCTAGCCAATTCTGCAGAGACGGGCTCTTCTTTTTCGGCCAGAAGCAAAACTTTGACGCAACGATCATAATCAGGCTCACTGTGAAACTTTGGCAATTCAGTTGCGAATCGAACTTCCATGGCAATGGGATCATGACGCTCCTTGGGAAACTCTCCGAAGCTTGTGCACTTTTGCACTGCATCAAGGGCCGCCTTGTCCAATTCCTGCACTTTAGAGCTGGTCTTCAATTTGATGTCGACTGGCTTTCCTTGCCGGTCAATAGTAAAAGATACGACCGCGAAATGGGCATCTTCCGACGCCGGCGGCTGCCAATTGGCCTTCATTTGCCGGCACGCTCTATTTATGTAGATGCTGATCGGATGCCAAACGATGTCCGCATCAGCACAGGCATCGGAGAATTGCCCTCCCTGACACTGACCGTACGAAGGATTTGCATAAAGGCAAAATAGTGCCGAAGCAATGATTGCGGCTGTCTTATTCATATGTTGGTAAAACTTTGCGGGCGTAAGTATGCTGAAAACAACATACCATTCACTCGAACCAAGAAAATGGTATTTACCCTAGGAAGCCTTTTTGACCTTGCTGCCGGCGCGGCATATTTGCCCGTCGCCATGAATTGTCGAGGCCGGAAATCCGGTCACCTCATCAATGGCAACATGCAGTGCATGCAGCACCTTTTCGATGCGTGCGATACGCCTGGCATCGCCGCGTCTTTCGGCCTGCATCCGTCTCAGCATCAAGCCGGTAATCAGTCCGTTCAACTTAGCGATTCGAAAGTCGGTCAACCCGTAAGCGAGAGCCAGAATGATATGACGGCTAGAAGACGTGCTCGTGTTGATCGCTCTCAAACGCAGAATGGAAGAGGCTGGAAAACCACTCAGCCAGGTCGTGAAACCAATTTCGGCAGATCCGGCTCCGGCTAAGGCGTGCATTCGTGATGCCTCATACAGGCGAGATAACTCTTCAAGCTTTCATGGGCGCCGATTAGCACGGCAGCTCTGAGCAGTTGATCTTTTCTATGCATGGCGACTAGGCCGCTATCCCAGCGCACTACAAAGACATCGTCTGTGCCATGGAAAACAACCGTTCCGCCTATCTCGCGAGGAATATTTATGCCGGACTCATTGACTGTGTCGGCAAGAGGACTTTTAGACCAGACCCGCCTGCCGCGCAGATTATTGCGCGACTGTTGACGTGCAAGGTCCGAACAGGGTCCGACCGGTAAGACCGGAAATCGAGTATGCAACCACGGGCGGTGCGAGCTTATTTCGTTCATCTAGAAAATCTCGATCGGATAGGACAATAGCCATTTGAGAATGGAATTCCCAAGCAGCGAGAAAATTGAGCGGCGCGCAGTCCGGGGTTCTTTCTGCGGCGCCGCTTTCTGTGGGCGGGTGCGAGTGGCGAAAGTGATCGTCGCGTTCATGAAGCACCTCCTGTCGACCCGCCCGAAAAGGCGATTAAACTGCAACCGCCGAGTTGCCTGTGGCGGCCAGAACCTGTTGCGCCCAAACCCTGACTCGCTCATCGGTCAATTCCGGCTCATTGACTTCATCGGTAACCAGACCGACAAAATGTCCGTCGACAATCGATTCAGAGTGATCGAATTCAAAACCTTCTTTAGAGATTCGATTACCGACGACTTGGCCGCCGCGTTCGATAACTTTGTCGTAAAGCAGCCTCATGGCACTGACAAAGTTGTATGAGTATCCGACTTGATCGCCAAGCGAGAAAAGCGCCACTTTCTTTCCGGAAAAGTCAATCAGGTCCATTTGCGGGAAGAAATCCAACCAATCGTCCGTCAATTCGCCATCACCCCAGGTCGAGCCCCCCAGGACGAGAAAATCGCAAGCCTCGAGCTCTTCTTTCTTGGCAAATTGAATGCATTTGCTCTCAGATACTAAGTTTGGCAAGTGCTTCTTGATCAGGTCGGCAACACCTTCGGTGGTGCCTGTTTGCGTTCCAAAGAAAAGTTTGCCCATATTTGTCTCCTTCGGCGGTCCGATCAACAGGAAAACCGCACTCGATGTCATTCACCCGCAAAGCGCAAGAACCACCCCGACAGAGAAAAAAATTCTGCCGGAAGCGAGTTCGGATTTGTTGAGACTTATTCTCAACTATTTTGCAAATCCTGTCCACTTAAAATTTCAGAAAAGCAGTGGTCTTTTCATCAAAAATCCCGAAAGCCCATAAAATTGGCTCTATTTTGCAAACAGAGAGCAATAAAATATGACAATGACTTTCAATAAGTAAATACATACTATTGAGACCGAACGTGAAAAGCAGTTCCTATCCGTTCGACACACATGAGAGTAAGAGCGCAACTCAAAACGAATACTTCCTCTCGATCCGACTAAAATTGACGCGGTATCCGAGCCTCTCACAGAATCAATTGCTCAACAGACTGACAGTCACTCAAAAAGGCATCCTGCTGGTTTTACTGCCGGTGGTTTTCGAGCTTTTCTTCGTATTCTTGCTGTCGACCGAATTGAATAGAGCGCAAGGCGAACTGAGGACAATCCTCAAAGAACGCAGCATCATCGTGCAGCTAAATCAACTGGATGTCGCGCTGATGCGCACTATGCTGCATATTTTCATGCCCGGGCCCAAAGACGATCGCCGCACCTTGCAAATTATCGACTATGAGACCGGGCGCGCTGTCGACATGCAAGAGAGACTGGCACACTTGCCTTCGATCTCCCCGGAGCTTGCTGAAGTTTGCAAACAATTCGACCGAATATTGAGCGTGCTCACCGAAGGCTTCAAACAGGCCAAAGAAGTAATTCAAGACCCTTCCATACCTTCAGGGCGGCGCAATCAGCACCTCAACCAATTTTTGATGGTCAACGCCTTCGCGGAAAATCGGCGCCTTACGCAAAAAATTGACCGCGTAGAAAAGCAGTTTGAAACGAAGGTTCCGGCTGAACTTGCTGCGATTCAGAACCGCTTGATTGCCATCCTCAGCATCGGCACTGCAATCGGATGCCTTCTTTCTTTGATGATGATGAAAGCATTCTCCGGAGACATCACCAAAAGACTGCGAGCAATTTCCCACGAAGCGCAAAATGTTCTCGGTGGCAAAAACTTGAGCGAACCACAAGAGGGAAGTGATGAGATTGCCCAGCTGGACAAAACCTTGCACAAAGCCGCTCAACAACACAGGCAGGCAAGGCTGCGTGAACAGGCAATTTTGCACAATGCGGCCGATGTAATCTGCTCACTTGACTCGAAGTACAAATTTGCCGGCGTCTCCGCCGTAGCGGAAAAACGCTGGCAGAAGTCCGAACAGGATTTGATCGGAGCGCCGATCGCAAGCATACTGCAACAAGAGTCTGTGGATGCGACACTGGAATCACTGAAGAAGATCGCCAGAGAAGGCAGGGGAGAATTCGAGACAAAAATTGCCTTGCCGGGCGAACAGATAGCCGAATTTCAATGGAGCGTACGCTGGTCGAAAGAGGAAAAGCGCTATTTCTGCACGGTTCACGACGTGACGGAATTGAGAGCAGTTGAGCGCTTGAAGGAAAAATTCCTTTCCATAGTCAGCCATGATTTGCGCGCACCGATAACATCTATAGGCATTTCATTCAATCTCTTGTCCGAAGGAAAACGAGGTCCGCTGCCGGAGAAGGTGACGTCAGTGCTCGAGCGCGCCGAGGGCAGTCTCTCGACTCTGACTGTTCTGGTCAACGAGCTTCTGGACCTGAACAAACTGGAAGCCGGAAAAATGTCGCTCAACGCTTCTGTCGTCAGCGCTCTGGATATTTGCACAAAAGCCAAGGATGCTTTGATCGGACTTGCCGATTCAGCCGGCATCAATCTGCTCATCGCTGACACCGATTGTTCGCTCTGGGCTGATGAATTGCGGTTGACACAGGCTTTGACAAACTTGATCTCCAACGCGATCAAATTTTCACCCAGCGGTTCGAGCGTGCGCATCGAAGTGAAATTGAACGATGACTTTGCCGAATTGCGAGTGATCGATCAGGGTCCTGGAATTCCTGACAGCGAAAAGGCTCATGTCTTCGACAAGTTCAAACAGACATCTGTGAAATCGAACTTGAAAGGCAAGAGCAGCGGCATTGGGCTGGCGATCGTGAAAGCGGTCGCCGAAGCACATAAGGGTTGTGCCGGAGTGGAAAACGCGCCGGGCGGCGGCAGCATCTTTTTCTTGAAAATACCCAGACTGTCAAGCTCTCCGGAGAGTGACGCTTGATGAAAAAGCTCAGCATGGAACAAAGAGGTGCTCTGCTGGTGATCTTTCCGCTCGCCTGCCAGATCATCTTTGTTGCCATCCTGAGCGGGCAATTGTGGAGTATCCATTCCAATATCGTCAAACAGTCGCGCTCTTGCGAGCTCATCACAAGGACAATTTCGCTGATTGGCTATTCGATCAACCTCGGCTACATCACTCAGCAGCCGCAGTATCTAGAGCCATCAAAGCACTGGCGGCTGGCATCAGTGACCAGAGACCAACGAATGTTTGCCGTTCTCAAAGAAAAAATGCACCAAATCAGCTCGCGCAACGAGCCTGATGAATTGCAGCGCAGCCGCATCAGTACACTTGTCAGAGCCGGTGAAGACACGATTCGCAGCCTGACTGAATTGCGCGATAACCAGGCGAAAGGATGGGACTATTGGAAGCAAGTGCACGACCGTTACGAACTGACACTGATTTTTGCATGCAACCGTATGCTCAAAGCCGCCGACAATGTGGTGAAGTACGAGGAAGGCAAACGTCAAGGCAGTGAGGAAGCGACCAACGCTCAATTTCAAAACTTGAATATGCTTCTGACCGGCGCAGTCTTGCTGACGATAGTGGCGGCTTTCGCCATGGCGGCCTTCTATATACGCGACATTTTGATTCCGCTAAAACATTTGAGCGCCAACTGTTTACGGCTCTCCAGGCAAGAACAACTCTTGCCTGTGCTCGGCGACAACAATGAATTTTCAGCAATCGACTCCATCCTGCACGGCATCAGAGACGCAACAATTGAAGAGCAAGAGAGAGAAAAATCGATGGTGGAAAACACCAACGACTTGATTTGCTCTCTGAGCAAGCAGGGAAAATTCCTTCGCGCAAACGCCTCTACCATCCAGTTTTTTGGCGAAGAACCTCAGTCGATAGTCGGAAAGTCCTTCCTCGACTTCGTTGAATCGGCAGATAGGAGCGAGGCTCAGAAAAACTTTGATGACGCGCTTCACGGCGAAGAAAGCAAGTCTTTCGAATTTCGCATCAAGGGCAAAGAGGAGCCGGTGCACACCCGCTGGTCATGCTTATACTCGAAGGACACGGAAGAACTCTTCGCGGTTGTGCACAATATCGAACAAGAAAAGATCGTAGAAAAACTGAAGCAAGACTTTGTCGATATGGTCAGTCACGATTTGCGCAGCCCGCTCTCTTCGATGCAGGTTGCGCTGGACATGATCGCGCAGGGCGCATACGGCGATGTCGGCGACGACGTGCAGAAAGAGGTTGAGGGG
>JAIETE010000100.1 GCA_019745505.1 Candidatus Obscuribacterales bacterium | reverse complement strand
CTACAACCATGTAGTGCGGACTGCATTCTCCAGCGCGCTCAGTCGCATCGGCAAACAAGCTACTCCAGAGGCACAATCGGCCTTATGGCGCGTAGCCCGCCAGGTCAACATTGACGGACACATATCGGAAGAACTATGCGAAGCCATGAGTGCTGCAACGAGAAAGAAGGGTTTTGCCTTCGGTGATCGTGTCTATACACGCTTTCAAGAACCGATATTAGAGCGACTACCGCTCTCGCCTGAAATTGCGACCTTTCGGATGGCAGTTTGCGACGAACTCTGGAAACACTGGAAATCCCCGCTCGAAGGAAGCGTGGATGTCTCTGCAAGAGCAACCTTTGTTATCGATCCGGATCGCCAGTTTACCAACATAAAGGTTGTGCCCGTCCACTTCAGGAAAACTAAGAATCAAGCTGCCGGTCTGCAATTCGTCGAAGCGGCACGCACTGCTTTAGAACATTGCGCACTGAAGAATCAGCTGCCCAACGGCTTGAAGAAAGTCCGAATCGAAGCAGACTTTTATGGACGCTAAAACGGTCTATAATCGTCAATAAACTAGACGCAGTTCGTACAATCTGCAGGTGAAAGTTCATGGCTGACGATCCATTCGACCCAAATCCACCATCCAATTGGGGCAAGGTCGTTATGATCCTTGCCGGCATCGCTATAATCGTCCTCGGCGTATGGGCATTTGCCGGAACAATGATTTTAAAGGCACTGACAGGACAATGATGTTTCTTCCGTGAGCAAAGAAGATCTCAAAAAACAAGAAAGGATAGATCTTGTCGTAGGACAGAGCGCACCATCACAGCAGGATGAAGGTGATGATGCAATTTCGAGTGACACTCGTTCTGCGATAGATCGTTCAAACAAGGAAAATACCGAAGACACTTTTCTCGGCAACGAAACGATGGTGTTGGATGACGAGCATTCAACCGAAACGGAATTGAATAAATCGTCCGGTTTCAAGTCGAATTCAATTGAACATGCGCAGGCGAAATCTGCATCAGGTGATGATCTTGTCGGACAGACAATCGCCGGACGATTTGAGATCATTGCCAAACTTGGCGAAGGCGGAATGAGCGTTGTTTACAAAGCTCGGCATTTGCTGCTCAATCGAATCGTTGCGATCAAATTCGTAAAACAAGGTGTAATGCAAACGAAAGCGGCGATGCGCTTTCAACAAGAAGCAAAAGCTGCCACCTCACTCAATCACGAGAACATCGCCACCGTGCGCGAATTCGGATACGACGAAAACGGCGCATATCTTGTAATGGATTTCGTCGATGGAGTTCCACTGAATGAAGCGATAAAGAACGAATTGATCTTTAGCGAAGAAAGGACGAAGAATATCATCTCACAGGTATGTGAGGGACTGAAGCACGCGCACCAAGGGGGCGTCATTCACCGGGATTTGAAACCAGCCAATATCATTCTGTCGCGCAACGCTAATGGAGAGGAAATTCCAAAAATAGTCGACTTCGGAATAGCAAAATTTGTCGATGAAGAAAATCAAGCCAACTTGACTCAAACAGGCGAAGTCTTCGGAACACCAAATTATATGAGCCCCGAGCAGTGCCTAGGCAAACGAGCTGATTCACGCTCTGACATTTATTCATTAGGATGCGTGGCTTATGAGTGCTTGACCGGCAAACCCCCTTTCGTTGCCGATAGCGCGCTGGAAATCTTGATGAAACATTCCAAAGAGCAGTTTGTCAAACCCAAACATCATTCCGCCAAGACTCTAATGAACGCTATTCAGGGGTGTCTCGAAAAAGATCCGAATGACCGGTGGCAATCAGCAGACGACCTACGTCAATTCATACAAAATCCGGATGGTCCGGCGAAGAAAAAATACAAGAAGTTAGAAAAACACTTTACACCTGCTCAGATAGTAAAAATTTCTCTGACTTCCTCAGCTTTGATTATTGCCGCCTCTTTCATAATGCAAGTAGCACCGGTGGCGATAAGCTTGATTGCGCCCAGCCCCTGGAATCAACTCGTTCGAAGCGCTGAGGGAAACATCGCTAATGGACCGGCAAACTATCGAATTGCCGAGGTGGAACTCAAGAAGGCACTGAAAGCGGCAAAAGAAGGTCATGCGAGTGATATCGAAGTAGAGTACATCTATACGCAACTTGCCCACGTTCAAAGTAATATGAATAAGTGGGAGGCCTCAAAAAAGAGCTTTGCTAATGCATTGGCGCTCAACGAAAAGCATTCGGAGGATTTCGGCAGAGGCTCCATTCACGACTGGCTTTCTGAAATATACCTGAACGAGAAAAATTACCCAAAAGCGATTGCAGAAGCGAAAACTGCAGACGAGATAAAGGCGCGCGTTGTTGGATACGGAAATCGCTTAGCTCTTTTGCCGTTGTTTCGCTTGGGACAAGCCTATAGAGGCAATAAAGAGTTGCAGGAAGCAGAGAAGGTAGATAGAAAACTGGTTTCGCTCGTTGAAAAGTTGTATCCAACGAAAGGCAATCTGATGGTGTCAGATGCTTACAAACAGCTTGCCAATATCCTGTATCAGCAAGGTAAATTTCCCGAGGCTCTAACTTACTACGAGCAAGAAGTCTCTGTACTTGCCAGCGTATTGGGCAAAGAAAATCCAGTCACTGTTGATCGTGCCCGCGACGTCTATTGGAAGATAAAAAGAAAAGGCTCCGATGACGCGGCACAATTGTTTTGGAAAAAATATGGAACCAACGCAGAGAAGGATGAATAACCTACATGGCCTTGAGCTTACGCTCCATCTGGTCTAGTTCTTTCAATCTAGCAATGGCAATCTGACCGGGAAGCTTTCCGTCCTTCGCTGCTTTATGACGGTTTATTTCTCCGCGCACTTGAATGCGCAAAGTATCTAGCATGGCGAAAACACCGGCAGGCAATCCCAGGATTGCTGACGTGAAAAGCAAATCATTTGTCACACGCGAAGAGCGCTCGTCGGGCTTGTTGTAGTTCGGATTGAAACCAGGCACTAAGAACATAACGCTGGAAGCTGTCTTCAAACCGCCGACAAACAAACCGGCACCAATGTTTTGAGTAGCGGTCAGCTTAGATGCATCGGCCTTCTTCTGAGCAGAACGAATTTCATCGGCAAATGTTCTTTCATGAGATTCGTAATCCCCTTGCAGAAGTACAGTAGTCGCAACTTCAGGGTTAGCCTCTCGATGCTGTTTGATAATTCTATTCAAATCATTGAGGTCAGCAGACAATCGAGCCATATCAGTTTCTCTGGCTTCTTTGCTGAGATCCTTCATGCCGGCTTTGGTAAACTCGCCGTACCCTTTAGCCAACAGTCTGCTCAAGATTGGCGCATAACAGGTCAATTGCCCGGAGATGGCAAACATGACACCGGCGCGACCGTTCCATATGCGATGATGATTTTGCAAAGAAAGATACGCCCAGTCGCAGCCAACTGCGTTGGTCGTGTATTTCGCTACGTCGAAGAGATATTGCGCCTGTTGAAATGCCAATACCTTACGCGCGCTTACATGAAACCGCTCGAACTCAGACAATGCCTGATCTCGCATATCTTTTAGAACTCGTCCTTCGACCTCATCTACGGAAACATACTCATGCAAACTTGGCTCTGATGCCTCAATTCGTATGAGGGCATCGCGTTTGTCCAGCAAGCTATCGATGTCCTGTTGCAAACCACGCACTTTACGAACTGCCGCAGCAGGTGAAAATCCTTTAGAACGCGCTACTACTTCGTGATAGGTATTGATACCAAACTCGCCGGCGGCTGCGCTTGCACCAATGATCGAACCAATCATTGGAATATAGTTGGCAGCCAACTGCGTGTGGAGATTGACACGTTTTGATTTATGCAATGCTTGCCCACGGTTCGAAGTCGACATAATGGCGCCGGACAGGCCCATACCGGAGTTGATTTCCTGGAAGAAGGCATAACGCCAACCTTTCCAACGTCCTTGTTTCGCCACTTCCATCGTGTAATGAAGACTGTATCGTTGCAATTCAATCTCTTTCAATAGAATCTGCTTCGTCAGATCATCGATTTGTCGAGCGGCTTCGCTAGGAGCTATCGAAGCGTCACCTCGCAAAATTAGCTTATCGCCAAAAGCTTGAGCAATTGCAGTTGGTGTCGCCTCCGCCTTAGCTGCAGCAGCCAACATATCATCGGCAATCGGAAGCTCACCATAATCGACATTGTCACGCGCGGCTTCAGAAACGGGCGACGCAGCAACGGTCACAATGCTCTGACTGGCGAAACACACAATATTTGATTGGAGAAAAAACGATGTAGCAAGGCATGCACAAACGAACCTTCTGCGATTGTTTTTTGATAGCACTTAGACATACCCGACTTTAAAATGACAACTGCACTAGCTTGCTTTATTCGGAACTGTATTTCACTGCAGCAGCAGCTTAAGGCATTTTGAGGGCTAGCGCAAAACCCTTACTCAAAGTCCAAAAATCTCATTGTGGTAGGCGTTTCGGGTAACTGCAGCGCTGAGTTGCTGCCCCCGCTCAGCCCAAGAGCCAGACTAATTTAGCTACTTGACAGTCTTCAATGGCAAAATTTGCTTTGCCTTTCATCAAGAATTGGTCAAAGAATTCTTTCAACTGTTGGGCACATTCGGATTATTCCGTCGTCGCTCATATTTAGCCAAGACCTTTTGTCTTGCTTATACGCCGTCAACAGTTCAATCATATATGAATCAATTATCACTCGCGCCTTTTGTTTTGTTCGCTCTCGCATCAACAACAAATGTTTCCGCCGAGGCAAAGGCAGTCCTTCATGGTCATGCGCCGGCAGTTACAAAATACTCACTCAGCTATCAGCGATGGGGTGACTTCGGGTCATATCATTTAGGTATAAAAATAACAAAATCAATCGCTGGAGAAGCTAACACTACCTGGTTCATTAATGGTGGATGGGATACGACTTTTGCCCATGACACTCTGCTCGTCTACCAAATACCAGCACTCTTTCCTGTGTTTCTCAGAGCGTACATTCACCCAACCCATCCAACCTCACCTCTCTTCAACATAAGAAGGTGGGAAGACTTTGAGCAAGCCCAAGAAATTAGTGCTCAAACCGCTATGCGGTTAGTAGCCTACGCACATAACGGCATGTCTAACATCAACAGTGGAAGACTTATGTACAGTCCCATAGTAAGACCATTCCAACTTGGCGTCTTTTCTTTTTGGACAAGCAATAGTTTTGTGGCTTCGATTCTTCACTGGTTGAATGAAGGCGGATCAAAGGTTGCGTTACCCAAAGGGGGAAATTACCCGGGACTTGAAGGTCCTTTCCTCTCACAATCAATTTTCGAGTTGCACACAATTGAACAGCATTAACGAAGCACCTAAATTCCCAAGATTTGAAAAGCGCTATTTTGCATGGATCGTGGATGCACTTGTTATTGGAATCATCATATATCTGGCGAGGATGGTTTTCGTTGCATTGTGCATGCAATTCCACACTAGCTTCGCCACGGGGAAATTGGCTATGATCAACCTAGGAATAGGACTCGTCATAGCGATCGCATACCACGTGATTTTCGAAAGCTCTAGCCTTCAAGCAACACCTGGAAAATTATTCTTCTCAATGGTAGTAACAGACTTGGAAGGAAATCGCATAACCAAAATCAGAGCGTTTGCGCGCCATATGGGGAAATATGCTTCTGTTCTTACACTTGGTCTTGGATACGCTTTGTACTTCACATCAAGCAGGAAGCAATGCTTACATGACTTGATGGCCAGATGCTTAATCGTGAATCGAAACAAAACATAGCCTTCGGTTAATTTGTCACCGCTCAGCGATATCACCATCTCAGGACTCTTCCAAGAAACCGGGTCAAAGCGCCGCTGAAGATTTCAGGATCTGCGCCACCAACATTTCTATGACCTGCATTGGGTAGTATCACCAACTCTTTCGGTTCACGAGCTGCTTTATAAAGAAGCCTAGAATGGAAAACCGGAATCTGTCGATCCCTGGCGCCATGAATAATCAATAGGGGTGGATGTTCTTGCTTGACATACTCAATATTTTCAAATCTGGGTTGCGGAAAACACCAGTCGGGATAAACACGCAGCAATGGAATGCAATCTTTTGTTTCCGAAGGCAGCGATGTAAATGGTGCTTGCAGAAAAACACCAGCGCACTTTCTGATTCGCGCAATCGCGCAGGCTGGACCAGTTCCAATTGATTCACCGACAACTAAAATTCTCGAAGGATCATAATGTAGCTCATTTACGGCAAAATCATGAACCGCCAAGCCATCCGGAATGAAGCTGCTCAATCTCGCGGTCCCTGTACTCTCGCCGTATCCACAATAGTCATAGACGAGCACTGACAATCGACGATCAATTAGCTGCTTAGCAAGAAAAGCTTTGTTATATAGATTTCCACCTCGACCATGGTGCACAACGGCCAAATTCTTGGACTCTTTTACCGAAAGAAAACAAGCCTGCAACTTCTCTCCGGACGACGGAATCACGAACTTTTGCATAGTTGCTCCGGTAATAGCATCGAATCTCGCCGGTTCGACCTTCCTCGATGGCGATAGAACGCAATAGCTATACAGGGGGGAATTGAGGAGAATCCCACAAATGACGTAAGCCGCCAGCAAGGCTAGGAAACACTTTCCAATCACGGACCATCCCCAGATTAACAGCGGACCCAAACCGTCCCGGCTGAACCAGTAAAGTTTCGACATCATACTAGCTTGGCTGCACAATCAGACCAACGTCAAGCACAATGCGGATACGCACTATTGAGTAATCGAAGAACGAGGTCCCTACTTTAGGCACCCTAAAGGATATCAACGACACGATTCAGTTGACAGATTCCAGGTGCAAGCGCGAATCAAGCTTGGATCCATTGCCGTACCCCTCACCTGAGGCGACGTCAGTTTCAGATATTCCAAGCGAATCTGTCCATCCTCGCCCTGGTTCGTATCGAAACAGCTTTTCATCACTTTCGTGATCGATCGCCATAAGGTGAATCCATTCATTGTCGCAAAGTTGCTTGAGTACTGGTTGGCGTTCGACGATCTTGCTGATCCTTTCCCGCGGAGCTTCAATCACGACGAATAACCGTAAAGGTTCGTGATAAGGAATCTCACCATTCATCATCGACTGCCAGGCCAAACCGGACCGCAGATCACTCTGAGGACCAGACATGATGCCGATGCGACCGACGACATTGTGGTAAATCTTGCTGCCACTTCCGTAGACTTCGGTGTCTGTTGCGGAGAAGTAGTGCTCGGCGTTGATCCACTGACCGACAACCATCGGACCCATCATTATTCCTTCCAGTAGGGCGCCTGTGGAATCCAGGCGGTAGTCGTGTGAATTGAGAAACACTCGCCCTTCCAGATTCAGATCCTTTGTCAGCTCGCGGCTGCCAATGATAAAGGCGGCATTGCCCGCAAGCCCCCATTCCGGCCGTGTTTCGCTCCAGTCACCGGCGCGCCTGCCGACCTCCTTTGCTGCATCCGATGGATCCTTTGCTGCGCCCGGCAATCGCGTGCAGCGTTCTTGGTTTGTTCGAAGGGCTGCTTCTTTGAGGTTTTGCTCCAGCCGCTCCAGGTCCTGCTTATGAGTATTCGGCAGATCTTCGATGTCGAACAGCTCGATAGCATCTGTTGTAGTGTCGTGCACAGCGCCGACAAAGTGCGTATCTTCGGGCACCACGATACCATTTCTGGCAAGGTGCTCACGTACATAAGGTCTGTTCGCCATGGCTGCGAGCAGTCGAGCGTTCGGCTTGCCAGAATTTCCTCCGCAGGCTCCGCAGTTAAGTGCCGCCTCGTAGGGGTTGTTGTCCGAAGTGCTGGTATGACCGCACACTAAGACGAGCCGAGCGAAGTTCTTGGTCAGCCCCATCATTTTTAGAACAGTTTCGATAGTGGCGCACTGCTCTTCACGAGTTAAACCGAGGTCGTCTCTATCTCTGTCGACGGTCATTTGCGTACCCACCGGCGGCACTATCGCCTTTTTTATCCGGTTTTGCCACTTACGATAGGCCTCTGGAAATAGTGTCCGTCCGAAAAGTTGCACACCGAAGAACCAACCGATGGATTCAACCATGATGTAGGGGGTGAGCACATGGTATTTCATGTCGTCGAGCATTTCTTTGATCGCATACAAGACTCTTACTCCGCCATTGTGCCTGACGGCCTGGTACTTCTGGTCTTCTCTGACAACCTCATGGACTGTATATTTGGGCTGCACGATGGCGGGGACCTGATCTGTCTCGTGATGTTGGTCAAGCGCACGACAACGGATCGGAATTCCGAAGAATCCGGCAAAGCCGATTGTTTCATATCTTCCAACCGCTTCAAGATGGCGCCGAAATGGCTCCGAGCGAACGTCGATGCAAAACATTGCCTGAGCCAGAGGACGCACCACTTCAGTGTTGTCCCTCTCGAGCTTGAACACTGAATCTCGAAGACTCTTAATGAATTTCTCGTGGAAGCCAGACTCGTAAGCGTTGAGCCACACCTTACCGTGCTCTGACTCCGGAAACTCGTCCATCCACTCCAGGAGTCGGTTTAACAGCCCCGCCTCGGCAGACTGAAGTTCTTGCTGAGAAAAGCCCAAGGCGCTTCCAAGCATTGTCAGCCGCCAGGCTGATGCAAGGCGCCCGATCTCGGTCGAATTCGGCTTAATCGTGGCTTGCACGTGCGATACTACAGCCTTAAAGTTGCCTTCGATGCCAAGCCTGTCTCGACATGTTTTATCGACGAGCTCTCTTTCGTAGAAAAGGCGCACGGCCAGGTACTGAACTAGATCAATTGGATATGCCGCTTGCCATTCGTATGTACTACGTTCTGAGCGCCAGTTGATGAAGCTGGCCCAGCCTGAAAGAGATGCCAGAGCAAGAGACAGATAGTCCTGGCGCAGCTCCTGGGGGATGGCCAGCGCATCGAGATGGGCAAGCACGGCTTCATCCGCGGATGCCGGCAGGGCTCTTACTTTCTTACCGCTGTTTGAAATTCCGCATGGCGACCACTCCAATGCCGCCAGGGTTTTCCAGGTCTCGTAGAAACCTTTCTCTCTATAAGGCATGGGCCATGGGGACTTCCCTTCTTCGAGGAAGCTTTGGCACCATTTGATCATTTCGGTGTTGACCAACCACTCCAGTTGTGTATGGAGTTGTCTGTCACACCACCTCAAAAGTGTGACCTCTGTGCCGATCGTGCTGGACTCACTCGGCGGCTCGGGTCTAGGATCAAGTCTTTTAGCCAGTTCACGGATATGGGGGCTGGATAAGCGAAGGCGCAATGTCGGTGCCGCTTTTTTCATTGCCCCATGTACGAGCGTTAAAACCTCCTCGCTGATCGATGCGCGCTCCACAAGCGCCGCAACCATGTCATCAGAAGGAGCTGTAATTCCGACCAACATATGGGCCCTAAGCACGTCGAAGTGGCTAACCTTTCGTCCCGCAATCTCTACGAACTCGCTGCGCGCAACTGAATAGATAGCCGCATCCAAGTGCTCGTAACTGATCCGTCCGGTTCGTACAAGCTGTCTGTACTGCTCATTCGGCAAGTAACCGCGTCCGCCGTTGAAGCGCCGCGCAAATCTGATTGCTTCGTGAAACGGGAGAGTCTCCAGGCTTCGTATCGGGTTGTGATGGACAAAGGTAGTCATCGGCCAGTAATGTGCGAGGACTAGACTGGCGCGATGCACCAGCTCTCGAATCTCAGTGATTGAACTCACACATTCTTTCTCTGATTTTGTAATCGTCATGACCGATCCTCAATTAACGAAGTCGCAGCGGGGACCTTTGTCTCCAGCCAGTGTTGTGGCATGGTGACCGGTACGACCAACAGGAGAATCACAACGGCGAATGCCGCAATTTCAGCAGGGCGAAGATCTTCGTACCGAAGGTCCTCTCGATAAGTGCCAAACAACAGCTGCTGCATCAATTTGAACAGATACCATGATGCAGCAAACCAGGCCGCGATGATCGCAAGCAGACCAAAACCAAAAGACATCGCTGTTGAAGGGCTGAGCATAATTCCCAGGTAACCGAAGAAAAGACCAAATGGCGGCAGTCCCACGGCGGCCATAACCAGCAAACTCATGCACAGAGCAAAACGCGGCATTGGCTTTAGCAGCCCACCTATATGGTTCAAATCGAGATCGCCATACCGGATGCGAATGCGATCCCAGCCGAGCACCAGCCCTGCGATGACCAGAGTAACTGCCCAGGCATACAGTACCGCAGGGGAAGTAAGCTTGCCCTCTTGCGCAAGATGCCACCAGAGAACGGAATACAACGCCAGCCCCGCGTACGACAACAGGTGCAATACGCGAACCTGCATCAGCGCTTTTGCTGATCCCCAGAGCGCACCGAAGGCAGCAAGTGCGCCCACAGCCGGTAGGAATTGAGGCGGTATCTGAGGCAAAAGAAAGATTCCCATTATTGGCAGAAAGACTGCCAGCGCCACGGCCATGATTCTTGGCGCACGTGTCAAAGCAGCAGTATAGAGACCGTGAAATGGGAATAGAGGCAGGCATAGTGCCGCCAGCACCAATAGTCCAAGCGTTCCTGGCAAATCCGCCGGTAGCGAGGAAGTTTCCCTCCATGCAAAGCCCAAAGCGATGAACGCGATTATCAGACAGACCACACGCGACCGGTCGAAGACACGTCCCGCTGCTTTTAGCGATTCAAACAGCCGCAAAGCGATAGCATCCATATAGAAGCGATTTACGATGAGCACATACACTCTTGCCCATAACTCGCCCTTCCTGACTGCGGTTCTGTCGTGATAGTGGAGGTAAATCATGAACCAGCTTGCCACGATTACTCCGACAAGTAACCCGGCAAATGCCAGGAAGAGCCCATTAGGAAGGGCGGCGGCTTGAAAGTATGCGGCGACCATGCGCGGGTCGGGATAAAGGAAGTGGGTAAAATGTTCTGCTGCGAAAAAGTAACCGGTGGCAATCAGCGCAATCAAACACAGAGCCCCGGTCATACCGCTCCAATGTGCATCCAGTCTGCACAGCGTCAGCGTAACGTGTGAGGCTGTAACCCAACTAAAGAGCACAAAAATGAAAACGCCTTGAGAGGTGATAAAGTCGATGCCCAGCATATTGTGGATTGAGATGATCAGCGCCAGAGGCATGATGAGCGATGTAATAACACCGGCGGCCCATACAAACACGCTCGGCGGTCCTGGTTTCGAAACTGGAGGACTATATGGATTCAACCGGGCTTTATGAATAACATCACCGCAGTTGAGGAACACGGTCGCCTTGAACAGACCATGAGCGATTAGATGGAAAATGGCCAGAGAGAAGGCTCCCAGTCCGCATTCCATCATCATGTAGCCCATCTGACCCAGTGTTGAGTATCCTAATGATTTTTTGACATCGCTTGATGCCAACATCATGCACTTGCCGCAGAGTAATGTTAATACTCCAGCCAGTAGCACCATATGTAGTGTCATCGGACTGAGTGCATACAACGGCGCCAGCCGGTTGAGCAGGAAACCACCTGCGTTGATGATGCCTGCGTGCAAAAGCGCACTAATCGGAGTGGGTGCATAGAGTGAATCCGGCAACCACATATGTAGTGGAAACTGAGCTGACTTACTCATAGCGCCAATCAAGACAAGGAATGTTACGGCGGTCGGACCGGTGACCTCGAGTCCGCTGCCGAACAATACAAATCTAGTTTGGTCGGCGGCGGCCGCCGAAAACAACTCTGCAATTTGAACAGTGCCGTACAAATGAAAGGCAAGCGCGATACCGCAAAGGAACGCAACGTCTCCGAAGCGCAACATTATGAACGTTCGAAAGGAACTCT
>JAIETE010000116.1 GCA_019745505.1 Candidatus Obscuribacterales bacterium | reverse complement strand
TAATTACCGAAGGTCTAAAGCCTGTTCTCAGCCAATAGCCGGTCGAAATCAGTCTCTGGTATCGCTGTCTAGAACATTCATGAAACCGCTAATCTCAATAGTTATTCCATTTTATGATCACGTCGCCTATTTACCTGAGGCGGTTGCCAGTGCGCTCGGGCAAACCTACGAGAACATTGAAGTCATCGTTGTTGATGATGCGTCTGCGGTTGCCGATGCCCGCGAGTTGCTGTCCGATTCTCTTGCCGAAAAGCTCACCGTCATTCGCAGGGATGTAAATGGTGGCAGTGCCGCTGCTAAGAATACGGGAATTACAGCGAGCAGAGGTCAATTTATAGTTCCACTGGACTCAGATGATAAGCTCGATTGCCGATACGTTGAAACTGTTTTGAAGGCGTATCTGGAAGCAAATTCCGGCGATTCAAAGTTGAGTGGCGTATTTACAAGGACACAGCTATTTGGATTGCACAATTTTGTGCACGTGCCCGAATGCAGCATGCTCGACATCATGGCCGGCAATCCTGCCCCAACGACATTTTTCTATTCGCGAACTATGTTCGATCATCTGGGCGGTTATGACCCTGCTGTTTACCACGATGATGATGAATTCTGGCTGCGTGCCTTGAGCCAGGGATATTGTTTTACGCGCGTGGAGCAACCACTCTATCATTATCGCAAGCACGAGCGAGGCAAGTCGACAACCAATCGTGCTGCCGCTCTCAGCAGCTTTGCCAGAGCGCATCCTTCGCTGTATCACAGGCATTTGCCGGAAATTCTCGAGAGGGTGGAAAAGAAGTATTTCAACTCCGTCGACGAGTATCAGATCCTTCATGATGCTTTTAAGGAATTGAGCTCGTACCATGAAGATCTCGAAAAACGATTTGCCATTCTTTCTGAGCAGAATGTTCAGCTGAATAGGCGGCTGTCGCAAAGAGTCGTTGACAAAGTCAAATCGGTTCTCAAAGGACCGGTGCTAAACGGCTGATGAAAGTTGCCTTTGTCACAAGCTACTACGAAGGAAGCCAGCTTGATGCCGTCACGACATCATTCTTCAAGCACGTGGTCGCCGATCTGAGTAAAGCTGGGCACCAGACAGTCGTGTTCGCGCTTGGTGACAACGACTTTGACGATCCGGACGGCAAGGTTGTCTGCCGCAAAGGCGATCTGGCACGCTACAACAACTTGCATTCACTTGCCTGCTTTCCTGTTTTCAGTTGGGTTTTCAGTCGTGCTTATGAAACTTACCGGGCCCACAAAAAGTCTCTAGCTGATTACGGACCCGACGTGGTTCTGTGCGTAAAAGCAATCGACGGAATGTTCTGGAGTTGTTTTGAAAATTTGCCGGTTGCGCTAATGAGCGTAACTCCTCAATTCGAAATCATGCGTGAAAATTTCGATGGCAATCTAAATCCGGTTGATACCAGTTTGGTCACCGCCGTCGAGACTGCGGCCATACGAGCCATGAGTGCCGTAGGCTGTCCGAGCGAGAATATGCGCAGAATATTCATTGATGTGGCGAAGGTTCCTGAAGAGAGGACACAGCTCTACAGTACGGCTGTGGAGCCTCAAGAGCAGCCTCCTGCTTGGGACGGCAAGAAAGGAGAGCCGCATATTGTTTATGTGGGCACGCAGGAGCGTTACAAAGGTATCGATGTGCTGGTCGATGCTATTCCGGAACTTGTAAAACTATTTCCAGAGGCACTATTTACGGTGGCAGGTGAATCACCGCCGCTATTCGGTGAAACAGTACCTTATCGAGACAAGCTGCGGCAAAAGCTGGCAGATCTCGACCGCTACGTCGAGTGGCTTCCTGCTCTGAATGCCAATCAGAGAGCCTCGCTTCTTTGCTCAGCGGATATTGCCGTTTTTCCTTTCAGATATTGCGGGTGCATGTATCACGTTGCCGAAGCCCTGTCACTGGGAACCGCTGTCGTCACTTCCCGTGTCGGTACACTGGCCGAGTGTTTGGATGATGGTGTCGAAGCGTTGCTTGTCGAACCAGGCTGCCATCATTCGCTTGCAACCGCCATTGCCGACCTGAGCAATGACGCCGCCCGCCGGGCTGAAATGTCCCGGTCGGCCAGGGACTATATTCGAAAGCATCATGCCAAAGACGATGCCGTTGCCGATGTAGTTCGCCTGTGTGTCAATGCAATTGAGAATTCAAATAATGGCGCTGCAGATGCTCCCCTCAAATACTGGATAGCCGCGCTGGAAGATTTTTGCGATAAGCCATATCTGCCGGACTTGCTGAATGATGCGTATGCAAAGGGATTTGCAGCCGGCGTCGCGTCGGTGCCGGCACCAGGGCGTTCTGTTTTTTCGTTAAAACGCTGATGCGCAGTGCGCCAGTTAGCAAAACGGGCGACGCACGGCGCCGCCCCTTGGTTTTTAAATAGGTCGATTACTTCTGTTCGAAGTATTTGTCGTCGGTGAGATAGCCGATTACCAGTCCGACGATGGCGCCGACTACCAGCCCCCAACAGCCGCCGGTGATTCCGTCGAAATAAGGGTCGACGCTGGCCGGCAACGGATAGTATTTGATCACCTCGAAGCTTCCTCCGACAACCACAAACCCGAGCGCCGCCATGATAAACATGCCGTTCAACGGGAGACTGGGACCGTCATTCTTTTCAACTTTCTTCGGTGTCATTGCTACCTCTTGGCCTCGGGTGCAGGCTCATTGACCTACTGATTCGCGACGCGATCCGCATCGAAAAATTTCGCCTTAGTATACCAAGCCGGGAGTGAAATGAAGACCGTGGGGGCCTGCTAGTAACGGAGTTTTCGGCAACTCGTTATTAGTGCTCTTTCATTTGGATTTACCTGTCCTGTCGATTGGAGCCGACCAAAAGCCCCAATCCCGCAACAGTTTTCGCATCCCGAACTTTTCCGTCTAGGACGAGCTGCCATGCGTCAGGCAGGGCCATGACAATCACATCAGCTTCCTCATCGTCGTCAAGAGATTGTTCGGTCATGGTGACATCGGTTGCTTCGTACATGTAAAGCATCTCGTTGCAGAAACCGGGCGCCGTATAGACGCGAGATATCTCCCGCCAGTTTTTTGCAATGTAGCCGGTTTCTTCCGCAAGCTCCCGTTTGGCAGCTTCAAGCAAGTCTTCTCCCCTCTCGATTCGCCCTGCCGGCAGCTCATAGAGCAACTCGTCCACCGAATAGCGATACTGCTTGATGAGCACGATTGACTGCTCATCAGGTCTGCAGCAGATCGTCACACCGCCGTTGTGTTCTACAAGTTCGCGGACGACCTCTTTGCCTTCGGCGTTGCGCAGATAGTCGACACGCAAATTGATGATATGTCCCTCGTGAATTCTCTCGGTCTTGATAGTGTGTTCACGTGTAAATAACGCCACTGGTCTCCCTCTCTGCCGGATGCCTGTTTGAGAATAGCATCATCTCATTTGGCTGCTGATTTATGGTTATAATTTCCCGCCTGCCTATTCAAGACCCTTCGATGAACTATCTGGAAGCAAAAACTTACTTGGAGAGTCTTGCTCCGACGCTGTCGCGTCCCACGCTGGACAGAATGCATCGCTTTGTCGAGTCCCATCTGTCCAAGCAAGCGGATATTCCTTGCATTCACATCGGCGGGACTAACGGCAAAGGTTCCACCGTTGCCATTGCAGACAGCGTGTTGCGAGCGCGTGGCTATAAAGTCGGGCGTTTCACCGGACCACATCTTCTGCGCTGGAACGAGCGTTTTCATGTCGATGGAAAAGCGATCAGTGATGAAACTTTTGCGCGGCTGGCGACAAAAGTACGCGAATTGTCTGAAAAGTTCGGGCAGGAAAACAAAGATGTCGGACCTCTGACTTGGTTCGAATTTTTAACCGCGATGGCATTCATGCACTTTGCAGAATCAAAGGTAGATGTTGCGGTTGTAGAGGTCGGTTTGGGTGGAAGGTTCGATGCCACAACCGCGCGCACGAATCCTTTTGTCACCGTGATTACAAACGTCAGTCTCGATCACACTCACTTGCTCGGTGACACGGTAGAGAAAATTGCTTTCGAGAAGTCCGGCATAATCGATCCTGGAATTTCAGTAATTACGGCATGCCAGGATGCCGCTCTTGATGAGGTTCTTCGCGTAGCGAGCGAGAAGATGTCACCTGTTTATGCACTGGCCAACAACGAACAAATTGTGCTCTATATCAATGGTAAAAGAGAAGCATCGAGCCCTGCTGCTCCACTTTTGAGTCTATTGAAAGAGAATCTTTCTTTGCTGGGCAATCACCAGATTCAGAATGGTTTGTTGGCACTGCTGGCGGTGGCGAAATTTTTGATCGTGGACAAGGATGTGAAAGTGCAGATGTCCGGGTCGAGCGCTGAGATCTCGCTAGGTAAAACAGCGCCGCGCCCAGAAGAATTGGTCGATGCGATTTACAAGTGCGATATGGAAACCTTGAGTGCGGGGCTGAAGAATGTCCGTTGGCCCGGGCGATTGCAATATTTGAAAAATCGAGACATTTTGCTGGATGGCGCCCATAATCCCGCCGGCGCTCAGGCGCTGCGCGCCTTCCTGGACCAGAACTACCCAGGTTTTCGCCCTCTGTTCGTAATATCCAGCTTTGAAACGAAAGACGCAAGACAGCTTCTCAGCAGCCTCGTTCACAAAGGCGAAAGGGTTTTCGTCGCCGAGGCAAAAGGTCGACGATCCAGTCACAGCAAAGAATTTCTTTTGCACTGTCTCAACCTGATTGGCGCTGAAGGGAAGAGCTTTTCCAGTATTGCTGCCGCTGTGGACGCTGCGCGAGCAAGCAAGCAGAGGGATGAGTTTATCGTCATCTCCGGCTCATTTGCAGCGATAAAAGAGACGATGCAACACTTCGGTTATACATATGTCGAAGATAGCTATGTGAGCAATACCAAGGCTTAGAAAGCTTTCCGGCTACAGCAGGCGTGCCATATGCAATTGATAGCCGGGCGGTATAGACGTGCTATTGCACGCATAGATTAGGGCGCTGATGCGCCTCTTTAGGTATGAATTATGGCAATCTCAAGGTAAAATCTTGCGTTGGGTGAGAGTTCGTGCAGAAAACGAGGTTCTCTTGACATCTTCCGAAGTAACCTTCAATCTTGCTGGACATATACGGCACCAGGGTTTGCCGGTGCAGAACGTGCTGATTCATTTATACGATGTTTATCAGCAAAACGCTGCAAACGGCAATGGCGGCGAGGCTCCAGTCTCAGAGCAACGCACCGGCTCTCGCGGCGAGTTCAGTTTTGCCGTGCGGTCCGGGCTCTACAGGCTGGAAGTCAGCCCTGACTCATCGACCAGATTCTTGAAGCAATCGATTGCCGAAGCGCGTGTATTGAGCAACACCAACTGCAATATAAATCTGACGACCGGTTGCATTCTCAGCGGCAAAGTGACTGCTCACACCGGCGAACCGGTCAGACGTTGCGAAGTCGTTGCGCTCGGAATCGAACCATCATCGTACAGAGCCGCAGCCAGAACCGACGAGGACGGCAGTTATAGCCTCGTACTTCCGCGCGGTAAATATCACGTTGCTGCTCGAGCCAGCAAGATCGATTTCAGCGAAGATGAAGAAGAACTAGAAGAAGACATCGAAGACATCGATGAAGAGCAGGAATCTTTCGCCGTACCGATGAATACGGACCCATCTCATACATTTGTCAGCACCACTGTTCAAGTAATGGTCTTCGGCAACGATGATGATTTGGATCTGGTTTTGCCTCCGCTCGTTCCTCTCGATGGTGAAGTGCAGGACATTTTCGGGCAGCCGGTCGCCGGCGCGCATGTTTCCGTTGCCCCATCGCGCGCTTCCATGGATTTCAAAGACAAGCTTCTGGCTCAGGAATTGGATCTGACCGGGCATTGCCTGACTGATTCCCTGGGCCGTTTTCGTGCGCTGGTCTCACCCGGGCACTACGATGTTTCTATCGAGCCGGATGATCGGGCCTTACTCTTCTCCATAAAAGAAACAGGTTTGACCGTCGGCGAGAGCGTTTTTCAAAAGTTCACTGTTTCTGAAGGACATCGTCTCAGAGGGCAAGTCTTCTATGAAGACGAACCGATTTCGCAGGCTCTGGTGCGGATACGGGCGGCCGATAGAAAGACTGAGTATCTGGCACGAACGGACGCTCAGGGTCATTTCTCGGCTGCGGTTCCTGGCGGTAATTACAAGCTGGTTGTAACGGCGCATCCGAAAGATGCTCCCACCGTAATCATCAACGACCAGGAGCACAATGGATTGGCACCCTGGACACGAATGATTGTGGTCGGTGGCGATACGCACGTTGCGGTCAAGATCCAGAATGGAACCGCTCTTCAGGGGCGGGTTTCCGACGAGCAAGGTCAAGCGCGTCCCGGTGTCAGAGTCAGTGTTTTCCCTGATTCCGAAAAGCAATTGGATGCCGACAGAGCACGCGCACTCGCTAGTGGTATCACCGACGGTGATGGACGCTATTGTATTTTTCTGTCTCCGGGAAGTTACTGGCTGGTCGTGCACAAAGACTTTATCAATGCCCGGATGGTAGAAATCGCCAGCGAGCCGGTAAACGTGGATATTACCTGGCACGGTTGGTGCCACGTCCGTTTTGAAGTGCAAGGTGAAGACGGATATGCTGTCCCGCGATGCCGCGTTTCGTATGCACCTTACGGCAATGACGAGACCGAACTATCCGATGACGATGATGACGGACGTGAATTCGAACGTCAGCAGTTCGACAATTCGGGCATGCCCCGTGGTTATTTCATTACTCCTGATGATGGTATCTGCCGGCTGACTCTGCCTTCGGGGGTATACATTTTCCGATTCTCGCCGCCTCACGATGGCTCTTACAAAGTCAAGCTAATTCGGCAGCTCTCGATAAGTTCCGATCTGACCAAGAAGATAACCTTGTCTCTAAAGGAAGACTCAGTCTACGAAGAGCATTCCGATAACGCTCCGGTGTCCTGATTCAAAACAAAATATTCAATTCTGCGAAACTCCCAATACTTGGAGGTAGTCCGATCTACTTTCTTATTCTTTGTTTTGCAGGCACGTTTGGTCTCACGCTTCTTCTGTATTTTCAAACCCTGAACATAGGCTTTCTTCTCGATGATTTCGTTCATCTCGGTTATGTCTGCGACGCTGCTCACGGCAACCTGGGCGGCTTTTTCAAAACGTTTACCGGCAATTGGTCCGGGCAAACCGACGGACTGACTAGTTTTCGACCTGGCATCTCGGTTTCCTTTCTCTTCGACCGTTTGTTGTACGGACTAAATCCGGTCGGCTATCACTTCACCAATCTTCTCGTCTTCTCTCTGTGCGCATTGCTAAGTGGCATGCTCGTATTTCAATTACTTCCCGGTGAGCCGAGACGGTCGCGCACTGTGGCGGCGCTTTTGGGAACACTCTTGTTTGTTGTCTATCCCTTGCATGCAGAGACAACCGCCTGGATTGTCGGGCGCGTCGACCTGTTTTGCACCTGCTTCTATCTTGCCTCTCTCAGTCTTTACATTCGCTTTCGCAGAGTTGGGCAGCATAAGCTGCTGGCTTTGTCATTGCTCTCTTTCTCGTTGGCATTGGCCTCAAAAGAGATGGCTGTCTCCTTGCCTCTGGTAATCGCAGGGGCAGAAATTCTTCTTGCCGGTTCTTCAGGCTGGCAAAAAGTAAGTCTTAAACGCCGGAGTCTTTACTGTTTCAGCTTTGCAATTTTGCTTGTCGCCTTCGCTGCTTTGCGCACAGCCTTGCTCGGCACTCTGGTCGGCGGCTACGGCGCCGGCGGGTTTAGGGAGTTTCTCCAATCAAGAGAGCGTTTTTTCGATGTTGTTTCTTTGAAGCGCATTCTTTTCGGGATCAACAGCGAGTTGAAAGTATCTCCTGCATTTGAATTGGCCGCTTATCTGAGTTGGCTGGTTCTCTTATTGTTGGCGTTTATTAAAGGTCCGCTTCAGAAGCGCCATGCGCGAATCCTTCTTTTTGCTGCAGCTTGGACCGTCGTGTCTGTTTTACCGGCTTTTCAAGTCTGGCAAATCTCATCCAATTTGGTGGGAAGCCGATTGTTTTTCCTTGGTTCTGCAGGCTTTTGCATATTCGTAGCCGTGGCTTTAATGCCGCTTGTTACTCCTCAACAATTTGACGATAAGCCGAGACAGTCAACCCGCCGTGCTGTCTCCATTCTAGGCTCGGCAGCTGTCTTAGCTCTTGTGAGTTCATGGACTTTCGCCCTTCAGTGCAACCTCAGTCCCTGGATAGAAGTCGGAAAGCAGATGAACGTTTTGACTTCGCGTTTGATTGAGTTGGTAAAGAATCCGCAGATTGAATCTGTCGTCCTTTTCGGTTTGCCTCAGGATTTCGAAGGTGCCAGCATGGTTGGAAATGAGGATATTTTGCATCGCATGCTGACTCGACCTGTTTCGGATGACGACTACTCAAAAAAGATCTCTCTTTATAAAGACTCATCCGGATTGACCGCAGACAGGGTCGATCCGGTTGCTCTTAGGAGAGCCTATGAGAGTAGAAAGTCCACCCGCTGGCTATGCTGGAGCAAAGTCGAGAAGCGTTGGTTGGATTGGACTCCGCCTGGAGGAGCAAATTCTTTTTCCAGCAAGGACTTTGCGATGGTAACTAAGAATGGACTGGTAGATTGCAAGACAATAGATAATCCGCGAAAAGGAAGGGTCATCTGGGCAAAACTAACCGAGCCGGTGGACCCATTTGCCGTGGATATCATTGAATTTAGAACCGAGATATCGGACAAAGACATTGAATTTGATAAGAAAGTACGATTGATTTGGCGTTCGGCAAGTCAGCCTCGAAACAAAATCGACTATTCGGATAGAGTTGCCGGAAAATTGCTTTTGGAAAATGACAAACACGGCCGTGCATCGGATTCGATAAGCCGAATAGCCTTCCAACCGGGCAATCTGCGAGACTGGCTATTGAATGGCAAGATTGCTGAAATCGGATTCGTGCTTCCTCCCGGCTCTTACAGTTTGAAATTGGTCGAGGTAAAGTCGGCCGACCGCAAAGTGATGCCCGAATCCGCTATTTAGTCTGCAATCACTGCCAGTATTGAAGCTCTGCAGACTGAGAGTATTCCAATTGCATCCAACTTAATCAAAGCCGCAAATGGAAGGTTTTCCATCAGGCTTAGAAATCTTTGGGGTCATAACCCATCTTCTTTGAAATCGCCAGGTCTTCGGCCGCTTTCTTTCTCTCTCCCAGCTTTTCGTATGCCAGACCGCGCTTGTAATGCATGCTTCCGCTGCGCTCCGGATCGCATTTAATAGCTTGAGAATAGTCGGCGATCGACTCTTTGTATTCTTTGGCGCGCAAGTGGGCGAGCCCGCGTCCTGTCAGTCCTTCAATCGAATTCGGGTAGACCTTCAGAAGACCGGTGTACTCTCGTTTTGAGGCGTTGTAGTCGCCCGCCTCCATGTATGCAAATGCGAGCCTGAAGCGAGAATTCCAATGATCGGTGTCGTTTCGCACCAACTTGATCAAATCTTTCACGGACTTGCCCGCTTGCTTCATTGATTGATACGCCTGAGCTCTCAAATCAAGCGCGTCTTCATGACAGGGATACATGCTCAAAACCTTGTCGTAATCCTTGATCGCCAGGTCTCTTCTGCGCATCACCTCATACACATAAGCACGTTTCAAATATCCGGTTGAGTTTGTCGGATATTTGGCGATGTGCTTGTTGATCAGTTTGAGTGCGTCGTCGTATTTTTGGTCCTGCAGGTATTTTGCAATCGCTTCCATGGAAGGGCGGTCTTCGGTGATTCGTCCTTCGAAAATATCAGTGATGGGTAGGCGCAGTTTCTGTTCTGCGATTCTCAAATACCTTTGCGACCAGTCGTTTCCCGGATTGAGCGCAAGACATTTCCTGCACTCGGCGATACCTTCTTTGAGTTTGTTTTGAAAGAGCAGCGAATTGGCCAGATATTGCACCGGTTGTTCGTATTGTTTATCCAGGGCTATTGCTCTTCTGGCGTATATTTCCGCTTCCTTCCATTGGCCGGTTTTGAGCATCATGTGCGCTCTCAATGCCCATGGCTCAGGATCGCTTGGATGCATCATTGAGGCTTTGGCAAACAGCTCTCCGGCTTCCTTGTATCTTTTCTTCGCCTTGAGTATGAGCGCATCGAAGAATACATCGTCATATGTTGAAAATTTGGCCGCATGAGCCGCGCTTGTCCACCGGCAGGTGAAAATGCCTGCCGAAAAAATGGAGCATAGAAATAGAACAAGGACGGCCGGGCGCATCCTCGAATGATGCTTTCCAGTTTTGGCCGTCCTTGTTTTGTTATTCAATCTCTTACCGAAGCCTGGTCTAGTGGCGTGTGCCTGCGAGTTCTCCTGATTTGGCTTCGAATTTGCTGCCTACAAGAATGGATTCCAGGAACCAGAGTCGCTGATCGATCGTGCGAGAAATTTCTGTGTACAGGTCTGCCGTATCGGCATCGGCACTGCCGGCTTTCTCGATACCATTGCGCACATGCTTTCCATAAACGGCGAGACGATCGGCAAGAACGGCAACATGCTCTTCGCCTTGAACCAGGTCGGACGGATACTCTTTCAATGCCGAATGTTCAGCAGCCATGCGTGTTGTGCCATTTGCCACGCCGCCCAGGGCCGTTACGCGCTCGGCAATCATATCGATATATTCGTAGACTTCGCCTGCAATCTGGTCGAAGAGCAAATGATATTGATAGAACTCTTTGCCTTTTACATTCCAGTGAGCTTGCTTGATTTGTGTCCAGAGATCAAGTGTTGATGCCAGTGATTCGTTGAGCAACTGAGTCATCTCCGAGCGAACCTTTTCGCTCAAGTCAATTCGAGAAGAGTACAGCTTTTCAGACCCCTTACCTTTAGACATTGTTGACAACCCCGATCTTGTGGTGTGATGAGGCTGCATATTTTAGTACGTTTTAAGGACGGGCGCGTAACTGCTCTCGATTAGTCGAGCCAGTGTACTTTTCCTGAGCTTATGTCTCGAATCCCGCCAATGATGGTCACTTTCTTGTCTTTCAGAGCTTTTTGGAGAACTTCGCTCTTGCTGGTCAGCTCTTTCATTTGATGCCTGACATTGGCTTCTACCGCGGCGTCCATCAGCGCTTGCCCTTTTGCCGACGGCTTGGCCAGCTTAGCTGCGTCGACTGCAGGAGCGATCAATTCGACCAATTTTGGCAATTTGCCGTCCAATGGAGTCTTTTCTACCGCTGCTTGCACGGCGCCGCAGGCTGAGTGCCCAAGAACGACTACCAGAGGCGTACCTAAATACTGTACTCCGTACTCGACAGAGGCAATTTCAGAAGTTCCCGTTACATTGCCGGCAACTCGGATAATGAAGAGATTGCCGAATTTCTGGTCGAAAACAAGCTCCGGCGGCACGCGGGCGTCGGAGCAGCCTAGAATTGTCGCGATAGGCTTCTGCCCATAAGTGGCTGTCTCTTCTCGCCGTTGAGCGTCAACTCGAGGAACCGAAGATTTACCGCTCAAATAGCGCAAATTTCCCGCCTTCAATTTGCCCAGCGCGGTTTGCGCGCTCGGGGACTCAGCGCCAAAACCTTGCAATGGCACAGTCAAAGAGAAAATCAAAGCAGTCAGGCAAGGTATGAGTGTACGTTTTGGGTTCATATGGATAGTCTCGAATTAGCCGGCATTTACGAATTTGCGAGTTCAGTGGAAAGAAACATTCTTGCATGCTGGGCGGAAGTTTTGGATGAACCCGCTCGGCGAGTTGTTCAATTGTCTGCGAAGATGTAAAGTATCGTTTAGTGTTGCCGTGACGCGGGTTATGGCAGCGTTTTGCGAGGGAAGGATATTATTGCTGAA
>JAIETE010000308.1 GCA_019745505.1 Candidatus Obscuribacterales bacterium | reverse complement strand
GCAATGCAAATGCACGTCTCGCCAGTCATTTCTGTGGTGACGGCCGGTATAGTCATGGGCAATTTCGGCGGCAGAAAAGGGATGTCCGCCACCACCCGACTCGCCGTCAACAGCTTCTGGGAATATGCCGCTTTCGTTGTCAACTCTCTGGTTTTCCTCTTCATCGGCTTGCAAGTGAAGATGGATTTGCTGCTGAAATACAGCCCTTTAATCGGCATTGCGATCGCCGCAATATTAGTGGCGCGAATTCCTGTTGCGTATATACTCACTACTCTTTGCGCTACAAATAAGCAACCCATCCCGATGCGCTGGAAGCACATGCTCTTCTGGGGCGCATTGAGAGGCTCTCTCTGTATGGCGCTGGCACTTAGTTTGCCTTTCAACTTTCCAGACAGAGAGGCCTTTATCATCACCACATTCGGTGTCGTACTGTTCACCTTGCTGTTTCAAGGTTTGACAATCGAGCCATTGGTCAAAGTTCTCGGCATTCGCCCCGTCAATCCGAAATTCAAACAGTATCAAGCGCTGAAAAGCAAGCTGATAGCCGAAAGCCAGGCCTTTGCAGAACTGAAAAACTTGAAAAAACTGGGACACATTTCTGCCAGCATTTTTCAAGAATTAGAAAACGAGATTATTGAAACTCAAAGAGTTTTGCAAAATCAGATTGAAGATTTGCATCTGGAAGATGCATCGGTGAAAGAACTCGAACTGGAAAGTGCGCGCTTGCACATTCTTGACGTTCGCAAGGATGCGATTAAAGGTCTAGTACGGGAAGGCACCATCAGCCACGAACTCGCAGAGAAGATCCAAGCTGATCTTGACGGCAAGATGTTTGAAATTGTCTCTCAGGAAGAAGAGCATTTAAGCGAGCTTGAAGAAGCAGCCCAGGCGAAAAGAGAAGAAGAAACCAAGCAAAGTCTCCACCAGCCGCAAAACGAAATTGCTCAGGCGCGGAGCGCGACTCCGGCAGTCAAAGATGAAAAAAGCGAAGCAGAAACAGCCGGCAAATCGAAAGAAGACTAAGTGGAAAGCGCTTTGCGCTTCTGCAGAAAAGCTTTGTATAACAGCGGATCGTCTGTGATCACACCGTCCAACTCCCAATCGACAGCCATAGCCCATTCGCGAGGAGAATTTATAGTCCACGCATTGACCTTCAATCCGGCCGCGTGAGCCTCCTCGACCGCCTCTTTTCTGAGAGATCCGAAGCACGGGTGCCAGTATTCGGCTCCAATCTGCTGAGCCAAATCCACTACATTCACAAAGAGAGCGTCAGCCAGCAGCGCTATCGCCAGACCTGACTCCTTCTCTTTCAAACTGTACATGAGCCGGTGGTCAAAGGAGCTGACAATTATTTTGTCGCGATGCCCATAATCGGACAACAAGTCGATCAGGTCGTCTTCAATGCCAGGGTATTCGATGGGAGTATTCTTCAATTCAACGTTGATAAATGCTCGCCCGTCCACAAGATCGAGAACGTCCTTAAGGAGCGGAATTCTCTCTCCCTTGAAATTCACCCTGCCGACGTCTTCATACTCATCGTGCCAAAAACTGCCTGCGTCTAGCCTTTTCAATTCATCATAAGTAATGTGCTCAACGAGCCCGACACCATTGGTAGTGCGATTGACGAGCTCATCGTGGATAACAACCAGTTCGCCGGACGCGCAACGCTGTACGTCTAGCTCCAGGCCTTCAACGCCTATATCCAGGCTCATTTTGAAAGCTACAAGAGTATTTTCAGGCGCCCAATGACGCCCGCCGCGGTGCGATATGTTTGCCGGTTGCTGTTTTGCCAACTCTAAATCTCAACAACCTTCTGTGGTCGCAGAAGACCCAGCTTTACCGTGACGATAAGATTGGGGGGACTCACCAAAATCTTCTCTAACGGCAACTCGACTCCATGCTCGACTGCAACCAGCCCGACAATGTCGTTGAGAAGCAGCTTTCCTTTGTCGTGGCAGACCTTGAAAGTAATTTTCTCCTTCTGCTTGATGAGATACTGTCCCCACTTCTCAACAGCAGCATGCTCGTTGATGATGTTGATTACATCGGATTTGCGCGCAATCTCATGAACATGCGAAGCCAGCACTCGAATCAAACCGGGTATTTTCTCCGAATCACCAAACGCACCCAGCAGTACGCGATTTACGATAAGACCAGGCAGCGACGAATCCTCTGGATGGTCGTGCAAGAAATGAATTACGCCTGAAAATGGATCGCTGGCTTTGTTGAGGAATTTTTTCGCTGCATCAATCAGCTCTTGTTCCTTGCCTAAGAGTTTTTGCGCAATTGGGCCTATGGCCGACTCGTCGCGACAACAATTACAGCTCAATGAGTTTACCTCTTGAAAGGTGCTATGAGTTCAAGATTCCCAATAATCGAATCTTGTCACTCGAACTGACAGGAAAAAAACACATTTTAGGAGCCCTGCCGGTTTATTTATTAGGCGCCACTCACAAATCAATTCCCAAACGCCTGAACTGGGGAGGCAAAAGACTGTTCGATGTTGGACACGTTGCCCCGGACAGACCGATATTAACAATTGCTAATACAACAAGTCGACAATTGTTAGACACTGACTTTTCTCGTTCGGCAAAAGCCCAGCCAGGCTGCCCTTTTGCCCGCCAAAATCCGAATCGTTATCGATTCGCTATTGAGATTCGATCTCAAAAACGTCGAAATCGATTTTCTTCGGGCAGTTCTCAAGTTCCAGTCAAAAGTTCTAAAAGGTACGAGATGAGTTCAAACGAAAAGCGTCAGATTGCTGCCATCATTCCTGCCCGATACCAGGCCAGCCGTTTTCCCGGCAAACCGCTGGCAAAAATAGCCGGAAAGACAATGATTGAGCGCGTTCACGAACAAGTAAAAAAGGTGAACGGGCTCGACCGCGTAATCGTTGCCACTGATGACGAGAGAATAAAGGCTGAGGTAGAGCGTTTCGGCGGAGAGTATGTAATGACCCGCAGCGACCACCCGTCAGGGACGGACAGGTTGGCAGAGGTCGCTGAAAAACATCCGGAAATCGACGTGATCGTCAATGTGCAGGGTGATGAGCCACTGATTGACCCAAAGCATGTGGAGCAGGCAATGGCTCCTTTTCTCAAGGACAAGAATTTGCAGATGGGCACTCTTGCCTGGAACATAACGGTTGAGGAAGAAGCGTTCAGCCACAATGTAGTAAAAGTCGTTGTGGACAATGACGATTTTGCTCTCTACTTCTCGCGACTGCCTATTCCTTTTTACAGAGACGAACGCAGCTTTGCCGAACGCAAATACCTGGGGCATGTCGGACTTTATGTCTACAGTCGAGAATGCCTCTTGAAAATTGCCGCTCTAAAGCCGACACCGCTCGAAATGAGTGAGACGCTGGAGCAGCTGCGGGCACTTGAAAACGGCATACCGATAAAAGTGTCGTATATCGAAAGTCGCTCTCTTGCCGTGGATCTGCCGGAAGACGTAGAAAAGGTCGAGCGCGCGCTGAAGGTTTTGCGCACTTAAGGCAACCCCTGTAGAATTGCTCCTAGAATGTATTTCTTTGGAACTGTTCAACCCTTTAGCCAAGCCCACTTCATTAGGTCACTAATCGAAATGTTCAATCGACGCGCACAATCAAGTTTCCTAATTGCTGCTGTCACCGTGGTAGCGCTAGTGCAAGTTGCGATTCCCGCCCAAGCGGCACGCAATGACTCGCGGGCGCCGCGATACGCACCTGCGATTGCGCCCTCGCGTATGGGTCCAGGTAAATCGATGGAGCCAAAGAATTTACCCGAATTCGCAGAACACTCTTACTCTGCGACAGAAGGTACACGCATCGGTTCCGACGACGGACCCAGCACAGCCCTCAAAATAGGCGCCGAATCGACTACTTTGCCAACAACGACCAGATTGAAGCTGGTTTTGGAATGCATGGTCGACGCAAAGGAAAGCAAACCGGGCGACATTTTTGAAGCGCACGTCAAAGATGATCTGGCGGTAGGAACACAACTCTTATTGCCCAGAGGCAGCCTGGTTCGTGGACGCGTGGTGGAAGTGGCAAGACCCAGGCTGATTAGCCGAGCCGCAAAAATCGGTCTTAAGCTAGAGCAAATCGTCACCCCGACCGGCGAAGTCATCCCACTCGACGCCGCTCTCGAATTTAAAAAAGGGACGAGCAACGACAAGGGTCAGCTTGATCCGGGCACCAGTTTTGGTACCAGAGTTTCAGGCAGCGTAAAATCAGTTGCCGGTATTAATGCTGACGGTTCGCGCAACGGCGCTCTGATGGCGGCAAACATCGCGACTCTGGGTGCTCCGGCAGCCGCAACGTTGATCGGCAGCTCGGCAGTAGCTCTCTTCCGTTCGGGTGACAATGTCAGCCTGAGCCCCGGACAAGAGCTTGAAGTACTGCTTACTCAAGATCTTGGACTACAGGTAAACTGAGCGACTCTATTAGATGATTTCGATTCGCTCGATCAGTTTCGATACTTCCGATTGGATTCAGCTTGAAGCAACTGAAACTTGCGTAACCTGGCACAACGACAGGCGCGAAGTGCTTTTCCTTCACTACTTTCCGATTCGACCAGACATTCCTTGCTCGCTAAACGACGTCAATACGCTGCGCGATTCTTACCGGCGAGGCGTCAATCAATCCGGTGGCGCGTTGGTTTCCGTCAATGTTGTGCGCGTTCAAGGATTGCTCGGCACGCGCACAATTTTCAAGTTTCCTCAGCAACCTTCAGGCATTGCCTACGTCGCCTCGCTAACCTTTCCATTCAGAGACTTCTCTTTCGTCATCAAATTGCAATGCCCGGAGAATCAGCCCACTGGACTGCGTGAATCCGCGGTGTTCGAGCAATTGATCAAGACAGGAGAAATTTCCATGGATAGCGGCGGCAATCCAGTCGGCTGGAGCCGCGATCCGTATGCACCAAATTTGGTGGCAGGCACTCAAATGACTCTCGCCGAAGAGATCAAATACGACGAACAATTCCCTCAGCATCCACTTTCTCGAGCAAGAGGTTTTCTCACTCGCGTAGCGAACAGCATCAACTTCACACCGGAAGTGCTGAACGCCCCGGCATTCCCCAACTAGAAATCAAAGCCGTCCAAGTGAAAGCGGTCAAAGGCGCTGCACAAACAGGTTAAGCTTATCCGTTGGCCGACTTGCCGGTAAATGCGCCTACGTCCTTTTTCTTCATCAGAGACTGAACAGATTGAAGATTGTGTTCGAAGGTTCTGTTAGCAGGTTCGAGCTTGAGTGCCTGTTTGAATTCTTCGGCGGCCTCTTCAAGATAATTGCGCTTCTGGTAGATGACACCTAGATTGTTGTGCACCCAGGCATTTCGTGGTGCCAATTTCACGCATGCTTTCAATTCGCCGAGCGCACCTTCGAGATCGCCTTTCTCAATCAAGAGATTGGCCAGATTATAATGCGGGTCGACCTTATAGAAATTGATTTCGATTGCCTTTCTGTAAGCAGTCTCGGCTTCATCTAATTGCCCGGTCTTTTTGAGCAAAACACCTAAGTTGATATGCGCCTCTGCCATGTCGGGTTTGAACCTGACCAGACGGCGATACTTGCGAATTGCTTCATCATTTCGCTCTTGCAATTGCAGAGAAAGACAGCCGACATACATCGCTTCCCAATAATGCGGATTGAGAGCCAGAGCCTTATTAACTTCATGCAAACAGGCTTTGTATTGTTTTTGAGCCAGCAGATCTTTGGCAATAAGATAATGCTTGCGCGGGTCGACTGAAGAATCTTCCTTCCTCTTTTCCGGCAGCTCCAAATCTTTGCTCTCTTCCAAAATCGAGTGATCTACCTTTTCGCCAGGCAATTTGCGACCACGTTCTTCACTGTCGTTGTGCTCCTCTTGCGAGGACTCGGACATTTCTTCGCTGTCATCGGAATTGCTCGCATTCGAAGATTTGTCAGAAGAGCGTCCCTTTTCTTCCTCGCTCTGGTCACCTTCGGTGACATCAGGAGCGGTCATCGAGTCAGGTCTAACATCCTTTTGCAATCCAGGCGGCAGTTTCTCTTCAGAATCCGATGAATCATCCGATTCGGGCATGCGAGCCGGGGGAGGCGCTTCCTTTTTCTTGCCGAAGAACGGCAACTTCGGCATCGGCAAGGCCTGTGCCTGCGAACCTGCCGAGAACAACATCAGCCCGCAAAGGCTCAAAACATAGTGTTTTGCTATTTTCCTGCTCATACTGACCTTCGCCAATAAGTTAAGCGACTACTGTAGCACTCAAAAACTATATAATACCGAGTTGTTGCTTACGGCTCGACTGAGGTAAGAACGCCGAAACTCTTCCTGCAGCAGCCTTTACGGCGATGCCGCCGGAGAAGAATTACACAAAAGTTAGATACACAGCCACTGTCTGCGTAAAGACAACACCAAGATTTCGCATGCGCCTTTACAAAAAACACGATTTCCCGGGCAAACTCTTCGTTGTAGAAGGTGTGGATGGCTCAGGCAAGTCAACCCAGCTCGACCTTTTGCGCAACTGGCTGGAATCAAAGGGCGAAAGCGTCATCTTTACAGAGTGGAATTCGTCCACTCTAATCTCCAAAACAATCAAGCAAGCAAAACGCTCAAACACCCTGATTCCTGTGACTTTCAGTATTTTGCACGCGACTGATTTCGCCGACAGGCTGGAAAACATAATTATCCCCGCCCTCAAAGCCGGACTCTTCGTGCTGGCCGACAGGTATTGCTACACCGCATTTGCTCGTGATGTATCTCGCGGCGTAGACAAAGAATGGGTGAGAAATCTTTACGGGTTTTCGATTAGACCGGATGGAGCGTTTTACTTTCAAGTACCTGTCGAAGTTTCGCTCGGACGCATCAACAACATGCGCACCCCAGGATTCTATGAATCTGGCATGGATCTGGGGCTTTCCAACGATCCGCGTGAATCGTTTCGGATTTTCCAGTCGAACATCATCAATGAATACGATGCCATGATTGACGAATTCGGATTTCACGTCATGCCGGCAACGCAAACAATTCACGAACAGCAGATGCTGTTCCGCAAGAAAGTCAGCGAATTGATCGAGAGCGACAACTAGTTAAAGCGCATTTAAGAGGCGGGAGTAAAGCGCATATATGAAAAACGAAAACGATTCGTCGAAACCGCTGGAGCGCGTCAAACACGAGTATCCCGGGAAACTGATCGTCATTGAAGGCACCGATGGTGTTGGTCGCTCTACGCAGACTGAATTGCTCAAGAATTGGCTGGCGGTCGAAGGTTATGGCGTTACTGTTACAGGCTGGAAATCTTCAGAGCTGATCTCCAATGTGATTGAGAAGGCAAAATCGAAAAACGCCCTCAACACAATCACATTCTCACTCCTGTACGCAACCGATTTAGCCGATCGCCTGAACAGTATCATCGTACCTGCACTCAAAGCAGGGCTGATGGTCATCTGCGATCGCTACTACTACACCGCATTTGCGCGGGACGTGGTCCGAGGCGCCGATCCTCAATGGGTGCGAAAACTCTATGGTTTTGCCGTTGAGCCCGATCTGGTGTTCTATCTGAAGATGCCGCTGGACCCCTTACTGCGCCGCATCATCACCACGCGTGGCAGTCTCGACTTCTACGAATCAGGTCGCGACATCGGCATGTCTACTGACCTCTATCAATCTTTCAAGCTCTACCAATCTCAAATCATGTTCGAGTACGAGCAGATGATGGCCGAATTCCCGTTTGTTGTCGTACCAGCCGACGAAACGCCCGACAAGATTCAGCGCTGCCTACGCCAGCACGTCGGCAAATTGCTGGATAGAGCCACAAATCCGCAAGCTGTCCTCATAAGCTAGCGTGGGGGCGCCATCTACGTGGGGGCGCGTTGCACGCGCCCTGTTTCAATCCTAACTATGCGTCGTGGGGGCGCGTTGCACGCGCCCTGTTTCAACCCTAACTATGCGCCTTCGGCCGCTGTTCCTTCGGCACTGCGATTCTCCAAAAGCATCGTTACAGGTCCGTCGTTGACCAGCTCAACCTTCATGTCCGCCCCAAAAATCCCAGTTTCCACCCTCTTAACGCCCAGCCCCCTGAGCTGTTCGACAAAATGCAGGTATAAACGCTCACCTTCCGCCGGCGCCGCCGCACGGGAAAAACCGGGCCGGCGCCCCTTTCTCCAGTCCGCCGCCAGTGTAAATTGTGAAACCACTAGGCATCCGCCGCCTACATCCATCAGCGAAAGGTTCATTTTGCCAGCCTGATCGTTGAAAATTCTTAGCTCTGTGGACTTCTTCGCCAAAAAGACTGAATCAGCCTCCGTGTCGCCCTGCTCGACACCCAAGAGAATCATGTAACCGGCGCCATCTATTGAGCCAACAACCTGTCCGTCTACCGTCACACTTGCACGGGACACTCTCTGCAAAACTGCCTTCATAAAGTAAGAATCGTTTCCTTATTCACACCAAAAACAGGGCTCTCATAGCCCGATAAGCAAAGTACAGCGCTAATGCCGCCTTCAGCAAGACCAAAGCTCGTTATGTTAACATTCAACTTGTCATTACCTTGATGGCTGCCTTTGCCGTGAGCAGCCTGCTAAGATCGTAGATCGCGGGGTGGAGCAGTCCGGTAGCTCGTTGGGCTCATAACCCAAAGGTCGACAGTTCAAATCTGTCCCCCGCAACCAATTTCAATCGCAGTGAAACCGGCAGTCTCCACAGATCTGCCGGTTTTTTATTGGGGTAGTCATTTCGCAGCGCCTTACCCTTTGCCTTACCCTAACGCGATTTCCGCAAATTTTTCATTCACAATGTTTTAGAGCGCTTTATCTTGGTCTGTCTAATTTCCGCTAGATAAGTGCTCAAGCGCCTTTGCGGCGACGTTCGGATAGAACGACTGCCACAGTATACAAGTCCGTCAGTTTAAAACGCCACCAAATATAGTACCAAACTAATCAAATTTATCCGGTCTGCTCTGCTCCAGAACCTCTTGCTGCTCTGCTTTTGCCTTTGGCTGCTCGACCGAGCAGCTGCGCGGCATTCAAGTAGATATGCCGAATTTTGGTAAAATCCAAAGCTGCATCGCAAAATAAAATAACACTATGCAGACGAACCAGATCATAGTTTCCATTGGACTTTCCTCTCTCGTTGTCTTTAAATCAGTCATAGTAATATTCATGCTAACAGTTTTATGCAGTTATTCTGCGTCCAATGATCAGATCATAAAGCGGCGTACCTACCGGCTCTTCTAAGAAATGCTCCAATAGGTAGCGATTGGCTTTTGCCGCAACATCGGGCGCTGCCGTTTGAAGGAGATATTGTGAGATCCATTGCGCAAGGCTTGTATGCTGTTTTATGCAGGCTTCAAAACCGGCCCTCGCAACCAAGTCCCTAACCTGATTTCGATCTGGAAGTTGCCATAAGACGTGCTCCTTCACAAGCGGGTTATTGGTAAGTTGGTAAATGAGTTGCTGAGCGCTTGCTGTTTGCTGACCTGGAAAGTTGATAAATAAATACTCGCGCGCTGCATTGCTCAATTGTTGAATAAACGCTTGACGTTCGTCAGGCGGCACATGCTCAAGAGCATCAATAGAAACGACCACGTCATAAGATTGAGCAGTGATACTATGGCCGGTACCAGAAGTCGTGATGGGATCGATCACATCGACAACATATTCAGGCAAGAACATAGCCAGGGCACCGTCAAAACCCCCGACATCTAAAATATTGCAGGATTTTTCCAATCTGTTTCTTACGAATTCCGCCGTGTTATAGAGTCGAAGGAAGCGATCCCAAGTCAGTTCAAAACGCCTGGCAGCTTCGATCACGACAGCGCTGGAAATCCCGAGGGTTGCCGTCGGTTTTAGTTCCACACCGGCATTCAAAGCAAGTTTGATGTCTTTTCCACTCATTTAAACACCGCTCTTCCTGACACGGAAACATTCTAACGAATGTTAGAATATCATTGTGTCGACGAGTTTGATCATGTAAGTTGGATGGCTGACAAATTGGGGTCGGACAGATTCAAATGGCAACTAACCGAGAAATTAAAAATGAGCTCTATGAGCAAGTGTCGAGAATTGCCAGAGCCACTGCGAGCCCAAAACGGTTGGAGCTGCTTGGTCTGCTTTGTCAGGCGCCAAAGACCGTTGAGACATTGAGCCAAGAAGCTGGTATTAGCGTCAAGTTGGCAAGTTCACATCTCCAAGAGTTGAAAGCCGCGCGATTAGTAGAGAATGAGCGACAGGGCAAGAACATGATTTATGGACTGTCCAGTCCATCGGTGGCAAACTATCTGGTTACACTTCGCGAGTTGGCGGAGGAGCGCCTTTTTGAATTGCAAGACGTAGTCAGACAGATGGGCGAGTCGGCACATGAATGGAAGGGCTCAAGCAAAGACGAGTTGCTATCTCAGGCCAGCAGAGGCGAGGTAATAGTGCTAGACGTGCGTCCCTCGACCGAATTCGAAACCAATCACATTCCGTTTGCCCGCTCTATGCCCTTGTCTGAGATAAAAGCTCGGCTTGAAGAACTGCCGAAAGACAAAACCATCGTTGCATATTGTCGGGGACCGTACTGTCTGATGTCCGGCGACGCAGTGCGCTTATTGCGCAACCTTGGTTATGACGCTGTTGTCTTAAGGGATGGGGTTGTGGAATGGAGCCGAAGAGCAAGCTGACTCTACAGACTTCGCAAACACATTTGTTTCGTGCTCGTGTTCGTTTTCAACACCTTTACTGATGAGATAAACCGCCTTCTTGCTTTTCATCTAGCGAGCAGTGCTGATAGACCTCCTATTCGAAATCAAGTTGTTCTTGTTCATTTCCGGCTACCTCCAATGCATGTCTGAACGACGAGACTGACACAACTTATGCTGCTTTCCAATGGCAGTCCCCTGATGGGGCGCGTAAACGCGTCCATTGGGCAGCAGAAGCCGTGTCTTTCTTAAGGGCACTAACACGCACTGGAGGTGCCTGCAACTATGAACAATAACATTATGATAGTCGGATACGTCGGTCAAAATCCGCACGCTGTCTCATTCGGAGATACTGGAAACAAGGTTGTCAAATTCTCTATCGCAGTGAAAGAATTTTCTTCCAACACCGACGAAAACAAAACTATGTGGTTGGATGTCGATGCCTGGAACGGCTTGGGTGAACGGGTGCTCAAGACCATCACCAAAGGCCGCGAGGTCGTGGTCAATGGACGGCTGGCGCTGTCCACCTACAACAAGGAAGTGAACGGCGCGAGTGTACAGATCACCAAGCCAGTGATTAAGCTCACTAGCTTCCATCTCTGCGGGAAACGGCCGACATCTCACGATGAACCATCTTCGAACGACTCTATTCGTGCAGAGTCACCCAAGAAGACAAAACTGGCTTCAGTCAAAGGCTGAAGCAAAATCGGGCAGGGGCTAAATGTCCCTGCCCTTCTCCCTTCCTTCTTTCAGGCGTATGTTATTATTTGGGAATGATTAACAGTCTGAAAATAAAAACGAGCTTCCAACTGCGCCTCTATCCAACTAGGGGATAGGCAGTAAGCTTCGTCGCAATTTCAGACAGTAAAGGTCTTTCTATTTCTCTAACTGTGTTACGGCGAGGCTGCTTAATGAGCGGTTGTTGTGCCTCAGGAAGGAGTAAAAATGACGACATGGTTTACGTCCGATCATCATTTCGGACACGTCAATATCATCAAGTACTGTAATCGACCGTTCAACTCTGTCGCTCATATGAACTCGATCATGGAGTCGTCTTGGAATAGCGTTGTTGCGCCCAATGATACCGTTTATTATTTGGGTGATTTCGCTATGCAACCACATATGGTGACTGAGATTTTGCCAAGACTCAACGGCAGCAAGATTCTTGTGGCCGGTAATCACGACCGGTGCCATCCGAACATCGGCAACCCAGATAGGTGGTTGCAGACCTATTTGGACGCCGGGTTCAATTCTGTGCACGTTGATCTGGAGCTGGAGATCGGCGGTCAGAATGTTCTTCTGCATCACTTTCCCTACAGGAGCGAATCTGAA